>CALJSB010000146.1 GCA_937976305.1 uncultured Acidimicrobiales bacterium
GGAGGAAGTCGGTGATGGTGAAGGTGTTGGCGGTGATGGTGCCTTGGTTGGTGACGGTGATGGTGAAGGTGACGTCGTCGCCGATGTTGACGGTGGTGGCTTGGCCGGTGGCGAGGGTTTTGATCAGCGACAAGTCATAGAACGAGCTGAACACACCAAAGTCGATGGTGTGGTTGTTCTCGCCGAGGTTGCCGGTGGTGTAGTCGGCGCCCCAACTGACACCAGGAATGCCGGTGAGCGGCACGCCGTCGGAGTCGGAGTTGTCGTCTTGGTCGTTGGCTGACCCCTCGACGTTGGCGACGGTCGGCACGTAGCCCTCAAGCGGGCCACCAGCGGCGAAGTTCGAGTCGAGCACACCAACGGTGTAGGTGGTGTTCGGGGCCAACGCGAGTCCGTACTGTGCCGAGCCAGTCGACGTGCCAGGGGCTGAGGAGAACACGTAGTTGCCGTTGGCATCGGTGACTGCTGTTGCGATCAGGCTGCCGGTCGAGTCGTACAAGCCGATCTCGACGCCGGCAACGAATGCCTCGCCGGGTGACTGTTGACCGTCCTGGTCGGTGTCGATCCACAGCACGTTGCCGATCTCGATATGGGCGATGCAGCCGAAGACGTCGATGTCGCCGCCGGTTCCCTTGGGGTCGCGTCCATTCTGGACCGGGAATAGGAACTGGTAGTAGGAGGTGGAATCTTCTTCGTCGATTGCCGGAATATCGGTCGCCAGCGTGGTCGGGTCGTACCCGATGACACCCCAGTTCGAGTCCTCGCCGAAGAAGTCACCACCGGTCATCCAGAGTGTGTTCGGAACGTTGGGATCGCCGGGTGTTTGGTTCCAGGCGACGCCGCCTGTTGCCGTTCCGTTCGCTACGTTGTTGTAGCGCTCCTGGCCAACGGTGGTGTCTACCGTCTGGGTCCAACCGCCCGGAGAGGAACCGACAAAGAGCTTGTTGAAGCTTGTGTGGTTGTAGAGCTCGGCGATTCCGGTGTTGTAGTAGAGCCCACCGTTGTCGTTGAAGTCTGGCTCGCCGGTCGTGAAGCTACCGAGGGCCATCTGGCCGTCGATGGAAAAGTCGATGTCGGCGATCACGTCGTGGGCAGACCCAAAGTCGCCCTGCCGAACGGCGTGAGGGTTCTGGATCTCAACGATGTCGGTTGCAGGAAGGATGGCGCCAGTGACCGGGTCGAGAGCGACGGAGCGCACGACAAGGTCCGCGGCGTTGTGGACGGTGTAGTAGAGGCGCCCGTCGACTGGATTGATGTCGAGGCCGAAGGGAATGTTGTCGAAGGTCACCGGCACGCCATCGTCGAATGTTGCGGTCGATGTTCCCAGCAATGGAACGTGGGTTGAAACGATCGCTCCGCTGGCATCGAGGGCGTAGATGCCGCCGTCGTCCATGTTGACGACGTAGGTGACATCGGTGCGGGCATCGAAGGTGATGCCACCGAGGCCGGGTTCTACGAAGTAGTCGGTGGCTTCGTTCGGATTCTGCGTCGGTGGGTACGGGCCGATGGTGCCACCGGAGGGCTGGGGGAGAGTGGCGAAGATTGAGACCGCGCCCGTCACGGCGTCGATCTTGTAGATGGCGCCGGGCCCCCCGCTGCCGTAGCCGATGAGTCCTGGAGTGTCGAAGACGCCTTTGCCAAACCGTGAGGCGGGCAGGTAGATGTTGCCAGCGTCGTCGTACTCCGAGAAGTAGATGGTGCCGAGGTTTGCCCAGCTCCACGCCGGGTCGTCGTACATGGGCGGCGTCTGGGTGCCCGGTGCGTAGGTGTGGTCGCGAAGGGTCCCGAGACCCAGAACGCTGTCTGTCTCTGAGAACGCGGTGCAGGTGGTGACCGCGTCGTAGGTGTTGACGAGCGCCGCATCGTCGACTGAGCCGCACGGGACATGGAGACCGAGCGAGACGCCGGCGGTTTCGGGCGTTGCAAACTGCACGGTGCTCTGCGAGCTGGCGCCACCCGTAGCGAAGGTCGGCTCGTGGTTGGCGGGGAGGTCGGTGAACTCGATGCGGTAGGGAACGCCATCGGTCAGGCCGGTGAGGCTGTAGTTGCCGTTGCCGTCGGTGAGGGCCGTGGCGACTGGGGCATTTGCTGCATCGAAGGCGGTGACGGTGACGTTGGCAACGCCGAGTTCGCCGTCGTCGACACCGTTGACGTTGAGGTCGTTGAAGGCTCTGCCATCGATGGTCCCCGGGCCAACGGCGGCGAGAGGAGACGCGCTAAGCACCGCAATCAGGATGAAGAATGAAGTGAGGATTGCGGTTGCGCTTTTACGCATGGTGGTCCCTTTGCCGAGGATCAGACGATGGGTGGCGTGTCGGCCGCCGCCGGGCGTTGTTGAGCACGACGCGCAAGTACCCCCAATTTGAAGGGACAACCATGTTGAAGAAGTTTCCGGGTGCGGTGGGTCACCTCTTGACGTGTTGCCCTGATCCACGTCAAGAACTCAGTAGCGCCTCGCCCACCCGAGCGTTGGGGGTTCGCCCTCCAGTTGTGTGCGTTTAAGGCCGACCTGATTCGTAGTGACCCGTTTGGGTCGACGCCGAACAACTGGTGACCACGATGAGCAATCAACAACGAGATACGTCGGAGACAAGCGTTTCGTTGCCGTTGGCCCTCATCGAACGCCTCGGGGCGGCAAGGTCGATCCAGGAGCTTCTCGATGTCACCGCCTGTTGGGTGGAAGACGTTGTCGAGTGCGACCGGCTCAGCATCAGCGTGCTTTCCGATGCTGGCGACAAGCTCAAGTTGCTTGCGGTCGGCGACAAGACCGTCATGACCCCCGACACCACCTTCGAGTTCGACACCTCACTGGTTGGTATCGCCTTCACCGAGCAGCGAGTCATCAATCTTGCGGATCTGGCACATTCAGACCTGACCGACATGTCCGCCTTGTGGCAGCTCGGTATCGGCTCGGTACTCGTCGCACCGCTGGTGACGGCAGGGCAAGGCCTTGGCACCATCAATGTCGGCCGCTTCGATGGCAGGCCGTTCAGCGGCGAAGACGAGACCAAGATCCGGTCGATGACCGGGCTCCTCGCGGCGTACTTGGCCGCCCACCGTCAGGTCGAGCAGGTCCGAACCGTGGCCAGAATCGATCACCTCACAGGTCTCTTGAATCGGCGAGCGATTCTCGAGGTGTTGGCCGAGTCGATCGAGAACCGCAATGACACGGCTGTGTCGGTGTTGTTCCTCGACCTCGATGGTTTCAAGCGAGTCAATGACGCTCATGGACACGCAACGGGCGACGCGCTTCTCGTTGAGATCAGTCGACGGATGTCGGCGGCGGTTCGAGAAGGCGACACGGTTGGACGTCTGGGTGGAGATGAGTTTCTCGCCATTTGCCGATCGGCCGACGATGCCGAACCAGCGGAGGCCATTGCCCGACGCTTGGTCGACGATTGCGCTGAGCCGGTTCACATTGGTCCGGCCGTCATCAAGCCCGTCGTGAGCGTTGGCGTCACGTCGCTGAACCAGTCCACACGGTCGACTGAGGATCTCCTCGCCGAGGCCGACTACGCCATGTATCACGCCAAGCGATCGGCAGATTCGATCGCTGTCTTTGACGACAGGATTCGTGCCGAAGCTGATTTGCTCGCAGCTGTCGATCGCGACCTTCCGCTTGCGATCGCCAACGGCGAGATGGAGTTCTACTACCAGGCTGTTGAGTCGCTGAACTCAGCAGGAGTGTTGGGTGCCGAGGCCCTCTTGCGCTGGGAGCACCCCGAGCACGGCCTGATTCCGCCACCGCTTGTCCTCGAACGAGTCGAGTCGTCTGGTCTGATCGAGCAGTTCACGCAATGGTCTCTCAGCCAGCTCGGTCGGGACTGGGCTGGGCTGCAAAAGGCTGCGCCGAGCTTCGCCGCCAAGGCTGTTTCGATCAATTTGAATCCATCGCAGCTCGGCCTCAGTCGCTACTGCCAATGGCACATGAACATGATCAAAGCCAACGGACTTGCGGCAAACGACGTCGTGGTCGAGGTGGTCGAGTCGGGCTTCGAGCAGTTGTGCGAAGCCGCTTCGGCGACCTTGCACCAGCTCGCGAAGGAAGGTGTGACGCTGGCGCTCGACGACTTTGGCGACTCTTACAACGCCATCTCCCTCTTTACTCAGTTCCCGATTCATGCCGTCAAGTTCGACCACTCACTTACTCGAGCAATGACGGACAACTCACAGGTCCGCACGCTGGTCGCGGGCATGGCTGATGTGGCGACGACGCTCGGCATTGTGGTTGTGGCTGAAGGTGTCGAGAACCAAGAGCAGGTCGATGCGCTCTTGGCCATGGGTGTCGACAGCGCTCAGGGAATGTTCTTGAGCCCGCCAATGTCGATCACTGAGTTCACCAAGGTTGCTCGCCGTAACGAGGCCTACGAAGCCACGCTGCTCGCCATTCAGTAAGGCTCCTGCAGGGTCTCCTGCGTTTGCCGCTGCCGTGGAGGTTGGCGCCTGTTGATCTCGCGGGCGAGACTGCCTCGCAGTGACAAACTCCAACGCCTCCCCGAACGATCATGATCTCATGGGCCTCGCCCTCGATGAGGCGGCGAAGGCACTCGAGCACGGTGATGTGCCAGTGGGCGCCGTTGTCGTCGCCGGCGGTGAAGTGGTGGCGCAGCGTCACAACGAGAGAGAGTTGAGCGGAGACCCGACGGCTCACGCCGAGGTATTGGCGCTTCGAGACGCAGCGAAGGCTCGCGGGTCGTGGCGGCTCGATGATTGCACCTTGATCGTCACGCTCGAGCCGTGTCTGATGTGCGCCGGATCAGCTCTCAACGCCCGAGTCGGACGGGTTGTGTACGGAGCGGCAGACATGAAGGCGGGTGCCTGCCTCAGCCTCTACAACGTGTGTGACGATCCGCGGTTGAACCACACGATGGGTCTGCGGTCCGGCGTTCGAGCCGACGAGTGCGGAGCGCTACTCACTGACTTCTTCGCCGAGCAGCGCTAGCTCGACAGGTTCATCTCTTCCCGCTATCGGTTCAGGTGTTTCAGGGCTTCTCGCTTTGTGAGCCCGGAGAGCTGATCGTCATGAGCTTCAACGAAATCGACAACGGCTTCGGTGTCGAACCGTGCGTATTGCCGCAAGGCCCAGCCGCTGGCCTTGCGAATGAAGAACTCGGTGTCTGACGCTCGGCTCGCGACGTACCGGAAAAGGCGTTCGGCGTCGGTGTCGTCCTTGTAGGAGAGTTGATGGAGGATCGCAGAGCGGGCCACCCAGATGTTTGGATCCGCTATCCACTTGTCCATCTCGTCGACAAGACCCGGGTGCGAACGCACCATGATCCCGACGGTCCACGGTGCCAATGAGTCGATCGTGTCCCACCACGACTTCGTCTCGATGAGCGCTCGAACAGCCGGCAGGTCGCTGGGTTGCAGCTGCTTGGCGCCGGCTCGCAGGATGTCAGCCCCGATGTTCTGAAACTCCCGCTCGGATTGGGCCCAGCACAGCTGGGCGAATTCGATCAGTTCGGACGGGTTCGACTTCTTGGCCAATCGAATGGCTGTCTTCGATGCTGCTCGTCTGTCTGGCGTGGCGACGCCGAGAAACTCGAATTGATGCCGCATGTACGCCTCCATGGGGGCGCGTCGCTCGGGGTCAGCGATCTCGTCGAGATCCATCACCATGGTGGGAAACGTGTCGAGTAGACGGTCACTCACGCCTCTTGCGTAGCACTTTTGCCAGTGGTCCCCCGCGAAGTGGAGGTCAGATCAGTCGCTTGGCCGATCCCGAGGTGACCGTTCGTCGGTGAGGATGAGTGCATGCTTCGACGAACTTGGACCGGTCCACTTCTGTGTCTTGCCCTCATTGCTGGTGCTTGTTCTGATGGTTCTGACTCTTCATCGGACGATGCTGCGACGACCGAGGTCACCAGCACGACCGAGGCGACCACGACAACGGAGGCCGCGACCACCACCGTTGAGGCGACCATAACGACGGAGATGCCGGAGGACGAGGCAAGCAATGGCCCGCTGCTCGACGACAGCATGGCCCTCGATTCGGCCCTCGCCTTGGCCCTCGAGATTCTCGAAGGCCGTGACCTGACCCAAGCCGAGTTCGACGAGGTGTTCAGCGACGAGTTCAAGCAGCAGGTGCCGTTTCCCATCTTCACCCTCTCGTCCAATCAGCTCCAGGCGCTGGGCCCGTACACCATCGGCGATGAGATCGAGCGGGAGGACACCGGCGTCGCCATCGCGATCACCAACGACGCAGGCGAGAACTGGTTCGTGGCCATCGAGGTTGCGGCGGTCGACGATGCAACCATCACCGATCTGCTGGCTTCACCGGTGCCGGAGACGCCCGAAGTCGCCGGCTTCGATGATGGCCTGGCACAACTCGAGGCCATGGGCACCGTTCGTCTCGCCACCTTTGAGACGACCGGCGGTAGTTGTGACGTCATCCACGAGCTGGGTGCCGATGAACAGATGCCGCTCGGGTCGATATTCAAGCTCTACGTGTTGGGTGCGGTCGTTGATGCCGTCGAGGCCGGCGATGTCTCATGGGCCGATGAGGTCGAGGTGCGAGACGAACTCGACAGCATTCCGTCGGGCACCACTCAGAATGACGAACCGGGCACGATGCTGACCGTCGAAGAGCTGGCCCTGCGCATGATCGCCATCTCGGACAACACTGCTACCGATCACTTGATCGATCTCGTTGGTCGAGAGGCCGTCGAGGCGGCCGTTGCCGACTACGGCCACTCGCAGCCCGAGCTCAACCGTCCGTTCATGACGACGAAGGAGTTCACGATCTTGAAGTTCGGCGTCGATGATGAAACCCGAGCCGAGTACATCGCGGCAGACGAGGACGGGCGGCGAGCCCTGCTGTCTGAGCTGACAACCGAGCTTCCGCCAGTTGCCGACATCGTTGCCGTCACCGATCCCGTGGATGTCGAGACCCTCGAGTGGTTCGCCTCGCCGGCCGACGTCTGCCGTGTGCTCACTATGCTTGCTGTTGACTCGGCTGCAGCGGAGATCTTGAGCGACAACCCCGGCTGGCCGGACGAGGACGACCTGTTCTCCTTCATCGGCTTCAAGGGCGGCTCCGAGCCTGGCGTGCTTGCATCAGCGTGGATCGTCGAGACAGCCGACGGGAAGAGCTTCGTGGTCGCCGGAGCAGTCTTCAATGAGGACGAGCTGGTTGGCGACGATGCTGCCATTGGGCTGTTTGCGGCGATCCGCAACGGGGTTGTCGCTGGTTGATCGATTCACCCAGATTCGCTCGTCGGCACCGGGACGACAGACCGCTAGTCTCGTCTGCGGAAGGTTGCCAGAGCGGACGAATGGGGCGGCCTCGAAAGCCGTTGTGGCCTCCGGGTCACCATGGGTTCGAATCCCATACCTTCCGCCAATCCCATTCTGTTCGAGGCCGCCTTCGGGCGGCCTCGTCCGTGTTGGCCAAAGCTGTTGTGGATGGCGTGCCAGAAGCTGATCTCTCAGCAGGCAAGAGTTCATCGAGCCGGTCGAAGAATTGGGGAAGGACGACGACTTGGCGCCGCTGACTCATTCGTGGGAGGACCGTTCGCTACTCATTCGGCGTGCTGTTTCGAAGATCCTGTCGCGGAACTCCTGAGGCAGTTCGTCTTGGTCGGTCACGATTCGGGCGCGTACGAGGGCTGCTCGTTCGTCGGGTGTCATCCGGTCGAGGTCCTCGGCGCTGGCAGGCTCATTCTTCTCGGGGATACTCACAAACGACACACTAACGACGTGAAGTGACATGAAGGTCTTAGGAGTTCGAACTTCGGTCCGCTGGCCCGCCAATCCCATTCTGTTCGTGGCCGCCTTCGGGCGGCCTCGTCCGTGTTGGCCGCACTACGTTCTCAAGTCATGATGGACAACGTGCCTGAGGGGTATCACTCGATCACCCCGTACTTCACGGTCGCAGACGCGGACCGATTGATCGCTTTCATGTTGACTGTGTTCGATGGGCACCTCGTGAAGGAGGACCGCACCGAGGACGGTCGCGTCAGGCATGCAAGGGTTCGCATCGGCGACTCGATTGTGATGCTGAACGAGGCTGGTGGTGATTACGCAGCGAATGAGTCGCAGATGCATCTCTACGTGCGGGACGTTGACGCAACGTTTCAGAGGGCACTCGAGGAGGGAGCGTCCGCTGTCATGGAGCCGAACGTGCGGCCTCATGGCGATCGAATGGCGGGGTTTCGCGACCCGTGCGCCAACACCTGGTGGATCGCTACTCCGGGTTGAGCACACGGTTCGAACTTCGTCTCGCTAGGTCAGTCCGATCTGGGCGCCGAACCAACTGGCAATCACCAACGCAGCGAGCGGAACGATGACCGCGTTCGCCAGCTCCACTTTCCAGTAAGAGTTCAAGCGCTTGATCAACCGGTTGCGGTCAACGCCTTGCGAGGTCATTGGCTGCGAACGTAACAGATGCCGTTCGGACCCTGAGCAGATGCGTCCGCGGGCGGATCTTGTAGACGTAACGTGGTGAAGGGGACTTCTTCAGTCACTCAACGTGACGAAATCCGTCCGCGGGCGGATCCTGAGCTACGACCCATAGCTCTTCTAGGTGGCGCGCAGCCCAAAGGCCTCGATGGGGGAGTTCACCTCGAGTGTGTCGATGGGGAACAGCTCGCAGGGGTCGCCCCCGTTCCAATCGCGAATCCGCTGGCGGAACTCGTCGGCGAGATTGGTTCGGATGTTCCAGCGGTGATCGAGAAACTGACCCCAGTGTGACATCCCCCGGAACGTGTGCCTGTCGCGTCGAACGTGAGCATTGCGAACGTGGATGTCGGGAAACAGTGAGCTGTAGGCGTTCGTGGAGTACAGCCACGATCCTCCGACCACGTGCGTGAGCTCGGGGTGGTCGGTGTAGACGGCCGACAACACCGTAAGGAGCTCGCGTTGTCGCAGCTCGAGCTTGGCGGGGTGCAGTGGACTGTCTTCATCGGTGTCCATTGAATAGAAGTGTGTGCGGGCGATCGTGCCCACCACCTCTATCGAGAACACCCCTTCGGTGGGCCACGAGTGTTGGATGTGTTGCGGGACCGCGGGCGGCAGGCTCTCGAACGTGGTCATCAACGCGTCAATCCGCTCGTCGTGTGAGCCTCCGGATGCGATTCGTTCGAGCAGGTCGAGCCATGCAGGATCAGAAGGCGGGTCCGTTGGTGTGCCGAGTCCGAGCCGTCGTTGAAAGTTCGTGAGTTGATGCACGCCGGCGGCATATGTCCCAAGCCCGAGCGCAACGAAGCGATCAACCAGCGTGAGCTGCAACGACGCAAACTCGGAAGACATCTGGGCAGGCATTGCACCGCAAGGTAGTGCCACGGCGATGTGGAGAACGGTCCAAATCAGGGCTTGACTCTCAAGTTGGTCGAGGCCGCAGGGTGGTGTTCGTGGAAGTCCTCATGACAATCGGAGAGTTCGCAAAGCGAACGGGACTGTCGGTCAGCGCCATCCGTTTCTACGCGAGCCATCAGCTGCTGCAACCAGCAGAGGTCGATCGCTCGACGGGCTATCGGCACTACGCCGAGAGCCAAGTGGCTGATGGCGTCTTGATCCGCAACTTGCGGCGCCTCAACATGTCCCTTCGTGAGATAGCGCTCGCTCTCGACCTCTCCGAGGTTGAGCGACGCAATCTTGTGGAGCAACACCTTGCGCAGCTTGAAGCGACGGTCATGAGGGCCCACCACCTTGCTCAGACCATGGGCACGACTCGACCCAAACAGGAGACCGCCATGTCCACTACCGATAGGTCCATCACTGTCGAATCACTCGACCTCGCCCAAGCCTTCGACCAAGTACTGCCCGCTGCGGGAACCGACCCGGAACTTCCTCACCTGATGAGTGTGCTCATCGAAGGAAAGGCTGGCTCGGTCAGGCTCGTCGCCACCGACAGCTATCGGCTCGCCATCCGTGATCTTGTGCCCACTGAGCTCGATGGCGACTTCAAGGCGATCGTGCCGGCGGCGTCACTGGCCAAGTGGAGGGCCGGGCTCGACGAACCAGCCACGCTGTCGTTGCGAGTGAGCGACGGGCGTTTTGAGCTGGGCAGGACCGACCATGTCCACTCCACTCGCTTGGTGCCTGTTGTCTTTCCTGACTACGAGAAGTTCCTCGCCCCAGTCGGCGACCTCACACGGGTGACCGCCGACAAGGGTCAGCTGCTTGCTGCTCTGGATGACGTCGGGCGAGAGGAGCCGCTCCATCTGGCGGTGACGAAGACGGCGCTGCGGCTGTCATGCGGCGATGACAACGCGGAGGTGGCTGCGGCCGTTGCCGGGCCTCCAGTGCAGGTGGCGCTGAACTGTGGCTTCGTCGAAACTGCGATTCGAAACTCGGTAGGAGCCGAGGTGGCGATCGAAATCGAGGACTCGCTCAAGACCGTCCTCTTCCGGTCTGCCGACGATGGCACGTTCACCACACGAGTGATGCCGATCAAGCTCTAGTCATTCCGTCCGCTGTCGCTGCGAGACGTGTCTACTCCGACGGCGATGCTGGTTCGGTTCTGCTGAGATAGTCAGCCAAAACAGCATTGAACTGCTCCGGCGCCTCGGCCGGGGTCAAGTGGCCAACACCGGGAAGAACCTGCAGCTCGCTGTTCGGAATGCCTTCGGCAAGCAGCTGGGAGTAGGCAACTGGGGTTTCCTCGTCAAGCTCTCCCACGATCACCAACGTCGGCTGGGTGATGTCGCCGAGGCGGTCCCGCACGTCGTTGGTGGGTAGGCATTCAACAGCAGCTCGAAAACCCCTGGCTGAGATCCGACTGAACGACTCGACGGTTTCGTTCCGGATCTCGCCGGTGAGTGGGGCGGCAGTGATGGCATCGACGATCATCTCGGCGGCGTCGGCAGGGGAGCCGCCTTGGTCGATGGGACCGAGCCGGGCCCGAGTCCACTCTTCGCGGGTGGTGCCGTCGATGCCGAAGGCGGGGCTGCTGTCGGCCAGCACCAGGCGGGCGACTCTGCGTGGATGCTCGAGCGCGGTGTGTAGTGCGTGCATGCCGCCAAACGACAAACCGACGAGCGTTGCCGCCTCGATGTCGAGCGTGTCGAGCAGCCCAACGAGTTGGTCAGCAATGCCCCGGTAGGTGAGCGGCTCGAGCGGTGCTGACGCCCCGTATCCGGGCATATCCCAGGCAATACAGCGGTAGCGATCGCTCAATCCCCGCAGCTGCGGGCCCCAGGCCGTGCGGGTTCCGCCGAGTCCGTGCAAGAAAATCAGCGGCTCTCCGGCGCCAGCCTCCCGCCAGGCGATGGGGGCCGCGTCGTGGTCGATGATGGTCGATGAGCTCATGAGGTGTCCGGAAACTATCTCAACTTACGGTCGGTAGCGGTGGCGGAGCGAGACAGCCAGACGTACCGTTTCCCCATGTCAGAACCGGTTCGCGTCATGCTGGAGCACGGCAAGAAGAAGCGCTTTGTGGCCTGCGCATTTGACTGGCCGGGCTGGGATCGCTCCGCCAGGCTCAACGGTGATGCGCTGGAAGTGCTCGAGACCTATCGACCCCGTTTCGCAAAGGTGGCCGAGAGAGCTGGCTATGGCGTCGAGTTCGGCTGCCTCGGCGAACTCGAGGTGGTTGAAGAGATCGAGGGCATCGGGATGACCGACTACTACGGCGTGTCGGGCCGCCCGGCACAGGCCGAAATCGGCGCCATGACCGATGCCGACTTCGAGCGCAAGCTTGCATTGCTCCAGGCCGCGTGGGCCACCTTCGACGACACTGCGGCTCGAGTGTCAGCGGAGCTGCGAAAGGGGCCACGAGGCGGCGGGCGGGAGAAGGATCGCATCATCAACCACGCCAACGGGGCCGAGATCGATGAGTTTGCGCCAAAGGTCGGCGTGAAGGTGCCGCTCGAAACACGTGACGACTCTGACGCGCTGAGCACCTACCGAAACGACTTTGCCGAAGCGCTTCGAGATCATCACGTCCGGGGCGAACGGGCTCGGTCATGGGAGCTGCAGTTTCTGATTCGACGCTGCGCATGGCACATGCTCGACCATGCCTGGGAGCTCGAAGATCGTGATCTCACCGCATGATCAGACGCTTTGATGCCGCAGCTCTCTATGAGGCCATGGATGCTGAGCGCCAGCGTCGTGACATCACGTGGACGCAAGTCGCGCGAGAGACCAGAGTGAGCGCCTCGACGATCACCCGCACCCGTCTTGGAGGGCGCATGGAGGTCGACGGCATGTTGAACCTCGTTGGTTGGCTCGGTCGCCCCGTCGAAGACTTCGTCCGCCTGACCGACGAATAAGACAATTGGACCCCTCTTGTTGACGCTTGTCGTCATGGCGCGAAGGGTCATGAGGTACCGTGCCGAGCAGTGTCTCCCGCCATCGGTCTCCCCGCAGAGACGATGCCCGACAAGTCGAAGCCGCTGAGGCTTTTTGTCGCGCTTGTGCTCTTGGCCTCGGTGTTTGCCGTGGTGCCCTTCGGGCTCGAAGCAGAGGCGCAGGACTACACCGAGTGGGAGTGCGACGGCACCCCGATTCTGATGCGCGGTGGGGTGTTCCACTTCATCCTGCCCGACCCGGCAAACCCTGGTCAGCTCATCATCGACCCGATCCCCGGGACGAGTGGCATCTGGAACTCGACGGCCTTCGACCCGCTCACAAACCTGGTCTACGGGGTCGGCAGCATCGGCGGCGAGAAGACGGTGCGGGCCTACGACGCAACGGGCGCGATTGTCTTCGACACTCAAATCCAGGATCCCTATCCAGACAACGCCAGTACCTACGCAGGCACCGTGCTTGGAGACGGGCGCTACATCATCCACTCGGTGGGTGCCGGAAACGGCAACGGTTGGTTCGCTGGGGCGAGGTTCAACCTCTGGTCTGTCGATCCTGTCAGCGGTGCCGCAACACACATCGGCTCGACTCCGGTCAACTTCGCCGACTTCTCGTACAACCCGCTTGATGGCTTCCTCTACCAAGTCGTCAACCGAGTGCTCTACAAGGTCGATCCGAACACCGGGGCGATCACCACCTCAACCACATCGGGCGTGATGCCCAACGGCAGCTTCGGTGCGTCGTGGTTCGACTCGGCTGGGTTCCTCTTTCTCTTCCGCAATAACCCCGGTGACATCTGGCGGATCGATCCCAACAACCCGAACGACGTCACTCTCGTCGGCTCGCCGGGGTCCAACGGCGGTACGGACGCTGGCAGCTGCGTGAGCTCGATCGACATGAAGAAGGACGTCGTTGATGGCGGCTCGTCGGTGCCGCTCGCTGACCGTGTCTACAGCCCGGGTGACACGGTCACCTACGAGATCACGCTGATCAACAACGGTCTGCCAACGCAGAATCGGGTCGTCGATCTGTGCGACATCCTGCCGGCCGACGGCCGCACGTTCACGGGGGTGTGGTCCTCGAGCGACCCGGGAGCCACCGTCATCAGCGGTGGAGCGCCGGGCGACACCGACATTTGTCTCGAGCTCGATATGCCGTCGAGTCTCTGGACTGATCCCGCGACGCCGGGAAGCCCACCGACCACCGTCACCTTCGAGGTGCTGCTTGGGGACGACATCGTTCCCGGCACCTACGAGAACCAGACAACCCTCGACTTCGATCAAGACGGCACCGTCGACCTGCTCTCGGATGACATCGGTGACGGCAGCGATCCCCGAGACCCAACAACCATCGAGGTGCTCGGCGGATTCGAGATTTCAAAGACCGTTGACGGTCACCCAGTCGACAACGCAACAGACCAGTTCACCGTCACGATCTCGTGCACGGCGGCTGACGGCAGCCCGTTCACCGTCGACGCAGCAACAATTGTCGATGCTGCCACCGGCGCACCGTGGCCTACTGCCGCGGCCAACAGCTTCACCTTCACCCACGGTGACGACGTTCGAGTCACCGGGATTCCGGCCGGAGTCAGCTGCACAACGACCGAAGGGGCAGACACCGCCTACACGGCGACGGTGTCGACCAGCGAGAGTGTCGACGGCGGCGGCGCCACGGGAGCGACGTCAACCGGAACGCTCACCTCAGATCTCGTGAACGACAACTGCCAGGACGGCGATGCCAGTGGCTTCAACCCGTTCAATCTGCAGGTTCGCAACACCACCAACGCGCCCATCAACTGGGAGACCATCTGGCGCAACCGCCCTTACAGCACGATTCCCGGCCTCGGCACTGGCAACTTCACGCACACCGTCGTGCCGGCAGCGGGCGGACTGTTCGATCACGTGTTCACCGGGACCACCCCGCTGAGCCCATTCGGCAACATCACCATGTCCGGTGGCGTGCCATCACCCTCGGGGTCGGACAATGGCTGTGGCGATGTCGAGAACTTCGGCGGCGTGAGCGGGCCGGCCACCGGGGGCTCCTCCGATGGATCGGCGGAGAGCACCATCGCATTACTCACCATCGACTCGGGCATCAGCGACGAGCAGATCGACTACACGAACCGAACCTCCACCCTCACGATCGGCAAGAGGTCAAGCGCAGGTGGGGCACTGTCGCTCGACGCCGATGGCACCTTCACCTTCGAGATCACGTGCGACAACGGCTTGTCCGAGACGGTCACCCTCACAACCGACGGTGGCGGGGCGACGATCACCCACCCGGATACCCCGTTGATCGCTGACGGTGCGGTCTGCACCATCACCGAAGATGTCCCCTCTGGCTGGGAGCTCACGTCGGGCAACGACGTCGAGGTGACTGGCGACAGCACAACAGAGGCACGGGCGTCGTTCGCCAACGAGCGGGAACTCGCCGATCTCACCATTTCGAAGATCATCGTTGGTCTGCCTCCGGACGAAGACCCGACCTCCTACGAGTTCGAAGTCACCGCAACCTGTACCGGCGGGTTTGACCCTGATCCGTTCTCGGTGACCGGCACCTTGGTCGTTGGTGCGCCGGTGGTGATCGCCGACCTACCGGTTGGTGCGGAGTGCACCATTGTCGAGACGCCGTTCGCTGGCTTCAACACTCGCTACAGCCCGAGCGATGTCGTCGAGATCGAATCTGGCGGAACCAAGGTCGACATCACCAACTCGACGGGTTCCCTCATCATCGAGAAGAACACCCAGGTGCCAGGCACCCACCCGATCGACCCAACCGGCACCTTCGAGTTCACCCTCGAATGTGACGGCCCAAGCACGCTGTCAGAGACGTACAGCGTCGATGCTGATGAGCCCATCGCCGGAGGAGCAACGGGTGGTGTGAGCCACACCGACGTCGGCGTGCTGGCACCGGGGACCAGTTGCACGGTGGCCGAGGGCACCGACAACCCCGACTGGACCGTCGACGGGTCGACAACACAGACCCTCGAGGTGACCGACGAAGACCCCGAACCAACGGCGAAGTTCGTCAACGTTCGCAACACCGGAACGCTGACGGTCATCAAGACCCTGGATGGCGTGCCGGTCGACATTGATCTGTCGAGTGAACTGTTCGACGTCACCGTGACGTGCGCCGGTGGATTCACGACACCGACCCACAGCATTACCGGTCAGATCTCGGAAAGTGCGCCGCTCGTCATCGCCGATCTACCGACGGGGACCGAATGCTCAGTCACTGAATCTCCAGACCCACGATTCACCACAACGATCGATGGCCCCGTCACCATCACCGACGACGATCAAGAGATCACGGTCACGAACACCACTTCGAGCTTCGACATTGCCAAGACGACGCTCTCGAGCTCGCTCGTCGATGACATCGACGGCACGTTCAACGTGGCGATTCTCTGCACCAATGGTGGGGTAGAGGTCGCAAACACCGGGGTGACGATCACGACGTCGGGAGGTTCTGGTGCTGCGTTGCCGGCGAACCTGCCACTCGTGCCCCCTGGCTCCATCTGCACGGTGACCGAGATCGTCCCTGCCGGTTGGACGCTGACTGATCGCAGCGGTGGGACGCCCACGGGAGCGTCTTCGATTCAGTTCACCACTGAGGTCGACGGCACCGAACTCGGCTTCGAGAACACGCTCGATACAGCAACGCTCACCGTCGAAAAGGATGTCACCGGGGTTTCAGCGACGGCAGATCTCGAAGCGGAGACCTTCACGGTCTCGGTTGTGTGTACCGGCAACTTCCCCGGCGGCACCTATGACTCCGGCCCGCTCACCATCAGCGAGGGGAGTCCGATCGATGTCACTGGACTGCCCGCCGGGGCTGAATGCACGATCACCGAAGCTGCAGACGACCGCTTCGCCACGTCGTATGTGCCATCGCAGACGGTCACGGTTGCCGCCGATGGCACCACGGTCGTCATCGAGAACGAGACGAGCACGTTCACGATCTCGAAAGAGACCTTCGTCGACTCGAGTGGGGGACCCGTCACCGAGGACGGCACGTTCGAGTTCACCATCGAATGCTCCGTCGGTGGCGTTGTCGTGTACACCGACACCGTCGAGATCACCACGGTCGGCTCGGTCGGCACGTGGGATGCATCCCCCTTCTTGGCCGCCGGCGCTTCGTGTGACGTGACCGAAACGCTCGTCCCCGGCTGGACCCTTGCCGAGACAACGACCCAAACCCTCACCACATCCGGCACAGCCGTTGAGCAGCTGGTGTTTACCAACGAGCGTGACATCGCCGATCTCACGATCTCGAAGACGCTCCTTGGCATCCCGGACGATCTCGACTTCAGCACCGAAGAGTTCACGGTCAGCGTTACCTGCGTTGGTGACTTCGACGCCAGCCCGCTGAGCTTCACCGGCCTCACCGTCACGGCGACGACGCCTCTCGTTGTCCCCGACATTCCAACCGGTGCCGAGTGCACGGTCACCGAAGTTTTCGACAGCCGCTTTGTCACGCTGTATTCGCCAGAAAACGACGATGGGACCGCTGCTGTGGTCACGATCGATGAAGATGGCGCAGAAGCCGGCATCACGAACTCGGGCGGTGTGCTTGCGATTCGCAAGGACACCATTGGCCCAGACGATCACCCGATCAGCTTGCTCGAGGACTTCGTCTTCGACCTCACATGCTCAAACGGGTTCTCTGAAGAACTCACGCTGTCGGTCGACTCGCTCTCGGGCGGCCAGGGCATTGGCGGCATCACCTACACCGAGTTGCCGGTGTTCCCCGCCGGCACGGTCTGCACCATCACCGAGATCGTTCCGGACGGGTGGACGCTCAGCTCAACGAACCCGCAGGTGGTCACTATTGGCACGGACGCCCAGACCACTGAATGGGTCAACGAGCGCAACACTGGGACGCTGACGGTCACGAAGACGCTCGACGGTGTGCCCGTCGAGATTGATCTCGGCGATGAAGCGTTCACGGTCGACGTGAGCTGCACCGGTGGTGGCCTCACCGCTGACCCCTACGAGATCACCGGCCAAGTCATTTCAGCCAACACACCACTGGAGATCGACAACCTGCCGACCGGCGCAACGTGTTCGGTCGTCGAGACACCCGACCCACGCTTCACTGCCACGATCGGCGACCCCGTCACGATCTCGACCGACGGTGAAACGCTGAACATCACCAACAGCACCAGCACCTTCTCGTTACTGAAGACCACGAGCGGTCCAGACACACACCCGATCGTTCTCGACGACACCTTCGCCTTCGACATCATCTGCGTCGGCCCCGATGGCACCGAGTTGTTCAATGGCACGGAATCGATCACCACCAGCGGACAGAGCGGCGACTGGCTCGCACCTGACACGCCTCTGCTGCCCCCGGGCAGCACCTGCACCGTCACCGAACAAGCCACCACAGGTTGGACGCTCACGACGAGCAACGATCTCGACCTCCTTACCGAGCCGGACACCGTTGTCGAAGGCGAATTCATCAACGAGCGCGACACCGACACCCTGTCGATCTTCAAGACCGTCGTCGGTGCCCCGACCGATCTCGGCGACGAGGAGTTCATCGTCGACATCACCTGCACGGGTGACTTCACCACGAGCCCCTACGAACTCACCGATGTCGTCGTGACCGAGAACACGCCCGTCGAGATTCCCGATCTGCCGTCTGGTGCCAGCTGCGTCGTCACCGAACGCAACGATCCTCGCTTCTTGCCCGACTACGCCCCGGATGACCAGACCGTGATCATCGGTGTCGACGGGTCAACGCTCGACATCGGCAACCGCACGGGCACCTTCCAGATCGAGAAGCAGGTTGTGGTCGACGGCTCGCAGCCGATTGAGCTGACTGAGACGTTCACCGTCGACGTCGTGTGTGACGACGGCACCGTGTTCTCGATTGACCTCGAGATCATCGATGGCGTCACCGTCAATCGAGCCCATCCCGACATTCCGCTCCTTCCCGATGGAACCGCCTGCGTGGTGACCGAACAAGCTCCGCCCACGGGCTGGACGCTCAACACTCCGAACGACGTCGAGGTGATCATCAACGCTGCTGGCGAGCCAGTGGTGTCGTTCACGAACCAGCGCAACACCGCAGATCTCAACATCACCAAGACGGTGATTGGTGCGCCAAGCGATCTCGATGTCGCGGGCTTGACCTTCATCGTTGATGTCTCGTGTGTCGGCGACTTCGCCAGTTCACCACTGATCTTTGCCGACCAGGCGATCAGTGATGGTGAGACGATCACGTTCGCCGATCTCCCGACCGGAGCGGTATGCACCGTGATCGAAGACGCCGATCCTCGGTTCGCCGTCAGCACGACCCCGACCGATGTCGGCACCGCTGGCATCGAGATCACCGATGCGGGAGCCGACGTCGGCATCGTCAACGCCACAGGCGAGATCATGATCGTGAAGAACACCGAGGTCGTGAGCACGCACCCGATCGATGTGATCGAGACGTTCCAGTTCAGCGTCGACTGCGGTGCAACGTATTCAGGCACGCACTTGGTCGTGGCCGACACCCTCACCTCTGCAACCACCGCCACCGGGTTCCTTCGCTATGCCGATCTTCCCGCCCTGCCGGACGGAACTGCGTGCGTGATCACCGAGCAGGCGGGGCCAGCGGGCTGGTCGTTGGCCTCGGGCAACGACGTTCCGCTCACCGTCGACTCCACCGGGGTGGCAACGGCCACGTTCAACAACACACGCAACACCGGCAACCTGACGATCACCAAGGAACTCGACGGCGTTCCGGCCGGCACCGATCTCGATGCTGAGTTGTTCGACGTCACCGTCACGTGCACCGGTGGGTTCACCACTCCAACCCACGTCGTGACCGGCCAGATCTCGGTCGATCAGCAACTCCTGATCGAAGACCTCCCGGCCGGCAGCTCCTGCTCGGTCGACGAGACCGCCGATGCTCGCTTCTCGACCTTGATCGACCCAGACGTCACGATCAGCACGGACACAGAAGATCTCACCATCACGAATGCGACGAGCACGTTCTCGATTTCGAAGGTGACGACGGGGCCGTCGACGCATCCGATTGATTTGGATGACACGTTCACCTTTGATGTGGTGTGTGTGGCGCGGGATGGTTCGGTGTTGTTCTCGGGCGAGCAGG
>CALJSB010000147.1 GCA_937976305.1 uncultured Acidimicrobiales bacterium
GTCGACAGCGGCTTTTCGACCCGCTTCACGATGTCTTTCACCGTGATGAGACCCTGCAACACACCGGAGTCGTCGACGAGCGGGAGCTTCTCGATGCGATGGCGGTGAAGAATCTCAACGGCCTCGTCGAGATCGGTACCAACGGGCGCAGTGACGAGATTCTCGGCGGTCATGAACTGCGTGACGGGAGCCTGATCATCGTCTGGTCCACAGAACCGCACGTCGCGGTTGGTCAGAATGCCGACGAGCTTTCCTCGGCCATCACAGATCGGCACACCGCTGATCTTGTGTGACGCCATCACGGCTTCGGCGTCGGCGAGCGTGGCGTCGGGGCCGAGGCTGACCGGCCGGCTGATCATGCCGGCTTGGGCCCGCTTCACCCGATCGACTTCGGTGGCCTGGTCTTCGACCGACAAGTTGCGGTGCAAGATGCCCATGCCACCTTCACGGGCAAGGGCGATGGCGAGGGGCGCCTCGGTCACGGTGTCCATCGCGGCCGACATCAGCGGAACCTGCATCGTCAAGCCTGCGACGGTCGCTGCGGTGTCCACATCGGCCGGCAGCACATCGCTCCAACCCGGCACAACCAGCACATCGTCGAAGGTGAGGGATTCGAACTGGTCGAAGAGTCCGGCATTGATGCTCATGAGGGAATCCTTCGTGGGGAGTTGGCGAGCTGCTCGAGGGCCAGGCCTGTGGCCTCGACAAGAAGGGCGTGTTCGATGCTGTGCACTCGAGCCTCGAAGGTTTCGAGCGTGTCGCCCGGTTCATAAGGCACCGCCTGGCTCTTGATGACTGGGCCATCGTCGACACCTTCGTCCGGCACCCAGTGCACCATCACGCCGCCAGAGGTGACGCTGCCATCTTGGCAGGCGGCGAACGAGCGCTCGATAGCTTCCAGACCGGGGAATGCTCCGGGGAGCGCGGGGTGAAGATTGATGACGTCGAACCGCTTCAAGAACGACGAACTGAGGATGCGCATCCAGCCGGCCAGCACCACGAGATCGGGTTGGAGCGCATCAACCGTATGGGCGAGCACGCCGTCGTAGATCGCTCGGGATCGGCCGTCGACGGGCACCGCCTCGACGGGCACGCCATAACCGGCAGCTCGTTCAATCACGCCGGCCGTTGGGCGGTTGGTGACGACGCCGACCACCTCGGCGTCGAGCTGGCCCGCCGAACAGGCTTCGGCCACGGCACCCATGTTGGTGCCCGAACCTGAAGCGAGAACGACGAGGCGATGGGTCACGAGAGGGTGACGCCTTTTCCTTCGACGAGGCGGCCAACCTCAAACGTGGCTTCGGGAACCAGCTGCTGAAACTCAGCGACGTCGCCCGGCGCCACGACGGCAATCATGCCGATGCCCATATTGAATATTCGATGGGCTTCCTCGAGCCCGAGACCGCCCTCGGACTGCAGCCATGAGAAGAGCGGTGGGGTGTCCCACGAGCCGGTGTCGACCTCGGCTCCCAAGCCATCAGGCAGGCAGCGTGGGATGTTGTCGAGAAAACCGCCGCCGGTGAGATGGGCAAGCGCCTTCACGAGTGGCGGCTGGCCGGTGAGACCAAGCGACGCAGCAAGCGGTTGGAGGTACGAACGGTGCGGCATCAGCAGCGCATCGCCAAGCGGCACGTCGGAGCCGGGCACCGGCCGATCGAAGCCGTAGTCGGCACCGAGCTTGCGAGCGAGTGAGTAGCCGTTGGTGTGCAGGCCGTTGGAGGCCAGCCCAACGAGGACATCGCCTGCCATCAGATCCTCGCGAGGCAGCAGCAACGAACGATCGACGACTCCGACCATGGTGCCAGCGACGTCGACGCCCGTTGGCACGATCAGGTCGGGCACCTCGGCGGTCTCGCCGCCCAGGAGCACGCAATCGTTCTCGGCACACGCGGTGGCCATCGACCGCACCACTCGACCAACGATGTCTGGATCGATGCGTCCGGCGGACACCGTGTCGAGCATGAAGAGGGGGCGAGCGCCTTGCACCAGCACGTCGTTCACGCCGTGGTTCACGATGTCGGCGCCGATGCCGTCCCACTTGTCGAGGTGGGCGGCCAGCACTGTCTTGGTGCCACAGGTGTCGGTTGAACTCACCAGCAGTGGTTGACTCATCCCGAGGTTCGACATGTCGAACACCCCGCCAAAGCTGCCGACACCAGCGACGACTCGATCGTTGTGGGTGGACTTCACAGCCTCGGCGATCTGCTCGATCGCTTCGTCACCAGCGCTGAACGAAACACCGGCGGCGGCATAAGCATCTGGTGTGTTTTCTGGAGTCATCGCACTCTTTCGTTCTGCGTTGGGTCCCGCGCTGCTGCGGCTGGCGTGGCGCCAACCAATATCGGGGCGGGCAAACAACCCGTCTGTTTCGGTGAACTGATCGACCACGCCGTAGGCGTTGTCGAGCGCCGCGCTGAGATTGTCGCCCGTGGCCACAACGTTCATGACTCGGCCGCCCGATGTCACGAGCTTGCCCTCGACCATGGCCGTACCGGCATGGACGAGCTGCGTCGCTGCGTTGAGTTCGACCGTTGGCAGGGCAACACCCTTGGCTGCCGCCGCGGGATAGCCGGCGGCGCACACCACAACGGTGACCGCCGACTCGTCTGAGATGTCGAGGGCAGTATCGGCCAACTCGCCGTCGACGCAGGCCTCCATCACGTCGAGCACATCGGTCTCGAGTAGGGGAAGCAAGATCTGAGCCTCGGGATCACCGAAACGGCAGTTGTACTCAACGAGACGGGGGCCATCGGGAGTGAGCATGAGCCCCGCGTAGAGCATCCCGACGTAGGGCGTGCCGTCTGCGGCCATGCCGTCAACCGTGGCTTGGAGAAATTGCGCTTCAAGCTCGGCGATCTGGGCCTGGGTCACATTGGGAACGGGAGCGAACGCACCCATGCCGCCGGTGTTTGGGCCGGTGTCACCTTCGCCGACCCGCTTGTGATCCTGAGCTGGGGGCAGGGTCTTGGCTGTTGTGCCGTCGCAGAAGCCAATGAGGGAGAGCTCTTCGCCCTCCATTCGCTCTTCGAGGACGATTCGATGGCCGCCGTTTGCGGGCAGCATCTCGCGGATGGCTGCTTCGGTCTCGGCCCGATCGTTCGGCACAACGACACCTTTGCCTGCAGCAAGTCCGTCGGCCTTCACCACAACCGGCACACCGATCTCGTCGAGCCAGGCCAACGCCTGGGCCGCGTTGTCGAAGTCTTTGCAGGCCGGGCCGGGTATGCCGTGACGAGCAGCGAACGTACGTGTGAACCACTTCGAGCCTTCGAGCTGGGCTGCCGCAGCTGTTGGGCCAAAAGCTCGAATGCCGGCGCCAGCAAGCACGTCGACGAGACCGGCCACGAGCGGCACCTCAGGACCGACAACTACGAGATCGACACCGGCTTCGGCGCAGAAGATGAGGACATCGTCGTGGTTGTCGACGTTGAGATCGACGTTGTGGTCTGGTGTTCCTGGGTTGCCAGGAGCGACGCTGAGTTTGCCGAGCCTCGGCGACGCAAGCAGTGCCTCTGCCAGTGCGTGTTCTCGCCCGCCCGAGCCGATGAGAAGCACGTGAGGCCGCGCCGCACGGGGCGCAACCGGTGATGGCGCCATCAACCAAGCACCCCATCGAAGCGCTTCTTGTTGTCGGCCAGGCTGAGCTGAACGGGCACGGGATATTTCCCCGTGAAGCAGGCGTTGCAGTAGCCGTCATCGCGACCGAGCGCCTTCATCATGCGATCGACCGACATGAACCCGAGGCTGTCGGCCCCGATGTGGTCACAGATCTCTGGCACACCGAGTTGGTGAGCGATCAACTCTTCATAGGTGCCCATGTCGACCCCGAAGAAACACGGGTGGGCGATCGGAGGACACGTAATGCGGACATGCACTTCGGTCGCGCCCGCCTCTCGCACCATGCGGACCAGTGGGCCGGCCGTCGTGCCTCGGACGAGCGAATCGTCGATCATGACAACCCGCTTGCCTCGAATGTTCTCCTCGAGCATGTTGAATTTGAGCTTCACACCTTGGCGGCGCAGCTCGTCTGTTGGCTCGATGAAGGTGCGCCCGATGTAGCGGTTCTTGACGAACCCTTCGTTGTAGGTGATGCCCGATACGGCGGCGTAGCCAATGGCAGCCGGCATGGACGAGTCGGGAACGGGGATGACGACGTCCGCCTCAACCGGATGCTCACGAGCGAGCTCTTCGCCCAGCCGCTGCCGAGCTTGGTGGATCGACAGCCCATCCCACACTGCATCAGGGCGGGAGAAGTAGATGTGCTCGAACGTACAGCGGGCCTGTTCTTTCTTCGGCTGGACCACTCGATGCGATCGGGCCAGTTGACCTTGCATCACCACGATCTCGCCCGGCTCGATCTCCCGGATCTGATCACAACCAACCGTTTGGAGGGCGCCGGTTTCAGAAGCGACGGCATGTCCGCCGGAGGGCAGCCGCCCAAGCGACAGCGGTCGGAATCCCCACGGATCGCGAGCGGCGATGACCTTCGTGCCAGAAATCAGCACGAGCGAAAACGCACCCTGCCATTGGGGCATCACGGCTGCGAGCCGTTCTTCCCAGGTTGACCCCTCTGACCCGGCGAGCATCAAGGCAATCACTTCGGAGTCAGAAGACGATTGCAGACCAGCCCCACGTTCGAGCAACTTGGCTCGCAGCCCGTCGGTATTCACGAGGTTGCCGTTGTGGGCCACGCCGAGCGGGCCGTGAAGTGTCTCGACGACATAGGGCTGAACGTTGCGCTCGGAATTCGACCCGGTGGTCGAGTAGCGGGTGTGGCCAATGGCCATGCCACCGACGAGTGGCGCCAAGTTCTCTGATGAGAACACCTGGCTGACAAGCCCCTGGTCCTTGTGAAGGCGCACCACTTGGCCGTCTGATGCGGCAATGCCGGCGGCCTCTTGCCCTCGGTGTTGGAGCGCGTACAAACCGAAGAACGCGTTGCGAGCGGCGTCGTCTCCCGTTGTCGATAGGCCGATGACTCCGCACTCTTCGGAGGGTCGGTCGAGGTCGGGGTCGAACGCCATTGTCATGACAGGTGCTCCTGAAGATTTCGATGGAGTCGATCCTGGATGGGGCGATCACCCGGTTCGAAGGTTTTGCCCGTCAAGCGCTCGTAGAGCTCGACGTAGCGATTGGAGGTCTGGGTCCAGATGGCGGGGTCGAGCTCTGGCGGCGGACCATCGCCCCGGTAGCCGACTTCTTTGAGGGCGAGCCGCACCGGTTCTTTGTCGAAACCCTCGGGAGCGAGCCCGGCGTCGAGACGATCCGATAGTCCCTCGGCGTTCCAGTAGCGAGACGAGTCTGGCGTGTGCATCTCGTCGATCAGCATGAGCTGGCCGTCGCCGTCGAGTCCGAACTCGTACTTGGTATCGGCGAGGACGAAGCCCGCTTCGGTGGCAAGCCGCGAGCCCCGCTCGAAAAGCTCGAGCGCAACCTTCTGCACCTCGGCCCACAGACCGGGTTCGAGCAGCCCCTCGTCAACGACCGCATCGATCGTGATGGGCACATCGTGCTCGCCGGCTTCGGCCTTGGTAGTAGGCGTGATGATGGGTGTCGGAAGTGGCCCGTGTGGGGTCAGCCCATCGGGCAGGTGATGGCCGTAGAGCTCGCGCTCCCCCGCTTCGTAGCGAGGCAAGATCGACGTTGAGGTCGAGCCCGTCAAGCGAGCGCGGACCACCACCTCGATGGGAAGCGTCGCCGCCTCTCGGGCAATCAATGCATTCGGGTCGGGTACCGACACCACGTGGTTTGCAACCACGTCTGCGGTCCGCTCGAACCACCACGCGGCAAGTTGATTGAGAACCTGCCCCTTGTGAGGCACGAGGCCGATCACTCGATCGAGTGCGCTCAGCCGATCGGTGGTGACCAACAGGCGATGGCCAGACGGCAGTGGCCACGATTCGCGTACTTTGCCGCTGAAGCGATCCGGGAGCGGGAGGTCGACAGTTCCGAGCGTCTCGATCGCCACCGATGTGGCACGCTCGCTCTCGGTACGGCCGTCGCCGGCCGGCCGCTGTGCTCCCACGTGTAGGAGTCTGGCCGATCAAGCGACCGATGAGAACGTGCCTTACAAAAAGTAAAGCGAAACATCCGTCAGGTGATCGACGACCAGCCCAAGCGATCGATCTCGCAGCCGAGATTGACCGCTCAGCGAGGCGTCACGGTGGTGACGTGGCCCATCTTTCGACCTGGCCGAGTGTCGCTCTTTCCGTACAGGTGAATCGTCGCTCGTGGGTCGGCGTGGAAGGCCGCCAGGTCGTCGACGTCGTCGCCGATGAGATTGACCATCGTGGCGTCGACATGTCGGACCGGGTCGGCCAGTTGATGTCCGGCGACGGCGCGAATGTGTTGCTCGAACTGCGACGGCGAACACGCAGCTTCGGTCCAATGGCCAGAGTTGTGCACGCGCGGTGCGAACTCGTTGGCCAACAACGACCCGTCGGCCATCACGAACAACTCGAGCCCGAGCACGCCGACGTAGTCGAGGCTCTCGAGCAAAAGAGCAGCAAGCCGCCTTGCCTCTGCAATCACCGCATCAGATGCCCCACTCGGCACGGTCGAAGCAGCAAGAATGCCATCGCGGTGCTCGTTGCGTGATGGCTCGAAAGACGTCATCGAGCCATCGACGCCCCGTCCCGCGATCACCGAAATCTCGTACTCGAAGTCGACGAGACCTTCCACGATGAGCGGCACTGCACCGAGCTGAGCAAAGGCATCGACGGGAATGCCGTCGGCTGTGATCCTCATCTGGCCCTTGCCGTCGTAGCCAAGCCGACGGGTCTTCAAAATGCCTGTGCCACCGACCGCCTCGAGAGCCCCGGAAATAGCGTCCTGCGAGTCGACAACCGCGTAGGGCGCAGTGACGAGACCGTGCGCCGTCAAGAAGTCCTTCTCGGCGAGCCGATCTTGGGCGACCTCGAGGGGTTGGGTGCCGGGATGCACGGGCACGCGCCCGACAAGTCGCTCAACACCGCGGACCGGAACGTTCTCGAACTCGTAGGTGACGACATCGCAGCGCTGCGCCAACTCGTCGAGCGCAGTGATGTTGTCGTAGTCGGCCACAATGTGGCCGTTGCAGATCTGGCTGGCCGGACACTCTGCTGCTGGATCCAACACGATGGTGCGCAGACCAAGACGGGCCGCTGCCATGGCCAGCATCCGACCCAATTGACCGCCACCGATGATGCCGACGATGGCGCCGGGGGCAAGGGGCGACGGGTCAGACATCGGGCTCGTCGACAGGTTGCATGCCAACGGCTTCAGTGCGAGCAGCCCGCCAGGCGTCCAGCCGATCTGCAAGGGCGTCGTCGCCGAGCGCGAGCACGGCGGCAGCCAGCAAGGCGGCGTTGGTTGCGCCCGCACGACCAATGGCGAGGGTGCCGACCGGGATGCCCGCAGGCATCTGCACGATCGAAAGCAAACTGTCGTTGCCCGACAGCGCCTTCGACTGCACGGGAACGCCGAACACCGGAAGCGGGGTGAGCGCGGCGGTCATGCCAGGGAGGTGGGCAGCCCCACCCGCACCGGCAATCACGACCTTGACGCCTCGCTGCTTCGCCGAGCGAGCGAACTCATACATGCGGTCGGGGGTGCGGTGGGCCGACACGATGTGGGCCGAGTGACCAACCTCCAACTCGTCGAGCACCTCGGCGCTGTGACGCATCGTCGGCCAGTCAGACTGGCTCCCCATGATGATCGCCACGGGTGCAAGCGCACCCGTGGCATCTGCTGTGCTCATCGGTCGAACTGTCTTGCTGCGGGGCTCACCGGGCCGAGCCTATTGGTTCGGTCAGCCGACTCGATCCAAACGAATGATCCAGTTGAACCACGTCCGACCGTCGAACTCGTGATCGAACAGATCGCCAGCGATCACGTAAATGGCGCCATCCGTTCCGGTCGCCATGTCGGAAAAGCCTCGACCACTGGTCACGTCGCTGCCGTCGAAGTTCGCTACGACCACACCGCTCGGATCGATCACGTTGAAGGTGCCGAAGAACTCGGTGAGACAGATCTCCTCGCCGCACGGAACGATGCTCTCCGAGCTGGCCCACCAATCTGGATCGGATGGCTCACCGTCGCCGAGAGTCCATTGAGGTACACCGTCGACATACCGAGTCACCGAAGAGTTTCCGTCGAACCGGCCGTCGATGTACACGTCGGACCCCACGACGGTCACCCCATTGACCTGTTCGAAGTCGGGGTACTGAACGGTCTCGCCCTGGGTACAGAACGAGTCAGCGATTGACCACACTTCAACTTCGGGCTTGACCCACGTCGACAACCCGGTTGTACCGTCGCTCGACAGCGTGACGTTGCCGCTCATGTCATCGCATTGGAAGGACTGATTGAGGTGGGTGTCAAAGACGTAACTTCCCCAGATCCCACTCACGACGACTCGCCCTTCAGCGTTTGACGACAACGTGTCGTAGCCGTCTTCAGCCAGCAGAACCCCACCGGGACCCATCGACTCGTCGACCGAGAGGC
Source organism: uncultured Acidimicrobiales bacterium (assembly GCA_937976305.1). Classification (GTDB taxonomy): domain Bacteria; phylum Actinomycetota; class Acidimicrobiia; order Acidimicrobiales; family SZUA-35; genus CALEWY01. The sequence continues at coordinate 8,485 of CALJSB010000147.1, forward strand.
TGCATGGCCCACCCGGGCCTGAGCCTTCGTCTTGGCTGAGCGCAACCACGTTGTCGTCGCTGCTGAAGAAGAAGCGATATCCAGCCGCGACGAAGTTCTCGATGCCGTCGAAGCTCACAAGGTCGATGCCGTTGACTTCACACAGCGTTGGGACGAATTGGATCGGACCCGCGTTCAGGTTCTCGACCTCGAGCACCGGTCGCTCTTCGGGGTGGAGCACCTCAATGGGGTTGCCTTCTTCATCAAGTAGCGGCTCGGTGCGCTCCTCTTCGACCGGCTCATCTGACGAAACGGCGGTGTCGTCGGCCGGGGCTTCTGCGGCAGCAGCCGCAGGCGCAGACTCTGCCGCCTCGGGCTCAGCCGAGGCCAGCGTGGTGTCGGGCGCCGCCGGGGCCGTGGCCGCCGATTCGGCAGCAGTATCACCGCCAGACGACAACAACCCGCAAGCAGATAGCGCTGCACTGGCAGCAAGGAGCAGAGGCGCGACGCGCCAAACATTCAATGACTCCAGTTTTCCCTCCTGTGGTCGGCTGACAGCGGGGGCGCTCTCAGCTTGGACTGCGCTTAGTGTGTCACCTCTTTTGGGGGGACGCCACTCTCTCTATTAATGGGCTAGGAGCGCAAGGAGAACTGAACAGGCAGGCGCTTGACGCCGTTAATGAAGCTCGACCAGACGTATTCGGTCTCGCCGGCGATCTCAAGCCGATCGAATCGCTTCACCATCTCGGCCAGCATCGCCTTGGTCTCCAACCGCGCAAGGTGTGCGCCGAGGCAGAAGTGAGCGCCGAAGCCGAACGAGATCTGCGGATTCGGATCGCGGTCGACTCGGAAGGCAAACGGATCGTCGAACACCCGCTCATCGCGATTGGCAGACAGGTACATCAGCGCAACCTTCTCCCCCACTTCGAGCCGTTGACCATGAATCTCGACAGGGGTATGCACCGTTCGGCTCATGTAGTTGACCGGCGCAGCCCACCGCGTGACTTCTTCGACTGCGCTATCGAGGTAGCGATCCGGGTCCGAGCAGAGCTTGGCCCACTGATCCGGGTTCGACGCCAACGCTTGCACGCCCCACGAGATGTTGTTCCTCGTGGTCTCGTTGCCAGCAACAAAGAGGAGGATTACGTAGCCGGCGAACTCGTGTGGCGTCAGTTCGCCGGCCTTGACCTGCTCGGTTAACACCGTGGCGAGGTCATCCTTCGGGTCGGCGCCGCGAACTTCCGCCAGTTCGAGCGCGTAGGCAGCCATTTCTTCGAGTGCTTGCGTTCTGGCATCGGCGGTTGGCGAATACTCGGGATCGAGGTTCGAGATGGTTGCGTTCGACCAGCGAAGCAGCTGGTCATGATCGTCGACGGGCGTGCCCATCAGCTCGACAATTGCCGCCATCGGGAACTCAACGGAGAGCCACTCGACCACGTCGAAGGTCGCAGAGCCACCGTCGCGATGCGCGCCGATCGCCTTGTCGAGCAGACGACCGGCAAGGTCGTGGTAGTGATCGGTGTACTGCCGCACGACCTTCGGCGTGAACCGACGGCTCGCCATGAGGCGCATCTCGGTGTGCTTGGGCCGATCGACCATGAGCAGATGGACGACGGCGTCGTGGTCGTGATCGTTGCGAAGGTTGTGCCCCTCGAAGTTGCCGAAGTGCTCGAGATCACCGCTGATCTGTTTGACGTCTTCGTGGCGTGTGACCACCCACGACTCGCCAACCATGATCGGGTCGTCGATGTTCTGCTTGAAGAGCGGCTGGTTGTCGCGCAGCCACTTGTAGGCCTCGTGAGGAGGCCCGTCCTTGTAGGGCACGTTCGCGAGGATCTCGATGTCGTTCGGATCGAACGGTGCGCCTGTTGTCGGCATGATTGCGGTCACATTGTCTCCTCAGTGATCTGGGTCGCTTCAGCGAGGTTGCGGTCGTGCATCAGTTCAGTTGTCGTCAGCTCCAGGAGCTGCCAAAGGTGTCGCGATAGGCCATCTTGGCAGGTGGCTGCCGCGAGATCGATCCGTGCCCTTTGCCTACGGGATAGCCGATCGGCACCATGGCGACGGTCGCCCACTCCGGTGGGATGTCGAGTGCCGCCTTGACGTCGTCTTCGCGCAGGCAATGCAACGTGGTGAGCGTGCAGCCAAGCCCCTCGGCGACACATGCGAGCATCACGTTTTGCACGGCGGGGTAGACACTGCCACCGCCCACCATGCTGATGCGGTCGAGCTTGGCATCGGTGATGGCCATCCGCCGAGGATCAGCGACGAACATGAGGATCGCGGGTGCTTCGGCCAAGTGATCGGCGAGGTAGTCGCCGGCGCTAAGGATGCGCTGCCACTTCTCGAGCTCATCGGCGGGAAGACCTGAGACTCGTTCCATGAATCCCTTGGCGTACTTCGCCCACTCAGGACCGTAGATCTCTGACAGTTCGTGTTTCTTGGAGTCGTCCTGCACAACGATCACTCGCCATGGCTGTTGGTTTCCCCCCGTCGGGCTCCAACACCCAGCCTGCAGGACTCGCTCAAGCACGTCGTCCGGAACGGGATCGGGACGCAGCCGGCGTACCGCTCGCAGGGTGCTCATCGTTTCGTAGAGGTCTGCCACGCCACGTTGCTAGCACGACGGAGTCAGAACAGGAACGCCGACAGCCAGATCACGCTCATGCCGGCGAGCAGGGTGAGAATCAGGTTCTTGGTCTTCCAGGCGACGAAGCTGGCCACGGCAACACCAGCGAGGCGCGAGACTTCGATGTCGGACGCACCACCGTCACCAGCCAGGATCGTGACGACAAGAGCGCTCAGCACGGCGGGACCAACGTTGCGGAGGACAGCTTGCACCGACTCGGGCAAGATTCGTTGCGAGAGAACGAGGATCAAACCAGCCCGCGAGAAGTACGTGAAGAAACCAACGGCCAGGACGGCGGAGAGAGCGGCTGGCGTACTCACGTTGAGGTCGGCTCCGAACGCTCAACCAGCCAGGCTGCGAACACCCCGGCAAAGGCGCCGACGAGCAACCCGAGCCGGTTTGGCAGTCCGAGCGTTGCAGCGCACGTGATCGCAGCCACCACCACGGCCACTGCCGCCGGACGTCGCGTCACACCCAAAACAGCGAGGCCGGCAAACATCAGTGCTGGGGCAGCGCCGAGCTGCCATGACTCTGGCACGGCGGCACCAGCCACGAGACCGACCGTGAGGAAGAGATGCCAGCCCAGAAAGAAGAAGGCACCAGTGGCGAGGTAGTAACGCCGGAACGATCGCCCAGACAGCTGCGGTAGCCGACCCATCATGGCAAAAACCTGGTCGACCAGCAGATAGGGCGCCCACCAGCGGAACCAACGAGGCTGGTCGGCAAACCGAGGACTGATGGCCGCCGAATACATGAAGTGTCGCGTGTTGATGATCGCGCCAGTCAGCACGAGAGTGAACCACGACACTGAGCCGGCCAGCGTGATCGTTGCGAACTGAGCCGAGCCGGCCCAAATCACCGGTGATGAGATGATCCCGACCCACCGGGGCATCGCCGATTCGTTGATGGCAATGCCAACGATGAATGCGAACGGGATCGCAGGGAGAAAGATGGGGAAAGCGTCGAGCCAGGCCCGACGAATGATCGTCGCCCGTGAGGAGTTCTCGCTGAGCTCAGACACTCCCGCCCGAGCTGTCAGGTGATCGAGGCCGAGTGGATCGACGCAATCGTTGCATCGAGCGTGGCGTCGAACTCTTCGGCGCTCTGCTGGGCAGAGAGACCCTCGGCAAGCGCTCGCGAGAAGCTTGCGATCATGCCGCTGTTGCGAGAGAGCCGAGCATTGGCCTCGTCACGGCTGTAGCCACCGGAAAGGGCAACAACCTTCAAGACATTCGGGTGGGCGATGAGCTCGCTGTAGAAGTTGTCTTGTTCGGGAAGGGTCAACTTCAACATGATGATCTCATCCGCGCTCAGCGCGTTGCACTGCTCGAGCAGCGACGCGGCGAGAAGGGCTTCAGCCTCAGCCTTTTCTGGGCTGTTGATGTCAACCTCGGGCTCGATGATCGGCACGAGTCCGTGGCCGATGATCTGCTTGCCGACCTCGAACTGCTGAGCCACGACTGCATCGACGCCGGCCGGGTTTGCCATCTTGACGACAGAACGCATCTTGGTCCCAAACACGTTCTTCGAAACGGCGCGCTCGAGCAGCGCATCGAGGCCAGGGTTTGGATTCATGACCTGGGCGCCGTCGACCTCGTCGGCGAGGCCCTTGTCGGTTTTGAGAAAGGGAACGACCTTGTTGTTTGCCCACAGGTAGTCGGCCGTGTCGACGCCCTCGACCTGTCGATCCATCGTCATTTCAAAGAGGATGGCACCCACGACACGATCGCCAGTGAACGCTGGGCTCGTGATGATGCGGCTCCGCATGGCGTGCACGAGATCGAACATCTCGTCGTCACCGCTGTAGGCGCTTTCCTCGACGCCGTAGGCCGCAAGCGCCTTCGGGGTGCTGCCACCGCTTTGGTCGAGGGCGGCGATGAAACCATTGCCGGTGCGAATGTGTTCGAGCTGTTCTGAGTTCATGATGAGCGTCGTCCCATTGGTGTTGAAGGTCGAACCATCGATCGTAAGCCCGATCGGGTCTGGAAACGTCGCAATGTGCCCAATCCGACTTCCCTGACGCGACCCCCAGCCGAATACCCTGCCGGGATGGCGTCCTCTCCTCAGAACGAGATCCAAGAGGTCCTCAGCGTCAACCAAGCCTTCTATACCGCCCATGAGCAGCGCGACATTGACGCCATGGACGAGATTTGGGATCACGGCGCCAGCACGGCATGCATCCACCCGGGCTGGCCAATTCTGAGGGGCTGGGAAGCCGTTCGCGAGTCATGGGTTCGCATCTTTGCCGGACCGGTCCGCAATCAATTCATCCTTACCAACGCGACCGCATCGGTGCGGGGCACGATGGCGTGGATCACGCTGGACGAGAACCTGATGGACCGAGCAAACACCGGCACCATCGCAGCGACGAACCTGTTCGTTCGGTCGTCCGCCGGCTGGAAACTGGTGTTGCATCACGGCTCGCCGGTGGCACCGAGGATGCGCAGCGAACCGGGCTGATACGCCACAGAGCTCGCGCCAACTGAGAGGTTGTCAGCTCGGCAGCGGGGCTGAAGCCGTGACGACGCCAGGACTGAGTACACCGTGGTGCCCATCAGCACCGGGACTCGGGGCCCAAAGTGCTCCGGTGGGCGCATCGACGGTGGGGAGCTCGAGGGCGGCGCCAGCACCTTCCTCGGTGAGAATCCAAGCGCGACCGCCCGCAGGGCTGACTCGTAAGGCGATCGCCTCTGGATGCCAGGCCCTGATCAACCGACCGAGCGTGGACGCAGGAGCCTGATCAACTCGGGTGTGCATGGGACCAGCGACCAGCAGCGCGAACGCCTTGGGCATCGTGTCCATCACCGAGAGGACATTCGACGCCATCACTTCGTCTCGGGGCTGTTCGAGAACCCCAAGCATGTCGAGCGGCACCGGTGATCCCGGGGCGACCCATGGCCCGTCCATCGCGACAACCTCGAGCCGTTGCTCATCGCCCTTCGCCAGGTGGGTCTTTCGTGCCGACAGGTGGCCGAGCAACTCGACAACGGCGGTGGTCGACCGTCCGTCCTGGTACTGCGGAGACCGGCGAAAGAACGGGCCGATGTCCTCTAGATCTTCGGTCATCGGGATCTCGAGGCCCACCACAACGTCGAGTCCGATCAAGAGTGCGCGGCCGACGATCAGCTCGATCAGTTGAGGAAGCTCGTTTGTGCCGGGGACCTCTCCGAGCAGCACGACCGATCGCTTGGCGATGAGCACGTCGAGATCGTCAAGGCACCGTTGCAGCGCCTCCGAAGGCGGCGGGCGGTCTTGGTCGAGTTCCACCACCGGTAGCCTGCACCACATGGCAAAAATCGTCACATTCAGCGGCAGTGTCCGCGTCGGCTCAGTCAACACCGCACTCCTCAACTCTGCAGCAGCGTTCGCTACAGCAGCAGGCCACGAAGTCGATGCGATCGATCTCGGCGCAGCCCAGCTACCCCTCTACGACGGCGACGTCCAGGCAAATCACGGCATTCCGATGGCGGCACAAGCCATGGCCGAACGAATTGCGAGTGCCGACGGAGTTTTGATCGCCAGCCCTGAGTACAACGGTGGCCCGTCGCCCCTGCTCAAGAACACCATCGATTGGGTGACGCGAGTTGAGATGACGCTGTTCGCCGGGAAGCACATTGGCCTCCTTGCCGCCTCGCCAGGAGGTGGCGGCGGCGCCCACGGACTCGGCATCGTCACGCAGATCTTCACGTACATGCAGTGCGATCTGCATGACGAGACCTTCACGCTTCCCAAGGCATTCGAGGTCATCGCCGATGGCGAGGTCGGCGGCGATGACGCCGACCGTCTCTCGGCATGGGTCGATGCCTACGTCGCGCACCTCTAGGGCGAGCGTTCCTCAGGCACCGACGGCGAGTCGTTGGGGTGCGACCGAACGTCCTGACTTGAGCGCGACTTCGAACCCCTGCATGTTGTCTCCTTGTTCGCTCTGTGATGCGTGGCGTGTGGTGTGGACCATCGTGCCGATGACCAGTGACACCGAAGAAGAGACAGTGACGCTCGGGAAGCGACAGGCGAGCGGATCAGGTGCCGGTCAGGCCCTTGAATTCGTCTGATTGACTGAAGAACAACATCACTTCGCCGCGGGTGAAGCCGCCGGAGTTGAGTTGATTGACCCAAAACGCATACCCGACTGGTTCCGGGCTCCGACTCAGCACATTGTTGTAGATGAGCGTCACAAACTGATCGTTGTTCAGAGATCCATACGTTGCGTCGAACTCAGCGCCAGTGGCGAAGAAGTCCGAGATCCGGGCCAGCGACCAGCCCTCATTGACGTGGGTGTCAAACCAGAAACCAAAGCCTGCGAGATCGGGATAGCGAAGGAAGTAGGCGCAGTACAACCGATACACCGAGGCGTTCACTTCGTTGGTGGTATTGAAGATCGGATTGACTGGCGCCTGCCGACAGTTCGTATAGGTGGGAGCCGCGGCGTTGGTCGACGTCACTGTGAGCACCACCGGGCTCGACGTGCCACCCGTGCCCACGCCGAAGATCGAGATCGTATAGGTGCCGGCCGGGAGGTAGCCGGGGACGGTGATCGACCGATCTGTCGCAGCAACCGTCGTCGTTGCGATCGTGGATGGCCCCTGCTTGATGACAACTCGCCATTGTGCTGCGGGCGGGTTGGCTGTTCCAGTGTTCGGCGAGACAGCAACTGTTGTCGATCCCGGGCCAATGTTCGCTGACGACACGTTGGGTGCGGCCGGCGCCGCCTTGATGTGCCAGCCGGCGGCTTCCATGCCACCGAGGACAACGGCGTCGATCTCATATGAGGTCTCTCCGTTGTATTGCGTCGGTGTCATCACTGAGCCGGCCGCGCCGGTGAAGCCGGAGTAGGTCGCTTCGTCGAAGTGGGACATCGACGAGCCACCCTGGTAAGAGGTCGGGTCGTAGATTCGTTCCCAGGTGCCGTCGAGATTCAGGAACCATGCTTGACCGGTGGTCACCGACGGGCTGCTGATGGTTTGCCTCGGTGCCGATGGGCCGGCGCCGCCGCCAGATGCAAGGTCGTAGAAGAGCCTCGCATCAAACGAAGTGTGAGGGTCGCCGGCCGCAGAAGAAGGATTGAAGCTGCTCGAGAATCCGAGTCCATGCCCAATCTCGTGAAGCATCGTGGCATAGAGCGAGTATTGGCTCGAAGAAATTGGTCCGCTCAGCTGGGAGCTCCAGTTGATGTTCGAGTTGACGATGATGCGAATGTCGGGGCTTCCGGGGAATTGGTCGCCACCGAGCGATGCGTTGAGGAGCGCCGTCGGCATCGTCGAGCCATCGCTCAGAATCACAAATGCATGCGAGGTCGAAGCCAACGCCGAGCCGCTCATGGCGACGTACTCGATCTGGACATCAATCCGGCCACTGTTCATGTCGACACTGCTGGCCCACGCTTCCATCGTGGCGTCGATGACCGCACGCTCTGCTGCCGGAATGCCGGCGGTCAGGTAGTTGATCGAGAAGTCGTTTGCTCCAAACGAGTAGGCCGGGTCGGTGAAGTTGGGATCGCCACCCTGACCGGCCTGACCCACCGTCGGCTCGCCGACGACTTCGAGTTCGTTTTCGGCGATTGTCAGCTCGAGCGGGTTCGGTGGGTCTGCAAAGTCGATGTGGAAGTCGGTCCATTCCGGATCCGACACGTCTTCGTCTGCGAGCTCGGCGAGCCTCACCTCCGCTGGCGAAACCTCGAGGAAGTGTTGGCTGATGACGGGTTCAGAAACAACCGGGATCTGGGTAGACAGCTCGCCCGTCGGGCCGCCTGATGACGGCACTTGGGCAGCCGCAACACCCCCGGCCGTCGCCACGAACGCGGCGATGGTCACCGCAAGGTTGGTTCCGAATCTGCTGCCCACGCATGCTGAATCGGTCGATTCGGCACGAAGCTTGAGCAGTCACAGGCGGCGCCGGGTTTCCATCGCACGATCACGCGGAAACGTTGTCGTGAGAGGCTCAGCCTCGACAGTCCTGCACTGCAGCAAGGAGGTCAGCGGGTGTGCCGATGACTTCGAGCCGTCGGCTGTAGTTGAGATCGTCGAGCGTCGGCTCGGTTTCGAGCGCACAAGCTCGTGACACTTCAAAGTCCCAGTTGCCCTGAGAGCGGGCAAGGACATCGGCGGTGAACCACGATTGAAGAAGTTCGTTGTGTTCGGCTTCGTTGTCGCGTTCGGCCTGAAGTGTCTCAACCTCTGCCTCGAGCGACGTCAGCTGCTCGGCGTTCGCAGCACTCTCGGCCTCGAGCTCCTCGACTCGGGTCTCGGCAGCAGCGACTGCTTCTTCGGCAGCTGGATCGGTGGTGGTTTCGACCACCTCGGTCGTCGCAACCGTGGTGGTTACGGCGTCGGCGGTGGTCGTGACCTCGACACCAGCCGAGCCTTCGCTGTCTCCACTACCGGCCCACAGCCCGAGCAAGAAGCCACCGCCGGCCAAGCACAGACCTGCGATGACTGCCCAGGCAGTCCATGGTGTCTTTGGGTCGTGGTCGATGCTCGTGCTGGTCGGGGCCTTTGTGGGAGATCCGACACGCTGGGACGCTGACGTCTTCGGCTTGGCGGTGCGCGGTGTGGACGCGGGGCCGGTTGTCTTCGCGGCTGTTCCTGACGACTTCGGCTCGGCTGGTCTCGGCTGTGCGATCGAATTCGGGAACGACGTGGCCGTCTTTCTTGCTTGCGCCTTGGTGACTTCAGAGAGCTGCGACCCGGAGCTTGCGTTTGCGCCCTGCGCCGGCTTGGCTTTGCGAGTCGTACCGGGAGCCGATGGTTCGGCCCCTTCCTTTGGCTTGAGAAGATCGACCATCGAAGGGGCAGGCTCGGCCGCTACCGGTTCCTTCTCGAGTTGGGCCTTGGCCGACTCGAGTTGCTCCTTGGTGACGTCAGAGGTTGGGCTCAGGTCGGGCTTCTTCACCGTCTCGCGAGACGCTGATTCAGAAGGGGCTGTTGGAGCCGGCGCTGTTGCAGACGGCGCTGTTGCAGAAGAACGTGCCGTGGGCTGCTCCACCTTGGGAGCTGCGGCAGCCGACGGATCGGGCTTACCGAAGAGCCCAGTGAGGGCAGACGGCGAGGCAGCCGCCTTGGCGTCTCCTTGACCAGCCGCACTGGCGCGCTCGGGGGCGCCGGCGGGTTGGGAGAACAGACCTGCACCGTTGTCCGCTTCGAAGAACGCGGTGGTCGGTGCTGGCGGTGCGATGTCGTCGGCAGGCTTCGTTGAGACGATGCCGGGGACAGTGGTGAGGTCGACGACGACGTCGGCGCGAGCGGCAGACGCCGTTTCGGCATCTCGTGTGCTGTCTGTCCAGGTGCGACCGTCCCAGAAGCGCTCCATGTCAGGGCTTCTTGGATCGGTGTACCAACCGGGAAAGCGGGTGCTGTTGTTGGAATCAACCATGATCGTGATGTCGCCCAGGTACGACGGGATTCGCCGGGCGGCGCTCGCGAGGGTAGGCCGTTGTGGCGGCGAGATCTCAATGTTGGAGGAAATTACCCCCAGGTTGGATCTCGGCGACGACGGACTCGACATGGTCAGACGTCCAAGCGTTCCAAGTCGAGCGCTGCTTCTACAGAGGCAAGGGCGCCAAGGATCAGTTCGGTGAGTTCGTCATCGATCTCGCCGATTGCCTTCACATCGTCGAGTACATCACTCACGAGTCGTTGTGTGGCCGCGCTCTGCGCCCTCAGATAGGCCTGTCGCAGCCACGCCTCGCAGTTGACAGGCAACAGCGTGTTGGCCATGCGAGTAGCGAGAAGACGCTCGATGTCAACCTCTGAGAGGGGGACCGTGTCACGGAGAGCGATGGGATGGACCATGCCTCTCCATCGGATGGGCCATTGGACCTATGAGCGGTTCGCCAGAATTTTCTCGCGGCATCTGCAACCGGCGGCCTGGAACATCGAGAACTACCCTGGCGTCGTGACTCCCCAGCAGCTGGCCGATGATCTCTCGATCGATGTTCGCGAGCTCAGGACCTGGTTACGGGCCAACCATCGACGGCCTGCTGAAGACCGTGGCAAGCCGTGGCGCATCACATCAGCGATCGAGCGCGACGCGCGCATTGCCTTTGGTCAGCCGCCTTCTTTCGGTACCGATCTCAGAAACGTTTCGTCCGACGTCAAGACGGAGATCTCCGAATTGGCGTCAGAGGTCGCAGCAACCGTGCGAGGTGCTCGTCAACACGTCCGACAAGCCGTGAACGATGTCCGGAACGACCTCAGGGCTGAGGCCGACGATGATTCGCCCACTCCATGAACTCGTCGTGGGGCCACGTATTCACGACTTGATCTCTGGGGGCCCAACCTCGCTGTGCGGTGAGGACGCCGTACTCCATCCGCCCCAGTTCAGACGTGTGGTGGCTGTCGGTGTTGATCACGAGTTTCACGCCGCGATCGACGGCTCGTCGGACAACGGATGACGCTGCATCGAGCCGTTGCAACGCGCCGTTGATCTCGAGCGCAACATCGAAGGTAAAGAGGGCCTCGAGGACGATGTCGACGTCGATCTCGATGCCCGGCCGCCTCCCGATGTAGCGGCCGGTCAGGTGTCCGATCGAGTTGACGGTCGGGTCAGCGATCGCGGCAACGAGTCGAGCGGTCTGTTCGTCTTGGGATTGATCGAAGTGTGAGTGGACCGAGGCAACGGTGTAGTCGAACAGCGCCCGAAACTCGGCGTCGTAGTCGAGACCGCCTTTCGGGCCGATGTTGAGCTCGCACCCGTACAGAAGCGTCATGTCGGGGTAGTCGACATCGAGGGCACGAATCGCTTCGCGATGCTCGAGCATCTCTTCGCGATTCGAGCCATTGATGGCAAGATCCTCGCCGTGGTCGGTGATGGCGAGATACTCATACCCCTTCGACGCAGCCTCGGCCACCATCTCGGCCAGTGTTGAGCGACCATCACCGGAACGGTCGGTGTGGTAGTGCAGATCGCCCCTGATGTGTGACACCTCGACCAACTCTGGCAACTCGTCTGCTGCTGCGGCGTCGACCTCGCCGGTGGCCTCACGCATCGGTGGTGGCACAAAGGCCATGTCGAGGGCCTCGTAGATCTCGGCTTCAGAAGCACTAGCGAGCAGTGCCCCCGTCTCTCCGTCCTCGCCAATCTCAAACAACCCGTACTCGTTGAGGATCGACGTTCGATCGATGGCACGCTGCCGAAGCGCAATGTTGTGGGCCTTCGAGCCGGTGAAGTACATCGTGGCTGCACCGAATTCAGCAGGCGCCACGACTCGAACATCGACCTGTAAGCCCGCAGCAGTCAAGAACGACGTCTTCGTGTCGCCACTGAGCAAGATGTCGTTGGCCTCGATGTGATTGCGTACCGCCTCCATCACGAGCGAGCCATCTGTCGCCGCAACGGTGATGTCGATGTCGCCAACCGTCTCGGAAAACCGGCGAAGGCTGCCACAGAAGGCAACGTCGACAACCGTGTCGACGCGTCGCAGGTCGTCGACAAGGCGCTCAGCGAGCGGCAAAGCATCGGCGATCGGCGTCCGCCGATCCTTACCGGCCAGGCCCAATCGGTCGATCGCTTTGGAGATCTTCGCTTCGCTTGTCGCCCCCAGGCCGGGCAGGGTCCGGAGCTTTTCGCTGTCGATCGCGGCCTTCAGGCTTTCGACGTCTTCGACCCCGAGCTCGCTGCGGATCAACTTGAGAGTCTTTGGTCCAAGCCCTGGTATCCGGCTGAGTTCGACCACCGACGGTGGATACGTGGCTCGGAGCGTGTCGAGCTTGGCCACTGAGCCGGTGTCGACGAATTCTCGTATCTTGCTCGCCGTCGACTTGCCGATCCCCTTGAGCTTCGCGAGTTCTGTTGCCGAGAGATCAGCCGGGTTCCGAGCGTCGCCCTCGAGGGCTTGCCGGGCGTTCTCGTAGGCTCGAACTTTGAACGATTGGGGGCTCTCTTCTTCGAGCGTGGTCAGCGAGGCCAACTCGCTCAGCATCGCCAACACGTCACGGCGCTCCACGGCTCTACCTCTCTGCGCTCGTACTCAGGCCTTCTTTGTACGAGCTCGTTTGAGGAGTCGGAGAAGGGCTGCACCAGCAAGCGCCAACTCGGCCGCCGAGAGCCCTTCTCCCCCACTGCTCGTGTTGGCTCCGAAGCGCTTTGCCATGTCGTCGTTGATCAATCCACGGCGATGGGCGAGCCGGAGGCCGGCATTTCCGACAATGGCCACATCACTCATTCGGCCCAAAACGGGGAATCGGCCAGCGAGCTTCTTCCTCAAAAACTTCATGGATTGACACTACCCCTCACCACATCTCTCACACATCCCTCACCGAGTGCTGCCCGCGATCGGTCGTGCCCTTGACCCAGAAGGCACTAGCTTTTGCACCATGGTGTATACCGTCATTGTGCTTGCCGTTGTCGCCCTCGGGCTGGCGGTGCTCCTTCTGAGGTCGCGATCTCAGGTGAAGTCTCTCAACGCCAATCTCCACCAGGTTCGCGAAGAGACAGCGGCGGAACGCACCCGATTCGAGTCTGAGATCAAGGAAAAGGACGCCTCGATCGGTGAACTCGAGACCTCCGCCGCGGCAGCAACCACCGAGATCGACGAGCTCAAAACGAGCAAAACCAAGGCCGAAGAGAACGCAGCGGCCGAGACTGAGCGGGCCGACAGGGCGGTCAAGGATGTCGCAACGACTCAAGAAGAGCTCCTGAGCAACCAGGCCAAGCTCGACGAACTCATGATCCAGAACAATGCGCTGGTCGACGATCGCGACAGCCTCAAGAACGAGATCGAATCGGCTCGATCGGCTCCCGCGCTCGTCCTTGGTGAGAGCACCCGAAACGGCGACGACGCATCACCCATTCACACGCTGTGGGATCTCGAAGTTGCTCGCAGCGAACGGACCTGGCGACACAGTGTTGCCATCAACCCAGAAAACGATCCAAGCCCGTTCGACGAGACGGACGACCCTGTGCGGCTTGCCGTCGAGATCGAAGCAGCCGCTCTGCGCGAAACAGTTGGCTCGTTTATCACTGTCGATTGGCAGGCGGTGCCCGTGGCCGATGCAGCTCGCCGACAGTTGGTGCTGCGAGTGGCCCAAGAAATGCTCGCAGCCGCATCACGCGAACCCGCTGCGTCGACGCTGACCGCAACTGGCGATGATGACGTCGTCCTCGAACTGACCCAGACCGACGATGAGGATCAGATCATCAATCTGATCCCGCCGACGATCGACAGCGATCTCGTCGACGTCCAAACAGCGCAGGGACTTCGCATCACCGTCCGCTCTGATTGAGCACGGGAACCACCATGACGACCAATGGGGCTGGCGAATCGCCGAATTCAGACCGTTGGCGGCGCCGGCTCGAAGCCCTCTTGGGTATCCCGGCGACAGATGGCAACCAGATCGATGTACTTCGAAACGGCGACGAGATCTTCCCGGCGATGCTCGATGCAATACGAAGCTCCACTCGCTCGATCGAGTTCTTGACCTTCGTCTTCTGGAAGGGCGAGATCACGACGGAGTTTGCGAACGCCTTTGCCGAGCGAGCCCGAGCCGGAGTTCGGGTTCGCGTGCTCCTCGACACGCTCGGCTCACGACACATCCGGAAGGAACTCGTCGAGCAGATGCGCGAAGCAGGGTGCGATCTCCGCTGGTTTCGAGCCGTCGACTCTCCGCTCACTCGGGCCAACCACCGCACGCATCGCAAGCTCCTCATCTGCGACGAAACAACAGCCTTCACCGGCGGCGTCGGCATCGCTCAAGAGTGGACAGGCAACGCCCAACACGTTGACGACTGGCGCGATACCCACTTTCGAGTGCGGGGCCGGGCCGTCGATGGGTTGCGCGGCGCGTTCATCGACAATTGGATCGAGACCGGTCCGCTCATCATCGACGAGATGTTCGACACGTTCCCGGGGCATGACAGCCACGGCCCCTCCACCGTTCAGGTCATCACGGGGGCTGCTGAAGCCGGCGGCAACGACATCGCCACGCTGCTTGAGGTATTGATCGAGTCCGCCGAACAGCGCCTACGAATCGCGACGGCGTACTTCAATCCCGACGACGAGCTCGCGGCACTCCTGATCGCGGCCGCCCATCGCGGCGTGAAGATCGAAGTGCTGGTCCCTGGGCTGCATGCAGACAAGCGTTTCGTACAGATTGTCGGCGAGGCGCGCTACGCCGAGCTGCTCGAAGGGGGTGTCGACGTGCGCTGCTACACGAAAACAATGCTGCATACGAAGATTCTCACCGTCGACGGACTCGTGGCAACCGTTGGGTCAGCAAACATCAACCAGCGGTCGTTCCAGTTCGATGAGGAAGTCAACTTGGTGGTCTTCGACCCCGACGTCGTCGCCATCCTCGATGAGCACTTCGACGACGATCTCGAGTCGAGTGAAGCGGTCGACCCGGCAACCTGGGCCGAGCGCAGCATCATGCAGCGGGCGGCCGAACGAGCCGCCTCGGTGGTATCAGACCTCATCTGACCACCTCGGTCACCTGAGTGCTCGCCGATACTTCAGACCTCGTCCGCGAGCCTGTCGCCGTCGATCACTTTGATGCCACCGCGGCGAAGCTCGACAACGCCACTTGCCACGAGGTCTTGCAGCGAAGCGTTGGTCGTCGGCCGCGTCGTCCCGGCAAGCGAGGCCAAGATGGCCTGGGTCAGGGGGATGTCGTCACCGAACATCTCGCGCAGTTCGCTCAGCCGTCGGCGGACCCGTAGCTCCGCCGGATGGTGCCGGGCTTCGAGAAGCAGGTCACCCGCTTCGCGTACGCGAGCATCGAGCATGCGAACCAACAGGTCGTTGAGCATGGGGTGTTCGAGACGTGCGTTGTCGAACTCACGACGCCCCAACACCTTGGTGGTGAGATCGGTGACGGCGCGAGCGGTGGCTCCTCGACGTTCATCTGAGATCAGTGCCTGCTCCCCCATCAGTTCGTTCGGCCCCCGAATCGCAACGGCGACCAGGTCCCCCTGCAGCGTCACCCGTTCGACGATCACGTGACCAGACACGATCACGTGAAGCGCTTCTCCACGATCACCTTCCAAGAAGAGCGTTTGGCCCTTCGGCACGTACCTCGAGGTCATGATCGCCTCGAGTCCCTCGCGAGATTCGGCGTCGAGCGTCTCTATCAGGCTCTGCCACATGGCCGAAAACTAGCCCAACATCGGTGTGCCAACTGCTTCGAGGTTTCCTAGCTCGAGGCGTGCCATCCCAGCGGGAAACGGACGTCGTCATCGGGGTACGCACCGACGACTGCGGTGGTGTCGTCATCGGTCACCGTCGGGTCGCACCCGGGGTGGGGGTACCACGTGCTGTCATCGCCGAGCCAGCGAGTCGAAAGCGCCACCCGACGCTTGCTTCCCGCATTCCCTGGCGCTCCGTGGACGATCCAAGATGAGAACGCGATCGCGTCCCCGGCTTCGACGTCGAACCCGACAATGTCGAAGTCGTCTCGGGCAGCTTCGACGTCAGGACATTGTTCGCCGTCGAAGTCATCGACCCACTCCCGCGCCGACTCGCCGAAGGCGACCGGGGCGTAGTACGCATCCCAACGATGTGACCCTCGCACGAATTCGAGCGAGCTCTCGTCGACGGTTGCATCAGAACAGGCAACCCAAATGGAACAGATCTGCTTGCCCAGGAACGGCCAGTAGGGAATGTCTTGGTGCCAGGGCGTCGGGTTTGCCGTCTGCGGTTCTTTGATCAGCAGGTGATCGAAGTAGAGGCGGGCCGACGATGCCCCCATGAGGCGGCCTGCCAGCTCGGCGACTCCACTCTCGAGGGCAAAACGGCGAATGGTGTCGTTTGTGGGCCACAGGTAGCGGGTGGTGAAGAGCCGATTGGTCGTGGCTCCCGGGTTCGTATCGGTGACCCATGCCCCCGGGTCGTTGAGTTCGGCGTCCGCAACAGCGAGGATCTCTGTGATCAATGACGGATCAACCGCACCGGGAATCTTGACCACGCCGTCTGCGGCAAAGGTCGTTGCGAGCTCATCAGAGACGTCGATTGCAGTCACCGTTCGAGCATCGCGCAGGATCCCGGCCGGAGCCACCTCGCCACCCACGAGCAGCACGCAGGCCGAGTCGCGGGAGTTGCCGCCGCGAACTCCCTACGACTCGACCAGCTAGCATCACGGACGAGCATGAGAAGTACCCCCAACTCACGCTGACTCTGTGACTGGACGTCACGTTAACGCAACTCATGTTCGAGGGCAAAGACCCCATTCATCCAGAGGTGAACCGAGCAAGACGTGTCGAAAGGGCGGACCCGGGTCAGCTGACGGAACCACCCAGAGCGGCGGGTCGAGCGAGCTCACCGGACGCTTCTTCTCCCTCGGTTTCTTCCTCTTTGTCCTCAGCCCGATTCTGCATCGACGGGTCAACGATCTCGAGCAACTCAGGATCGATTGGTGGCTGTTCGTCGACGGAGACCTGGGCGACAAACTGCACGCCGATCATGTCGAAATCGTGCCCAGACACCGCTTGATCTTGGGCGAAGTCGGAAACCTGGAGCTTGCCGTCAAACAGACGGCTGATCTGGGCCACAACAAACCAGCCCGACTCAGCTTCGGGGTACTTGTTGACAACGTCTCCGACTTGAACGTCGGAGATACGCATTCTGGCGATCTTGGCGAACTGACGCTGTGGCACCAAACGACTCCTACTTCGATGCCCGCCATGTGGCAGGCTTCGCGAGAAACATCGTCCAAGAAACGTGGCGACCTGAGAACTTTCGTCTCAGCTGGCGACCGCAGCGACGCCGGAGCGGAACAGCGCCACGCAATTGCCCCGCTCAGCCAAGCCGGGCACCGTACGTCCCCGAAGAGGATCTTGCCGCTGCCGCACGTGATTCTCCGGGTGGGGCATCAGTCCGAGCACCAAGCCAGTGTCGTCGCACACCCCAGCGATGTCGTCGGTCGAACCGTTCGGATTCGACGGGTAGGCGCCAGCTGCGGGATGAACAACGCCCTGGGCGTCAACCTCGACATACCGCAGGGCAACCTGATCATCACGGTGCAGCCCATCGAGTTGATTGGTGACGTAGCGGCCCTCACCGTGGGCCACGGGACAGCGAATCGGCTCAGTGAGCCCAGCGACCCACACCGACTTCGAAGAAGCTGGCTCGAGGGTGACCCAGCGACACTCAAACCGATCACGGTCATTGGCACCGAGCACCGCCTGGTCGTCGCCTCCCGGCAGAAGGCCGGCTCGAACAAGTGCCTGGAAACCGTTGCAGACGCCGAAGATCGGTTTCTCGGCTGCGACCGCAGCATGCAACTGATCGCCGAACCAACCGGCCAAATCGAGGCCCAGAAGGCGACCAGCACCCAAGGCGTCGCCGTAGGAGAACCCGCCGGGAACAGCCAGCATCTGATGATCGCTCATCTGCACATCGCCCGAGCGCAGTGCGGACAGCGGCACACGCTGCGGATCGGCTCCCGCGAGTTCGAACGCATCGGCGAGGTCGCCGTCGCGATTGGTGCCGAGCGCGATCGGGATCAAGACCTTTGGCTTCATCACTCCTCGCCTCCACTCGATGTTGTGTCGTCTGCGTCGAGATGGCCTCGCCATGCCTTGGCGATCTCGCCGAGACCAAGTTCGTGAACACCAAGGCGCACCGATGGTCGAGCAACGACACGCCCGATCCGAACGGCGAACGGAACAATCTCGCCGAAGCGTTGCCCGTCCTCGGGGCGAACCTCGAGTAGATAGCGACCCGATCCTTCGCCGAACAGACGAGCGGGATCGGAATCGATGTCGAGATCGAGGCCAAGACGGCCAGCGAGCGCCCACTCAGCAGCCGCAACCGCGAGGCCACCCTCGGCAAGATCGTGTCCACTTCGCACCAAGTTCGCAGCAATGGCCTCGCCGACGGCATGGTGGCGGGCCACTGCAACGGGGTCGGGCCGAGGGACGTTACCGCCGTAGTCGTGCCCGAGAACTGCGTCAAGGTGTGAGCCACCGAGCTCACCCTTCTGAGGTCCGACGAGCCACACCTCGTTGCCGGCGGCAACACAGCCGGTGAGCGGCACGACATCGAGATTCTTGACGATGCCCATCGCCGTGATGACCAGGGTTGGGGCGACCGGATCGCGGGTACCGTCCTCATCAACAAACACGTTGTAGAGCGAGTCTTTACCCGAAACGAACGGTGCGCCGAACAACATCGCTGAGTCATGACAGCCTCGACAGGCAGCGACGATCTCCGCCAGCGTTGCTGGATCGGTCGGGTCACCCCAAGCAAAGTTGTCGAGCAGCGAAAGCTCGAGCGGGTCAGCGCCGGCAAGGACGACATTGCGAACCGCTTCGTCGATCACCTGCCACGCCATCGCTTCGGGATCGAGTTGGCCGAGGCGAGCATTGACGCCGATGCCGAAGGCGACCGCACGCTCGCCACTTGTCCCCGGCGGCACCATGGCCGTTCCGTCTGCCGGCCCATCGCCCTGCACACCGCCATAGGGGCGAACCAACGTGCCGCCGAGCACTTCGTGATCGAAGGTTCGAACGACATCTTCGTTCGACCTGATCGATGGGTGGGCCAACAACTGCAAGGTGAGGCTGGCGGGGTCGTAGTCGACGACCTCAGAACGGGTGGTGCGCACCACCTCGAGCCGAGCGGCCTGCATTCGGCGACGAGGTCGACCATCGTGCAGAAATGAACAGTCGAGGTCGATCACGGTCTCGGTGCCGTCCCTGACAATCAGGCGGCCATCACCAGAGAAAGTGCCAATGACAGCGGCGCCGACACTCCAACGTTCGGCTAGTTCGAGGAGCGGCCCAGGCTCCGGACTGGCAACAACCATTCGCTCTTGCGCTTCGCTGAGCCAAACCTCCCAGGGCGCGAGTCCCGGGTACTTCCGAGGGACAAGCTGCAGATCGACCTCAGCCCCGAGGACCTCAGCCATCTCGCCAACCGCAGACGACAGGCCACCGGCACCGCAATCGGTGACTGCGGAGTACAGGCCGAGATCACGGGCAGCGACGATCACGTCGATCAGGCCTTTCTCGACGATCGGGTCACCGATCTGCACCGACGAACCGGCCACTTCGGCGGTCTCAGCGGCCATGGTCTGCGACGAGAATGTTGCACCACCAACGCCATCTCGGCCGACGGCGCCGCCCAGCACAACAATCGAATCGCCTGCCGCAGCCTGCGTCGGATTCGAACCGGTCGGAAGCAGGCCGATGCAGCCGGCGAAGACGAGCGGGGTGGTGGTGTATGCCGGGTCGTGGACGACGGCCCCACCGATGTTGGGCACACCGATCTTGTTGCCGTAGTCACCAACGCCAGCAATAACACCCTCACGGATTCGCTGCGGGTGCAGCACGCCATCTGGCACATCGGCCGGGTCGGTCTCGCTCGGGCCGAAGCAGAGAATGTCGGACACGGCGATCGGCTTGGCCGAGACCCCGAGGATGTCGCGCACAACCCCGCCAACTCCGGTGTTGGAACCGCCAAAGGGCTCGAGCGCGGAGGGGTGGTTGTGAGTTTCAGCTTTGAGCGCAAGATCGAAGTCGTCGTCGAAGCGAACGATGCCGGCATTGTCAACGAACGCGCTGCGTACCCATGGGGCGTCGATCGCCTCGGTGGCTGAGCGCAGGTAGGTCTTCATTAACCCATCGATCTCACCGCCATCCGGAAGCTCGATCAGTGCCCGGAAGGTCTTGTGGGCACAGTGCTCACTCCAGGTCTGCGCCAGCATCTCAAGCTCGGCGTCGGTCGGGGTTCGGCCCAGGTCCGAGAAATAGTCGCGAATCACGACCATCTCCTGCGGGTCGAGTCCGAGGCGGCGGCGCTGATTGACCGCCGCCAGGCCGTCATCGTCGAGGCCGTCGAGTGCGATCTGAGTTGTCAGCGGTGCACCGGCCCGTAGATCAGCAAACGCCGGAGGAAGCGAACCCACCGCCCAACGTTCGATGACGTCGTTGTGCAGGACCCGCGAGGCGAGGAGCTGCAGATCGGCCTCGTTCAACTCATGGCCATCGGACGGCTCGATGAGAAATCGGATGCCCATCGTGGCCGCGTCAACGTCGAGCCCGAGAACATTTGCAGCCCGAACGAGCTCAGCCCCCTCGCGATCGGTGACGCCGGGGCGAAGCCCGGTTTCGATCACAACGCTGTCGGCCGACGCCTTGGTGACACCGTCGCTCATCAGGCTCGAGCTGTCGAGATCGTCAGCCGGCAGCCACCATCCGACGACCGGGTCGACCAACAGCGACTCAGCGAGCGTCGCGAGACGGCCGTCGTCGACCGCCACTCCCTCGCCAAACCGCACATGGGCAAGACGAAATTGATGGATTCGCTCTATGCCCAGCCCGAACATTTCCGCACGTGCGACAAGGCCTGCGCCCTGCTCGTCGACATGTGCGGGCCCGACCACAACCGCTCTGTCACTCGCCATTGGTTCCAGCATGACCGACCCAACGAGCGGCGGTGCGAACGGTGGCCGCTTTCAACAAAAAGTTGATCTGGCCTGCACTGAGCAGCCGTACACCAAGCAGTCGTTCACCAAGCAGTCGTTCACCAGGCAGAGTGGCCAAGCGTCTACCGTTCGTTGACGTGAACGATTTCGTCTTCGGTGTCGACCTCGATGGCGTGTGCGCCGACTACACCATCGGCTTCCGCGAGATCGTCGCAGAGCAGCGGGGTGTCGACCCCGAATCGCTTCCGCTCGAACGATCGTGGTCCTTTGCAGAGTGGGGGCTCAGCCCCGACGAGTTCTCTGAGCTACACCAGTTCGCCGTGACCGAAAAGCGCATGATGGCGAATCTGCCAGCCTTCGACGGTTGTGCTGACGCGTTGTGGCGATTGTCTGACGCTGGCATCTGGATTCGCATCATCACCCACCGGCTCTACGCGAACTGGGGCCACGCCGTGGCGGTCAGCGACACCGTCACCTGGCTCGACAACGCGCAGATTCCGTACCGAGACATCTGCTTCCTCGGCGCCAAGCCACAGGTCGAGGCCGACGTCTACATCGACGACGCAGCCCACAACATCACTGCGCTGCGGGCAACCGGCAACCCGGCGATCGTTTTCGACCAGCCCTATAACCGCGAACTCGACGGGTTACGGGCGCACTCGTGGAACGAGGTCGAGGACATCGTCATGGATCTCGCTGCTCAGAGCGAGGGGGTACAACCACAACTCCCTGGCATCGACGCCGGCGCCGACCGGTTGTTGCGCCGCACCACGGGTGGCGAAACGATCTAGCGAGTCAGCCCTGCCCAGGCTGGCCTCTTCGCGTTGTCTGGCTCAGGCCGGCAGGCCGCTGATCTGTTCGGCCAGTCGATCAAGTGCGTCGGACCACCATGAGGTCTCGACAACGGAGCGACCAGGAAGATCGGCAAGAAGCTCATCAACGAGCGCAGTGAGGCCCGCACCGTCGGAAGAGAGGCGGATATCGAGGAGGTGGTCGGTCACGCGACCACGATCGATGAGCTCGCCATCGATGCTCGACTTCAATCCGGCAATCAACTCTGCTGTCTGCATGTCGTTCATGGTGCCATCTTTTTCGGTAGTCAGGCGGATCATATGAAGAAGGAAATCCGCTCATCGGGCCACCAGGTGTTTCGTACTCGCCGGTCAGCAGACGATCACCCCGGACGGCGGTAGCGTCGTCGCGTCATGGCCCCACACCCAAAAAGAGCAGTTCGGCGGTGAGCCTTCGTTTTGCGCTCGCCCTGGTGCTGGCGTTGGTGTTCGCTGCTGCTGCCGGGGCAAAGCTCGTGTCTCTCGACGAAACAACGAAGGGTTTCGCTGAGCTGGGGATTCCGATCCCGAACCTCAGCGTTTGGCTGGTCATCACGCTCGAAGCAGCCATCGCTGTCGCGCTGGTGGTCGTACCGGCGTGGGGCTCATTGGCAGCCTTTGCCACCCTGGCCGGCTTCACGGTGTTTCTTGCAGGCCTGATTCGTTCCGGGCGACCCGCGGTGTGCCGGTGTTTCGGTGGAGCGACAACCGAAACCGTTTCTACTGCCACGTTGATTCGCAACGGTGCGCTGCTCGTTCTCGCCGCTGCAGTGGCTCTCGTGAGTTGATTCGTGAATGATGGACAACATCGTGGCTGAGCAGCCACAACGTCGCCGAACATGGGACCGACCAAATGAGTGAACAAGACCGAGCGTGGGGGTTTCGAACCCGAGCCTTGCACGCCGGAGGCCAACCAGACTCGGCGACCGGGGCTCGAGCCGTACCGATCTATCAGAGCACCAGTTTTGTGTTCGAAGACACCGCCGATGCTGCCGATCTGTTTGCCCTGCAGAAGTACGGCACGATCTACAGCCGCATCTCGAACCCGACGACCGCGGCGTTCGAGGAACGCATGGCGAGCCTCGAGGGCGCCATCGGGGCCGTCGCGACTGCGAGCGGACAGGCTGCGGAGTTTTTGGCGCTCACCACCATTGCTGGCGCAGGTGACCACATCGTCGCCGCCGCAAGCATCTATGGCGGCACCTACGCCCTTCTGGCAACGACGTTGGCCCGGCTCGGTGTCGAGACCACATTTGTCGACAACGCAGACGCCGAGGCCTTTGCGGCCGCGATTCGACCCGAGACCAAAGCCATCTACACCGAGGTGATCGGCAACCCGAGCGGCGTCGTCGCCGACCTCGAGACCTTGTCTGATATGGCTCACAGCCATGGTTTGCCTCTCGTGGTCGACGCCACGTTTGCCACTCCCTACCTCTGTCGCCCGATGGAGTTCGGCGCCGACATCGTGTTGCACTCGGCCACGAAGTTCATCGGTGGACACGGCACGACCATCGGCGGTGTTGTCAGCGAATCGGGCACCTTCGACTGGACCACCGGGCGCTTTCCCCGCATGACCGAGCCCGTCAGCACCTACAACGACATTCAGTGGGTCGGCAACTTTGGGGAGTACGCCTACTGCATGGCATTGCGATCCGAGCAGCTGCGCGACATCGGGGCGTCGCTGTCGCCGTTCAATGCCTTCCTTCTGCTGCAGGGCATCGAGACCCTCCCCTTCCGGATGGACGCACACGTCGCCAATGCACGAGCCGTTGCCCAGTGGCTTGAGGACGACGCTCGCGTGTCCTGGGTCGCGTACTCCGACCTCGAGAGCTCGCCGTCTCACGACTTGGCCAAGAAGTACCTTCCCAAGGGGGCCGGTGCCATCTTCACCTTCGGCCTGAACGGCGACCGCCAAGCCGGCCAACGGTTCATCGAGAGCCTCGAGATGATCAGCCACCTCGCCAACGTTGGTGACGCTCGAACATTGGTGATCCACCCCGCCTCGACCACCCACCAGCAGATGACCGACGACGAACTCGCCGCCGCCGGCGTGGGGGCCGACATGATCCGTCTGTCCATCGGTCTCGAAGACCTCGATGACATCCTCTATGACCTCGACCAAGCGCTCACCGCTGCAACCACCTCCTAGGAGCTCGTGATGGCCACCTGGACACCCCCGTCCGCCCGTCAACGCAAACGGATTCTCGACGAGACTCGATCAATCGCCGTCGTCGGGGCCTCCTCGAACCCCTCGCGTGCAAGCAACTTCGTGCTCACCTATCTCGCATCATCGATCTGTGATTACGTGTTGTACCCGGTCAATCCTCGCGAGACCGAGATCAACGGCTTGACGTGCTACCCATCGCTCGACGCCCTGCCAGAGACTCCCGACATGGTCGACGTGTTCCGCAAACCCGATGACTGTGTCGACATTGCCAATGAGACGATCGCCATCGGGGCCAAGACGCTGTGGCTCCAACTCGGCGTCGAGAACGACGAAGCCATGGCGCTCGCCACCGAAGCTGGCCTCGACGGCGTTCAGAATCGCTGCACCAAGATCGAACACGCTCGGTTTGCCGGCGGCCTTCATCTTGCCGGCTTCGACACCGGTGTGATCTCGAGCCGTCGAGCCCACCGCTAGAAGAGAAACACTAGAGAAGGAAACAGAGTCATGGACCTTGCACTCAAAGGAAAGAGAGCGATCGTCGCCGGCGCCTCAGCCGGACTCGGCCTGGGCTGCGCCAAGGCGCTCGCCGCAGAAGGCGCGATCGTGGCGATGGGCAGCCGCACGAAAGAGCGGATCGAGGCAGCAGCCGCCGACGTCCCAAACGCAATCCCAATCGTGGCCGACGTCGGCACTCGAGACGGGGCAACCCAATTCGTCACCGACTCGATGACCGAACTCGGCGGTGTCGACATCCTCATCACCAACGCAGGCGGCCCGCCGCTGGCTGGGTGGAGCGAGGCGGAACTCGACCAGTACGCCGATGCTGTCGAACTTAATCTGATGTCAGTTGTGGCCATGTCCCTCGCTGCGATCGAGGCGATGCGGGAACAGCAGTGGGGGCGCATTATTGCCATCACCTCGATCTCCGTGCGCCAACCGCTCTCCAACATCATCTTGTCGAACACTGCCCGGGCCGGAGCGACGGCATTTCTCAAGACCCTGGCAACAGGTGTTGCTGCCGACGGTGTCACGGTCAACAGCCTCCAGCCAGGTCTCCACCTCACCGATCGCGTGCGATCGATGCACAACGGTGATGTGCCGGCCAACGCGGCTGATGGCATACCAACAAAGACCTTCGGCGACCCCGACGATTTCGGCCACGTGGCAGCGTTCCTGTGCTCAGATGCGGCCAAGTTCATCACTGGCGCCGCCATCCCCATCGACGGCGGAGCGGCCGCCGGCCTGCAGTAGATCCGGCCCACGAGCTGTCCTGCTTTGGATTTCGCCGGGCCGGGCGGTTGACTGTTCGCCATGCGCTCTCGTCCCCGGCTTTTCGCAATGGCTCTCACCGCACCGCTGCTGTTGTCTGCATGCGGTGAAGGCGATGCCCAGCGAGACGATCTTGTCACCTCACTCACGAGCATTTCTGAGCTCTCGAGCGACGAGGCCAACTGTGTTGCCGACGTGTTCTACAACGCCGAAGGCGAAGCGGGGGCAGCGTTCACCCAGGACGAACTCAACACCGCATCGCGCGACCCTGAGGCCATCGACGGCTTCCAGGCCGCCTACGACGCTGCGGTGGCTGACTGCGTCGAATAGCGCCGTCCTACGCACCAAAGCTGTTGGCTCAACTCTGCCGCTCATAGGCCGATAGGCCTAGGTGGCTGCTGCTGACACGCCTGTCGACGACAACGAATCTGCCGGTACGGGCAATGCCAAGGCCCTCGCCATGTTCGACGCCAAGCTGGCGGCGATTGCCGCCGCTCAAAACGATCGAATCGGGCGTAAGAACATGTGGCTGGCCCACCACTGGCCAGACCACTACGCGGAACGCTGCGCTGTTGTCGGCGGTCGTCACGTCTGCCGCCGCTGCGCCGCGCTCTACCCGTTCGGCTTCCTCGTGGCGTTCGCCAGCGCCTACGGATTCATTCCGTACCCAGAAGCTTGGGACCCGATTGCCATCTGGATCCTCTGCCTTCCCGCCACCATCGCTTACTGCGGCGAGGCGATCGGCGCCTTTGCCTACAACCCGCGTTGGCAGGTCGGGGCCATGTTGGTGACAGCCGTCGGCTTTGGCCGAGGTTTGGGCTACGAGCTGGTGGAGCGATGGAGCTCTGAGTTCTGGGGACCGGTCGCTGTCTTTGGGGGCTTGTGGTTCATGTTCACGATGTTCGGGCTCACCCGGAAGAAGGCACTGGCCCGCAAAGAGACGCTGGCTCAGCTCCGAACACTCGCCGAGTCAGCGCAGATCTGACCACAGCTCAGCAGGGTCGGTGAGCTCCAAGGCACGTCCGGCCACCATCAAGATCGCAGCATCGAGACCACGCGCCAGCGCAGCATTGGCCCGGCCCTGAAGGTCGCGAAACTCTCGGGCCATTGCGTTCATCGGCACGATGCCCATGCCGACTTCGTTGCTCACCACCACGGTGTTTCCCGAGCGCTTTGCGATGACGGCCACCAACGCGGCAATCTCCGCGTCGAGTTGCTCTTGACCGGCCCCGTCGACCATCCGGTTCGAGATCCATACGGTGATGCAGTCGACGATCACGATGGCTGCATCATCGATGTCCTCGACCGCCGCAACGAGATCGTGGGGAGCTTCAACGGTCATGAAGCTCGCTGGTCGCTCAGCACGGTGCCGCTCGATGCGAGCTTCCATCTCATCGTCGACCGCCACACCAGACACGACGATCGTGACCGGCGCACCTGTCTGCTCCGACGCCTTCAGCGCAAGCTGCTCAGCCGCGCTCGACTTCCCCGATCGCGCACCACCCAGGAGGAAGAGGCTCCGACTCAGTAGTCGATGCCTTTCTTGGCGACGATCCCGCTGTCGAACGCGTGCTTGACGCTCACCATCTCGGTGACGGTGTCGGCGACGGCAATCACATCTTCGTGCATGTCTCGCCCGGTGAGCACCAGACTGGTCTTCTCACTGCGGTTCGTGATCGCGTTGACCACATCGGCGACATCGATCCACTCCCAGGTGAGGGCGTAGCTGATCTCGTCCATCACCACGAGGCGATGATCACCGGCCGCGATGAGTTCCTTCGACTTCTCCCAGGCGCCACGAGCGAGCGCTCGGCTCTCATCAAGATCTTCTGCATCCCAGGTGAATCCGTTGCCGGCGGCCAGCCAGTCGACCCCGAGGCTGCCGAGAATCTTCTCTTCGCCCGTGTTCCACTCACCGCTCTTCAGGAACTGCACAACAACGACGGGCCAATCAACCGCCCGGGCCCGAAGAGCCACACCGAAGGCGGCAGACGACTTGCCTTTGCCATGGCCGGTATTGACCAGCACGAGTGACTTGGCCGTGCGCATGCCGGACTTGTCTGGCGCATCGACTGGTGGATCACTCTGATCATCGCTCATGCCCGCACCCTACCGGTCACCTCAGAGGTGGCCGATACCGTGGGAGCGTGTCGAATTCAGAACCGGCGGCTCCGATGCGACTCTCGCTCGATCTCTACTTGCTGCAGTTGCCGACGGTCGACACGCTGGGCGCCGCACATGATCGTCAGCCAGAAGCCGACCGCCAGCTCGTTGTCGTGCGGGCCCGTGACGCAGACGGGGCCGAGGGTTGGGGTGAGTGCAGCGCCCTCAACCGACCCACCTACACCGACGAGTGGGCAGAGGGAGCGTTCGAGCTGCTCGCCAGTGGTGGGCTGTCCGATGTGGCCGACGCACCAATGGCATGGGCCGGCCTCGACATGGCTCGCCGCGATCTCGTTCTCAAGGCCACGGACGTCTCACTCGCCTCTGATCTGGGGGTTACGACAACCTCAGTCGTTGCTGGTGCGGTGATCGGTCTGTCCGATGACCTGGAGGACCCAACGGCTCAGACGGTGACCAAAGCCACCGAGCTTGCAGCGCTTGGCTACGTTCGCCTGAAGCTCAAGGCCGTCCCGAACAACCTCGAGGTGATCCGAGCCGTTCGCGAGGCGTTGCCAAGCATCGAGCTTCAGATCGACGGCAACGGTTCGTTCGACGAGCGCCACGTCGACGCATTGGCGGCGTTGGCGGAGGAAGCCGATCTCGATGCCATCGAGCAGCCATTTGCTCCCGACAACATCGACGCCGCGATCGACCTGGTCGAATCGACACCAATTCCGGTGCTTGCCGACGAGCCCATCGGTTCGATGGCCGATGCCGAGGAGCTCTTCGAGCTTGGCGCCCTGTCTGGCGTAGTTATCAAACCCCCGAAGGTCGGCGGCATCGACGCCGCAGCCGATCTGGTTGATTGGGCAGCCACGGTCGGCCTGCCCGCGGCCGCCGGCGGCATGCTCGAATCGGGCCTCGGCCGCCATGCGCTGGCCGCCATCGCGGGACTCGATGGCTTTTCGATCACCGGTGATCTTTCACCGGCCCGTCGGTGGCTGGCCGATGATCCCTTCGCCGACCTCGAACTCATCGATGGTGAGCTTGCGATACCGCAGGGCTCAGGAGTTGCCCCTCCCCCGAACCTCGAGGTACTCGATCGCTATGCGACGCGCCAGGCCTCGGTCGTTGTCGAGATCAACTCTGCCACCTGAGTAGGTGCCTGCAGATGCACTGCATGACTGCCTGGCACGGTGGTGAACTCAGCCGCCGGCAACTCCGCCGCCAACCGCTGGCCGAGCTCGGTGAACTTTTTGTCCTCCTCACCAGCGATGACGAGGGCAGCAGCAGCGATCTCGGCCAGTCGAGGCCACAACGGCTCTTGCGTCCCGGTGCCGCAGTAACGCAGTGACTGCTGAAGGCCCTCGACTCGATTGGTGAGGCGGGCCTGACGAGCGGCTGAGACGTCATCGAGGCCAGCGAACAGTGGCTTGGCCAACCACTCGTCGAGAAAGTTGTCGAGCCCGAGCTCCCCGAGACGGTCAGCGAGCGCGTGGTCGGCCTCGATGCGGGCCATCCGCTCCTCCGCCCCCTCGATACCGGCCGTCACCCCGATCAACACCAGGCCCTGTATCAGCGCTGGTGATTGAAGAGCGAGATGGAGCGCCGTACGTCCACCCATCGAATAACCGACGTAGGTCGCCGGCCCACCAACCTGACCCAGGAGTCGGGCCGCCTGCCACAGGTCAGCCTCGTCGTGACCGGAGCGACCGTGGCCGGGGAGGTCGACGAGAACAACCTCAAACTGGCTTGCGAGTCGCTCGGGGAGTTCGCCCCAGCAATCGCCGTTCTGGGTGAAACCGTGGGCGAGTACCAGTCGAGGACCTGATCCGATCGTTCGGGTGTGGAGGCCGTTTGTTCCTGAAGCAGTCATCGCGATGCAGTCGTCACGATGTAGCCGACGCGTTCGCGTTCGCGTTTTCTCGCTTCATCGCAGCCCGCCCCGCCGCTCGCAGGGTTGCGGTGGGCAGCGTGCGAGAAATGGCCCCCCACGCCTTGTTGAGACGACCGGTCACGAGGCGAGGTTGATTCCGATCGAGTGCACTCAGACTCTGCGCTGCGACGTCGGCAGCATCGTTCCAGATCCACGACGGGAAATCAGATGTGTCGACCTCCGCTCGCTCTTGAAACTCGGTGCGGGTGAAGCCGGGCAGCACTGCGGTCACCGCCACACCATCGTCGGCGAGCTCCTGATGAATCGACTCGCTGAGGCTCGTGACGAACGCCTTGGTTGCGGAGTAGACCGCCGAATTGGGGGCGACGAGATCACCGGCCATCGACGACACGTTCAAGATGCCGCCTCGCTGGCCGGTCCTCTTGTAGCGAGCCGACATTGTCTCGGCTGCGGCATGGGCGAGTCGGAGCACCGCCACCATGTTGACGGTCATCACATCGGTGGCAACCTCACGGTCGTTCTCGATGAACGGGCCACCGCGCCCGAAGCCGGCATTGTTGATCAGCAGGTCGATCGGCCGGTCGGGGTTCGCGAGTCGGTGCTCGACGAGTTGGATCTGCGTCAACTCAGACAAGTCGGCGGTCAGCACCTCGACATCGACGGCGAGCTCGGCCTTCAGCGCTTCGAGGCGCTCGGTGTCGCGGGCGACGACAACGAGGTCGGTTCCGGCAGCCGCAAGCTGTCGAGCGAGCTCTTGACCAATTCCGCTCGATGCGCCAGTAACGAGGGCCCGATTCCAGCTCGACGTCATGCTGTGACGCTATCGGCAGCGGTAGGTTCGCCAGGTGACCGAAGACGTGCCCACGACCGCAAACGCAACCTTTTGCGCAACGTTGGTCGACGAGTGGATTCGTTGCGGTGTTCGACACGCCTACATCGCACCCGGTTCACGATCGACACCGTTGGCCCTTGCCCTGACCGAGCGCGCCGAACTCACTATCGAGGTGATGCACGACGAGCGAACCGCGTCGTTCGCTGCGCTCGGGCACGGCGTGGCGGCCGGACAGCCTGCGGTGGTGTTGTGTTCGAGCGGAACGGCTGGAGCACACTTTCACGCTGCGGTGATCGAGGCCGACCTCTCGGCGGTTCCGATGCTGGTGTGTACTGCTGATCGTCCACCCGAACTGTGGGGACGAGGAGCACCGCAGGTCATCAACCAAACCGAACTCTTCGGCGACATCGTTCGCCTCTTCGTCGAACCCGGCCCACCAGACGACACAGATGCAAGCACCTGGCGGCCGCTGGCGGCGACCGCCTACCGATCGACAGTCGACACACGGCCGGGGCCAACCCATCTCAATCTCAGTTTTCGCGACCCTCTCACCGGGCAAGCCGGGCCGCTGCCGCCGGTTGTCGAGCATGCTGAGCCAGCTGCACCGACCTCGAACGACGACCCGTTCGATCGAATCACCGAGCTCATCGAAGCGGCGACGACCGGCGTGATCGTTTCTGGTCGAGGTTCGTCTGACCCTGCCGAGGTGCACGAGCTGGCGGAGCGCCTTGGCTGGCCAGTTCTCGCCGACCACCGATCGGGTTGTCGACGAGCGGGGACGGTTCGCCACTTCGATGCACTGCTCCGATGTGCTGACTTCGCCGATCAGCAGCGACCAGAGGTGATCATCCGGTTGGGCGAGATCGTTTCGAGCAAGTCAACCAGCCAATGGATCTCTGCTGCCGCCGAGGCCGGTGCGTCAGTGATCGCGACCGAACCGTGGGGCCGATATGTCGACCCCGAGCAGGTCGCGACCTTCACGATCGGTGACGTAGGGTTCGTCTCTGGGTTACTCGAACACGTGCAGCCGGTGGGTTCTGATCGAGGTGCTGAAGCATGGTGGGCCGCTGACTCGATCGCGCAGGCGACGGTCGACGAGAGGTTGGCCGCTGAGCCGCTGAGCGAACCAGCCATCAGCCGAACGGTGTTGGCTGCAGTGCCGAGCGGAGGTGCACTCGTCGTTGCATCATCCATGCCGGTGCGCGACATCGAGTGGTTCGGCGGTGACCGTGACGACATCACCGTGATTTCGAACCGGGGCGCCAATGGGATCGATGGCACCATCGCCACAGCCATCGGCGTGGCTGGCGGCGGGACGGCAACCGTGTGTTTGGTGGGCGACGTCGCGTTTTTGCACGACTCGAGCTCGCTGGTGGCTCTGGCGGCGCGGACCATTGATCTCACCATCGTGGTGATCGACAACGACGGTGGTGGCATCTTTTCGTTTCTGCCCCAGCACGCGTTGCTCGACGGCAGTCGATACGAGCAGCTGTTCGGAACACCGCACGGCACTGATCTGCGAGCCCTCGTTGCTGCTCACGGGATTCGGGTCGACGAGTGGACGGCCAACTCGACACCCGATCTGGTGCCGGCTGGCGTGCGGGTTGTCCGGGTCAGCTCTGACCGCGAGGCCAACCGCGAGCTACACGATCGCTTGGTCGATGCGGTGGCGAAGGCAATCACGTCGTAGCGATAGCTTGGGTCCATGACCGATGGCGCCCCGTCCAACCCCGTCTCCGAGATCTTCGACCCCAGCTTGTGGGAAGACGTGCCGGGGTTCGACTTCACCGACATCACCTACCACCGAGCCATCAAGGTGCCCGCGGTGCGGATCGCCTTCAACCGGCCAGACATCCGCAATGCCTTTCGGCCTCACACGGTCGATGAGCTGTATCGGGCACTCGACCATGCCCGCATGTCGAGTGATGTGGGCTGCGTGCTGCTCACCGGCAATGGTCCGTCGAGCCGTGATGGTGGCTGGGCGTTCTGCTCGGGTGGCGACCAGCGAATCCGAGGCAAGGACGGCTACAAATACTCCGAATCCGAGACGGCGGACGGCATCGATCAAGCCCGGAGCGGTCGGCTTCACATTCTCGAGTGTCAACGCCTGATCCGCATGATGCCGAAGGTGGTCATCTGCGTGGTTCCGGGATGGGCTGCCGGTGGCGGACACAGCCTGCACGTCGTGTGTGACCTGACGATCGCAAGCCGAGAGCACGCTCGTTTCAAGCAGACCGACACCGATGTTGCCAGCTTCGATGGTGGCTTCGGGTCAGCCCTGTTGGCTCGCCAGGTTGGTCAGAAGTTCGCACGAGAGATCTTCTTCCTCGGTCGTACGTACACCGCCGAAGAGGCTCATGCCCAGGGTGTCGTCAACGCCGTTGTCGATCACGCCGACCTCGAAGTTGAGGCCCTCGAGTGGGCAAGTGAGATCTGCAAGAAGAGCCCAACGGCGCAACGCATGGCCAAGTACGCGCTCAACCTCGTCGACGACGGCATGGTTGGCCAGCAGGTCTTCGCTGGGGAAGCAACCCGACTGGCCTACATGACCGATGAGGCACAAGAAGGGCGAGATGCCTTCCTCGAAAAGCGCGACCCTGATTGGTCAGCGTTCCCGTACTACTACTGAGCGCCTGCCTGAGCGCCCAAAGACTGCGAGCGCTCGCGCTACTCGTCGGCCGCTGATCCAGCGATCGGCAAAAGCCAGGTTTCAGGGTTGTCGGTAAGGGCCATCATCTCATCGAACGTCATCGCCTCGGGAGGCTCGACGTTGCCGTCGACAACGTCGTAGTCGATCCACACGACGTTGGCGTTGCCGACTCCAGCGAGTCGGGCGTCGACCATGGCCAAGCGGCCGTCGACGTCCATCCTCATCACGTAGTACCGACCGGGCTCAGCCGTGTCTGGCACCAACTCAAATTCTGCGAACCCATCGATCTCGCGTGTCTCCCGGATCTCGGCCCGGTCGATCACGATCTGGTTCTCGATTGCGTACCTTGTCACAAGCGGCCAGGGGGCGGCTTCAGTTTGAACGATCGAGGGAACGATCCCGATGGTGGGCCATTCAACGTGACCAGCGAGATCTTGCAGATCGGCTCGAGGCTCGAGAAGCGGGTCGCTTTCGGCCGCCGACTGCTCGCTTGCCGGAAGGCCGGCACTCTTCGACCTACCCAGGTTTGAGAGGTAGATCTCGCGATCGACCACGTACTGCAGGGGAACCACCATCGTCTGGTCGAGATTGATCCAAGCCTCAGCATCGACCCGAGCGTCCTGATAGTCGATCGTGGCGTAGCGGTATTGC
Source organism: uncultured Acidimicrobiales bacterium (assembly GCA_937976305.1). Classification (GTDB taxonomy): domain Bacteria; phylum Actinomycetota; class Acidimicrobiia; order Acidimicrobiales; family SZUA-35; genus CALEWY01. Next base: position 41,848 of record CALJSB010000147.1, read on the forward strand.
GAGCGGGGCACGTAGGTGACCGAGTACCGGTAGTCGAGTTCTCCCGAGTCGAGGTATCCATCGATCGTCGTTGTCGCTGCCGGATTCTCCTTCAGCTCGGCAAGCGCATCTCTGAGCTTGTCGAAATCAATGTCGACATCGACACTGGCCAACGTGGTCGTGGTTTGCGCAACCGTGACCACCGGGCTCCCGTCATTGGTGAACGTGAGGTCGTCGGGTTGCGATCCGCACGACGCCGCGATCAATCCCGTCACCCCGAGAGCAGCAATTCGGTTCTTCCATGCCCGTCCCATGCAGATGGCATCGGCAACAAGAGTTGGAGGGTTGAGCGACGGACAAGGTCTAGAGAGGCGATCAGGGTCGGAGCAGGGCTCCGAGCATCGCTTGGAACTTCGATCTGGTCTCAGCCAGTTCGGAATCGGGATCGCTGTCGGCCACAACGCCGACCCCGGCAAAGAGGCGAGTCTCGCTCGGACCGGGTCCAGCGGTTCCGAGTTGAGCCGACCGGACGCTGACGGCGAACGCACCGTTACCCCGATCGTCTACCCAGCCGGCCGGTCCGGCATATCGACCTCGATCCGCCCGCTCAATTGAGTCGATGAGTTCGAGTGCGGTGCTTTGCGGATCGCCGCCGACCGCAGGAGTGGGGTGCAACGCCGCCACGAGTTCGAGAACGGACGCAGCCGGCGTCGCCAGAAGCCCTTCGACGCGGGTGCCGAGGTGGTGCACATTTGGGAGCGAGACGATCGTTGGCTCGGGTTCGGCGTCGACGTAGGAGCAGAACGGCAAGAGCGTCTCGAGCAACCAGTTGATCGTGACCGCGTGCTCCCATTGATCCTTGGTCGAGCCCAGAAGGTCAGCGGCGAGCGCGGCGTCTGTGGTCGGATCCGAGGCTCTCGGTGCTGTACCGGCCAGCGGGTGAGCTCGTACCGTGTCGCCAGATCGCGCCACGAGGAGCTCGGGCGACGCTCCGACGAAGCGATCGACAGCAAACACGATGGCAGACCGGTGGGCGTGCCACAGCCGCTCGAGAACCACCGCAGCATCGATTGGGCGGTTTGATCGCAACACAAGCTCGCGAGCCAGAACGGCCTTCTTCAGGGCGCCACTTCGAATGCGATCGATTGCGTACCCGAGCACTTCGTCGCGCCATACCTCGGGCGGCAAGACAGACGAGAGGGACAGTTCGGTGGCCTCAGGACCAGCCGGAACGCGTCGGGCGAGCACGTCGTTGATCTGAGATTGTGGGTCGTCGACATCACCAACGGTCGTGACCCAGCAGAGGCCCTCGCCGTCGCGGCCGACAATGATCTCCGGAACGATCAACTCACCAGTGAGCTCACGGTCGAACGGGAAGGCCCCAAACCCGACAACGCCGGTCCCCGGCTGCTTGACCTCGTCGGTCCCCGGCTGCTTGACCTCGTCGGTCCCCGACAGTGCAGCGAGGGCCGCTTGGGCGGCTGCAGCGCCATCCGGACGGCTCACCGCAATACGCGAATGCTCGCCGATTCCGGCCAAGGCAAAGTCGCCGCTGGACCACAGCAACCCCGAACGGGCCCCGATCTGGACCGGATCGAGGTCTGATTCGCACCGAACGGTTCGCGAGGTCACACCGTGAGGGTATTGGCGGCACACTCTGTGGTGATGCATCGCACGATCACGGCCACCGTCAGCGCCGAACCGCAGGTTGTTCTCGACATCGTCTCTGACTTGTCGACGTACCCCGAATGGCTCGAACTCGTGTCTTCTGTCGACGAGGCACCGAGCGAGTCAGACGAGAACGGTCCTGCATGGTTTGTCACCCTGCGAGCCAAGGTCGGACCCTTTGCTCGCTCAAAGCGGCTTCGAATGGTGCGCACGCGAACGACCGACACTGGTGCCACGTTCGAGCGCCACGAAGTCGACCGGAGCGATCACTCGGCCTGGACGATGACCTCTGATGTCGAGGAGGGACCGGGCGGGACTGTGCTCAGCATCGGCTTGACCTACGACGGCAAGCTGTTCACCGGGCCCCTCGACGCAATTCTCGATGCCGCCACCAAGGACGCAGGCACCAAGCTGAGCGCCTACGCCACTCGTTAGGCCGCAAGCTCTCGCCGGCAGGCCTCTACACGACCGGTGTGAGCCAACGGGTTGCCAGTTCGTGGCGGCCTGCGAGCACGCTCGCGACGGCATCGGCCAAGGCGGCCGACACCGGGCCGGGAGCATCAATTGACCGATTGTCGTGGCGACCGATCGGGGCGACCGCTTGACCCGTCGAGCACAAGAAGAGCTCGTCCGCTTCGAGCACTTCGGTCCACGCCACGGGCCGCACATCGGTCGTGATTCCGATCGACTCGGCGGCAAGGAGCGTCATACGCCTCGTGATGCCATCCAAAACGGTGTCGAGTGGTGGAACCACGATCCGGCCATCGGCCACGATCATGAGACTCTGGGTCGATCCCTCGGCGAGATCACCACCTACTGTCCGAAAGACGACATCGTCGAATCCGTCAGCGATCGCCGCCATCTTCTCTCGGACGCCGATCGTGTAACTCGCCGCAACCTTCAAGCTCGGCGGCAACATCTCGGGCGTCAGCTTCGGTGCAGTCGCGGTTTTGACTGCGAGCGAGACGTCCTCGCGGAGGGGCGCCTCCATCGCGGTCACCCAGATCGTCGGCGTGGTCGAGACCGGTATGGCGCCGACCGGCACCTCAGCCCACGCGGCAACGAGTTTGATCACGGCCGGCTCGCCAAATGCCTTGGCAACGACGTGAACAGCCTTTTCGAGCTCGTCGACCGAGCGGTCGGTCGTCATCCCCATCAACTTCATGCTGCGAAAGAACCGGGCGACGTGCTGACGCAACCCGAACGCAGCGAGCCCATCGTCTGTGGCGACGGTTCTGAGCACGTCGAAGACGGTGGTGCCCCGCTGCATTGCGTGTGACAAAACGGGCAGCGTCGCCTCATCGGCACCGATCAACGATCCGTCTCGCCAAACGACAGCAGCGTCAGCATCCACGGACGTGACCCTACATCGGGCTCGGCCATTGCCGGCCTGCGGTTACGCTCAGCCGATGCCCGAGCTCGTCGCCCTCGACCTTCCCGGGGGCCAGGGTTTTGTCGACGCCCTCCGACGAGTGTGGGACGACGGCGATGCCGTATTTCCCATCGATCGCCGCCTCCCGGCCGCCGAAGCCAAACGGGTGATGGAGTCCATCCGTCCGACCGCAGTGATCGAACAAGACGGCGAACGGCGCGCACTCAGCGGCGGCGAACCTGTTGTCCCAGGTGACGCCGTTGTGGTCGCAACCAGCGGCACGACCGGATTCCCGAAGGGCGTCGTGCACACACACGCCTCGATTCGGTCCTCAGCTGAGGCCACGAGTTCGGCGCTCGAGGTCGATCCAGCGAACGACACCTGGTTGGCGTGCTTGCCCCTGGCCCACATCGGCGGCCTTGCGGTGGTGATGCGCAGCATCGTGACCGGCACCAAGGTGGTTGTGCACGACGGATTCGACGCCTCTCGGGTGCAAGATGCGGCGCGAAGCGGTGTCACGCTTGCATCGCTCGTCACCAAGGCGCTCAATGAGATCGACACTGAGCAGTTTCGTACGATTCTGATCGGAGGAGCCGCCCCGCCTGCAGACCGCCCCCACAACGTCATCGCCACCTACGGCATGACCGAGACGGGCTCGGGCTGTGTGTATGACCGCCACCCTCTGGATGGGCTCGAGATCAAGATCAGCAACGACGACCACATCCACCTACGCGGTCCGATGTTGTTGCGGGCCTACCGCGGCAACCTCAACGGAGCGGGGTTTGCCGAGCACAATCCACTCTCGCCTGATGGTTGGTTCGACACCGGCGACCTTGGGCGCTGGCGCGAAGACGGCTTGCTTCATGTCGACGGCCGAGCCGGAGATGTCGTGGTGTCGGGAGGCGAGAAGGTGTGGCCCAGCAGAGTGGAGCCCATCCTCGAGAACCACCCCATGATTCGCGAGATCGCCATCGTCGGACGCCCGCATGACGATTGGGGCCACGAAGTCGTCGCCATCGCGGTTGCCAACGACGCTGCGCACCGTCCGACACTGGGCGAACTCAGAGACGTGGTGAAGAGCGAACTGCCAGCGTGGTACGCGCCCCGCTCAGTTGAGTGGGTCGAGGCCCTTCCCCGTACTGCGCTTGGCAAAATCCGCAGGCACGAGCTCTGATACGAATTCAGGTGATCTGTCAGCGCACTACCGGTGGGCCAACGCCGCCTTCACCATGTCGAAGTCATCCGGATTCGTGATGCCAATCCACTGCTCAGGCGAGGCCACAACTTTGACGGTCAGCCGGCCTTCTGCCATGAGCTCACCCACCACCGTGGGCAGCTGACACTCAGACTTCGGCTCGTCTGCGTGTGCCTCATAGAACGCATCCCAGCGCTCCTTGAACGGCCCCATCACGCTGGGGTCAAAGCACCACAGATTCATCGACACCGGACTGTTCGCCGCGACTTCAACCCCTCCGGCCATGACACGCCCGGATGGCTGACGCTCGCACCCATCGGTCTCGACAATGTTCGTGAGCTCACCGTCGGCAACTTGACACAGTGCTCTGGTGACCGATCCAACGGGGGGCACGGTGTTACCGATCTCGAAGGCGATGTTGGCCGCGATGCCCTCGCCGCCGTCACGCAGTTGGGCACTTGCCAGGCCGAAACTCTCGGGGCCGTAGTAGTCATCAGCGTTGATCACCGCAAACGGCGCATCGATCGCTTCTGCTGCGCTCAGAACGGCATGCAGAGTGCCCCACGGCTTGTCGCGAGGAGGGCCGAGGTCGTCTTGGCGAACGTAGATCGCTTCGAAGTCGGGGTGCTGGCCGGCCATGTGTTCCCGTACATCGGCTTCAATCTCAGATCGGATGATCAGCACAACCTCGCCAAACCCGGCCGCCCTGGCATCCCGGATCGAAAAATCGAGAATGGCCTGACCGGCTGGGCCGACCTTCGCCAGCTGCTTGACTCCACCGAAGCGGCTTCCCAGCCCGGCGGCCATGATCACAAGAGTTGGATTCACCAGCCCATCGTTACCGACGAACCAGCGAGATCCAACGATCCCCCATCAACTACGGAACCCTGACCGTCCGTTTAGTCGTACAGAAAGTAGGGAGATGTGGTCGCTCGGAACTCTTCGAGGGCTGGTTGCCAGCTCTCGACGATGTCGTCGACCGGTACACCTGCTGCGAGATCTCGTTGCAACGCAGGTGAGCCGGCAAGAAGATCGAACACCCTCGGACGGTCGATGATCGAACCACGACCCTGCTCGGTTGCCTGGGCCTGAGCGGCAATCAACATGTGCACGCCAACAACGGTTGGTTGGTAGCTCGCGGCGTCGGTCACGAAGATGCGGAGACCGGCAACTTCTTCTCCCTCGAACCGGGGCCGCACCGACACGTTCGGTATCACCATCGGCGTGTAGGTGACTGCCTCGATCTCAAAACCCGTCAGTCCCGAGGCACTCGTCGATGCTTCGACGTCGGCGGCCAGCCGCTCGCCGTCGATCCACGGTGCACCAATCGCTGAGAACGGGTGCAAGGTGCCGGTCCCATAGCTCAGGGTGGTTGCCTCGAACAGCACGGTGCCGGGATACACGGTGGCCGCTTCAGGGGTCGGCAGACCCGGGCTCGGGCCGATCCACTCACGATCGATGTCGAACCACGTTTGGTCCCGGTCCCAGCCCTGCAACTCGATCACTTGCAGATCAAGCGTCTCAAGCCCGCTCAGCCATTGTTCACCCTTGATGGCCTGCGCTAGTTCGCCCGGTGTCATGCCGTAGACCGCGGGAATCGGATACTGACCGATGAAGGAGTCTTGGGCAGGCGCACGAATCAGCCCCTCGAGCATCTGACCTCCATGGGGGTTTGGTCGGTCAAGGACGACAAATGGAATGCCGGCATCAGCTGCCGCCTGCATCGCCAGGCCCATCGTGGAGATGTAGGTGTAATAGCGGGTGCCGACGCTTTGGAGATCAAACAGCAACACGTCGATGCCCTCGAGCGACTCTTCGGGAGGTGCTCTGTTCTCGCCGTACAGACTTACGATCGGCGTTCCGGTCGCCAGATCGATTTCGTCGTCGAACACCTCACCAGCGTCTGCGATCCCGCGAATGCCGTGTTCGGGAGCGAAGGCGGCGACGAGCTCGACGTCTGCGGCCTCAACCAACAAGTCGATTAGGTGCTCGTCACCGGCAACGGAGGTCTGGTTGGCGACCAGGCCGACACGAAGTCCAGCCAGCGATTCGAACCCGGTCGCAGCCAACACCTCAGCGCCGGTCTTGACGGCGGGCCGCGCCCCAGCGTCTGACGCGCCGGCTGGAGCGTCCGTTGTCTCGCTGTCTGCTGCTGGTTCTTCGGTTGTCTCGGTTTCTTCAACCGGTGTGTCTGTCGGTTCGGCAAGCGATGACTCAGAAGATGGCGTCGTTGTGGTTCCCGACGCCGCATTCGCGGTCACTTCGGTTTCTTCGCTCACAACGGCATCGCCGCTGAGCAGGGTGGTCGTCCCGGCCTCGGTCTGGCTTGATGGGACGGTCGAGCACGAGACCGCAATCAGCGCTACAGCGAGCACCAGGGTCGGCTTCACCCAACCAACTCCATGAAGCGGGCGAGACCGATGTTTCCGCCGGACAACGTGACGCCCACGCGTCGACCGGCGAAACGACCGGTGTCGTCGGCAAGCAGTGCCGCGAGCGCACACGCCCCGCTGGGCTCAACAACGATCTTCATCTCGTTGAAAAGGAACCGCATGGCGTTGACGATGTCGTCGTCGGTCGCCGTCAAGAAATCGGTTGCGAGCTCGTTGTTGATGGGCCAGGTCAGCTCACCTGGGGCCGTGACCTGTTGCCCGTCAGCAATCGTGCGCGGCACATCGATGGTGACTCTCTCCGAGGCCTGGCGGGAAAGAAGATGATCGTTTCCGGCGACGGGCTCAACGCCGAAGAGCTCGATGTCGGGGGCGTGGGCCTGTGCCGCCAGAGCGCAGCCGGCCAACAAGCCGCCACCACCCACGCACACGAACAACGCATCGAGTCCTGAGACCTGGTCGATGAGCTCGAGGCCAGCCGTGCCTTGGCCCGCAATCACGTTCTGATGGTCATAGGGCGGAATCAACGTTCGCCCCTCGGCCTCAACAATCTCGGCCGCAATCTGTGATCGGTCCTCGGTATAGCGGTCATAACGAACAAGTCGAGCACCGTTGGCTGCGGTTCGTTCGACCTTGCTCGGCGGTGCGTCGTGGGGCATCACAATCACCGAGGTCGATTCACACATGCTTGCCGCCCTGGCCACGGCTTGAGCGTGATTGCCTGATGAATACGACACGACACCGGCCGCCCGCTCGTCGACGCCCAGGGCACGAACGGCGTTGTAACCACCCCGAAACTTGAACGCCCCCGTCACCTGCAGGTTCTCCGCTTTGAGGAAGACCTCCGCGCCGGCGACGGCGTTGAGTTCCGGCGAAGAAAGGACCGGGGTTCGATTGGCAACGCCCGCAAGACGTTCTGCTGCCGATTCGACATCGGCAATGGTGGGCAACGTCGAGTTCTGCATCATGGGAGTACCAGTTTGCTCGCTTCGAGTTCGGCGTAGACCTCGGCAGCCTCCGACGCTACCGACTCGAGGTGAGCGGGCAGGTCGACAGGGCCACCGATCGGGGGTGGCCCGAATCCTGTTGAGGCCTTCACGTTGTCGTACCAGGCCGGCGCCCAGACCCCGTCAGACGCGCGAGGACCAGCGGGCCACGACAGCATCGCTTCATCGAAGTTGATGCCCACGACGGTGCAGATCTCAATCAAGTAGCGGCGCGGGGCAACGAGGAAGTCATCGGTGTCGATCACGATCGATGCTCGCGGCAACAGCTCGAGTTGCTGGGGCAGCCCGATCGTCTCGACCGACACGTCATCCCACACCTTTGTGTAGCTGGCGAGCACCCGTCGAGGGTTGCGAAGCAAGAGCACGTGGTGGACCGAATCGAGCCACGATCGATCAAAGTCGTCGTGCAGGTGATGGGCCATGTGCTTTTGGTAGTGCACGGCGATGCCATCCGGCAGCGGTGCCACACATGCCGCAGCCGCAGCCGCAGGGCTCGTCGGACCTGCAGCGAGGATCTCGTCGCGCAGCGGATGATCCTGGCCGGTTGCCGCGAGGCTCGCGGCATAGAACGGTTCGTCGATCACCGCGCAATCAGCCCGGTTCTCCCACGAACGCATCATGGCGGTGGAGAGGTTTCGAGGACCTGACCAGGCGGCGATGCGCACACCGTCGTCGGTCATTGAGCGAGCGACTCCATCATCTCGAGGTAGTGGTTTTGCAGCGCCTCGACCATCGGCCCTCTTCCCCCATTGCCGATCACGCGGCCGTCGATCTCTCCCACCGGTGCGATGCCGGCGAAAGTCCCGGTGACAAACGCCTCGGACGCTCCGTAGACCTCTGTGAGGCTGAAGTTCTTCTCATGAGCCGTGATCCCGTGCTGCTCACAGAGCCGCAGCACGTTGCGTCGGGTGATGCCGGGCATGCAGTAATCACCGGTGGAGGTCCAGACCTCCGATGGTCCGTCCGGGCCATCGGGTTGGCGAACGATGAAGAAGTGCGTCGAGTTGCAGGTTGCGACAAAGCCTTGCGGATCGAGCATCAACGCCTCGTCGGCACCGGCCTTTGCCGCCTGGATACACGCCGAAATGCAGTTGAGCTTCGAATGCGAGTTCCACTTCGGGTCCTGCACGTCTGGACGACCTCGGCGCACATGCACCGTGAACAGCGAAAGCCCCTGGGTGAGGGTTGCCGGCTTCGGCATCTTGTATTCGGGCAGGATCACGATCGTCGGCGGCGTGATCGTGAACCGAGGGTCTTGGTACGGCGTCAGCTTCATGCCTCTCGTGATCATCAAGCGGATGTGCACGTCGTTCGTCATCTCGTTGGCGGCGAGCGTCTCTTCGATCAGTGCGATCAGCTCGTCCGGGGTCTTGCCGATGTCCATGTCGATGGCCTTGGCGCCTTCGTAGAGCCGCCGCATGTGATCGTCGACGAAGGCGAGGTGACCGTTGTGCACGCGAATGCCCTCCCAAACACCGTCGCCGAGCATGAAGCCAGAGTCGAGCACGGACACCATGGCCCGCTCTCGGGGTACGAGTTCACCGTTGACGTGAATGAGAACGTTTTCGTTGCGCGGGTCTTCGTCGTGATCGTGTGTGCCGTGAGCCATCCGGCGATCGTAGGTCCGAGGCAGCCGATTCAGCGGCAGGGTCAGGCCCAGCCGTTAGAGGCAGCGAGTTTCGATGGAACCGATGCCGTCCACCGTGCACACCATCGTGTCGCCCGGCACCAAGAACTTGCCGTCTGGCGCACCGACCCCAGCCGGCGTACCGGTAAAGATCAGGTCGCCAGGGTGCAGCGTGGTAATCGACGACAGGTAGTTGACGAGATAGGGCACGTCGAAGATGAGATTCGACGTTCGATCGTCTTGACGCGTTTCGCCGTTGACCTCACACGACAGGGCAATGTCGTCGACGTTGTCGAACCCATCGGTGCTCACGATCACCGGCCCGATCGGGCCGTAACCATCGCGTGACTTTCCGAGCGAAAAGTGTGGCGGCTTGGCTGCGAACTGCAGCTTGCGATCGGAGATGTCGTTGCCGACGGTCAAGCCTGCAACGTGGCTCCAAGCGTCGTCTGTCGAGATCGACGTGCCACCGGTTCCGATGACAACGACGAGTTCGACCTCGTAGTCGGCGTGCTCGCTGTTGAGCGACACCTCGCTCATTGGCCCGGCAATGCTGGATGCGAACTTCGTAAACACAAGCGGGGCCGTGGGCAGTTCCATCCCACTTTCTTCCGCATGCGGGCGGTAGTTCAGGCCAACCGCAAACACCGCACCAGGTTTTGGGACAGGTGGATCGAACGTGGCATCGGCGGCCAACACGTCGAGCCGGCCGGCATCGTCACTGCCGGTTGCCAACCGGTCGGCAAGTGAACCGAGCTCGTTGTGGGCAGCAACGGCAGCGAGCGGGTCTGCCCCGATCGAACCGTGGCTGGCCTGTTCGACGTCATACAGCTGCTCCCCGACGACAAGCACCGCCCGATTGTCAATGGATCCGAGTCGAAACGGCATCACACAATCCTCTCGTTGGTTCGCACACTTGTAGACCGCACGTGGCGCCGAGCCAAATCCTCGCCATGATGGGCACCTGTGACCGCCCGGACATCCATCGGCGCTCCCGAGGCGGGAGATCTCTTCGCCGGCATCACCGTTGCCCTGGTCCTGCTCCCCCAGTCGCTGGCCTACGCAGAGATCGCCGGTGTACCCCCGGCCATCGGCTTGGCGGCTGCCGCCCTTCCGCCGCTCGTCGCTGCGTTCTTTGCCTCCTCGCCGTTTCTTCAGACCGGCCCGGTAGCGCTCACCTCGCTGCTGACCTTTGGCGCTCTCGAAACCATGGCGAGCGCCGGCTCGGCTGACTACATCGCGCTGGCAACACTCCTTGCCCTCGTCGTGGGCGTTGTGAGAATGACGCTCGGCCTCTTACGAGGCGGCATCCTCGCCTACGTCATGACCGACTCGACCGTGCTCGGGTTCACCAGCGCTGCGGCGATTCTGATCATCAGCTCACAAGTACCAACCATGTTCGGCACGACCCGGGGCGATCGGGGGGTTCTGGACGCGGCCTGGCAGACCCTGACCGACACCTCCGTCTGGTCGGCGACGAGTGCGGTCCTCGCCCTCCTCACGATCGTGATGGTCGTCGCGTCACCACGCATTCACCCGCTCTTCCCCGGCGTGCTCATCGTTGTGATCGGCAGCGTGGCCTGGAGCAGATTCATCGACTACGACGGCCAACTCATCGGTGAACTGCCAGGCGGCTTCGTTTCGCTCTCGCTCGACTTGCCGTGGGACAGCGTCCGCTCGCTGATCTTGCCCGGCATCATCATCGCCGTCGTGGGCTACGCCGAACCAGCGTCGATTGCTCGCACGTTCGCCGCCGAAGAGAAGGTCCCGTGGAACAGCACAAAGGAGCTGTTCTCCCAAGGTGTCGCCAACATCGCTTCTGGTCTCGCCGGCGGCTTCCCCGTTGGCGGGTCGTTTTCTCGCTCGGCCCTCAACCATCTGGCTGGCGCCCGGTCGACCTGGGCTGGTGGCCTCACCGGGCTCATCATCTTGCTCGTTCAGCCGCTCTCGCCTCTGCTGGAACCGCTGCCAAGATCAGTGTTGGGCGGCATCGTCTTTGCCTCGGTCTTCAAACTGGTCAAGATCAAGCGCATGGTTGATCTCGTGAGCGACGACCGTCTGCACTCGCTGGTCGCTTGGGGCACCTTTGTGGCAACGCTTGTCGCTTCGCCGCGGGTCGAGCGAGGTGTGCTGTTCGGTATCGCTCTTTCAATCTGTGCCTTCTCGTATCGGCACGTCCGCTACCGGGCGGTGCGTTCACCTGTCGACATCGCCAAGAGCGCGGTCGCTCACCTCCGGGCCGAGAACGTGCCCCAACCCGAGGCCGCAGGCGTCGGCCTCGACAACCTTTAACACCGTGGCTCCACCCGCCGAACCGATCGACCGACGTCACTTCTTGACCGTCCTTGCCGGATTGTTCGCCGCTGGTTGCACCGGCGACGTCGCGACCTCAGAAGACACTGACTCCACCACGACCGTTGAGGCCACCACGACCGAGCGACCCTCGGCCACAGTCCCGAGCACGGCTTCGGAGACCGACGACACCGTCGACACTTCCGACGTCGTCGGCGTCGAACCGCTGGAAGCTCCGGCGCTGGCGATCGATGCCGACCCGTTCGTGCTCGGCGTGGCGTCGGGCGATCCCGACGACACCTCGGTGGTGCTGTGGACCCGCTTGATCAACGACGATCTGCCCGAGTCGGTCGAGCTCGTTTGGGAGGCCGCCCTCGACGCCGAGTTCGAGACCCTCACCGCCACGGCAATCGTCACTGCGGCGGCGTCGGAGGCCCACACCATTCGGGTCGTTGTCGATCGCCACCCATCAACGCCGGTGTTGCACTACCGATTCCGAGCCGGCGACTTCCGCTCGGCTCCCGGCCGGACAACCACAGTGCCGAGTGCCGACGACGCCCCGACCACTGCGTCGCCTTCCGTGTCGTTGGCCGTCAGCTCGTGTCAGCTTCTCGAGACCGGCCACTTCGCATCTCATCGCGACATCGCAGAGTCCGACGTTGACCTCGTGGTCTGGCTTGGCGACTACATCTACGAGGGCGGAGGGTCGAGCACGCTTGCCGGGCGCACGCATGAACCGCCATCGGTCGACGATCTCGACGGCTACCGGGCGAGGTACGCCCAATACCGGAGCGATCCCCACCTGCAAGCCGCCCATGCCGCGCACCCCTGGATGGTGTTGTGGGACGATCACGAAGTCGTCAACGACTACGACGCCGACGTCGATCCACAGCGGCGGCTCGCCGCGTACCAGGCGTGGTGGGAACACATGCCAACCAGGCTGCCGGCGCCGTCGCTCGCCGGCCTCGCTGTGCACCGGAGCCTGCAACTCGGGAATCTGGGGTCGATCGTGGGCCTCGATGTTCGTCAATACGCGTCGTCGAACGGACTCCTTGGCGACGACCAGTGGGCCTGGCTCGAGGACGAACTGCGCCGAGACGCCAACTCGAGCCCTTGGACAATCGTGGCCTCACCAGTGCTCGTCAGCGGGCTCATCACCTCACTCGACGCCGCTGCCGAACCGCTTTTGCCCTATACCTTCGACGGAGCGCCGGGCGAGCGCGCTCGCCTCGCCGAACTCCTCCAAGCCACCAACGCGATTGTTGTCTCCGGCGACCTCCATACCGGCATGGTGCTCGATGTGCGGCCGGACCCCCGAGGATCACAGAGAACAACGGTCGGAGCTGAGTTCATGGCACCCGCAACGAGTTCGGCCTTTCCCGAAGCCTTTGCCGACAACGTTGGCCTGCTGCCACTCGCCAATCCTCAGATGCGGGATGTCGACACCACCAACGGCTGGCTCCGCGTCGACATCACCGCGAGCGACGTCACCGCGACGTTTCGACACGTGGCCGATGTTCGATCTCCTGAGTCGCCCGTCTCCGACGGAGCACGTTGGATCGTTCGGCCCGGGTCGCCGAGCGCCGAGCGGTTGGCGTAACCGGCTATCGCCGTACGGTCGGGTCGGTCTGCAAGGCCCGGCTTCGCACGGTGAAGACACTGTCGCCGGCCAACACACCGCCCCGGGCAAAGAGTCGCCCGAACTGCCAGTTCGACAAACCCAGTTCGGGACGGTTCATGGCGTACTGCCCGTCGACCCAGCGGGTGAAACCATTGCCAACAAACGGAGCGTCGACCGTGGCCCAGAACTGATCCTGTTCGGCTTCGCTCTCCGACAACAGCGAGGCGGCAAAGCGGGGCGACTGCTCGTTGAAGGCATCGACGGCCTCCTGCATTGACTCGACGACCACCAGCGTGATCTCAGGCGAAGTTTCCCACTCCCATTCGTGGCCGAGCTGGGCGGCCTCAATCGGCTCGGCCTTTGGCTCGATGACGTCACCCTCAGCCCGACCGATGGGCACCGACGTGTCGAACCACTCGTTCGGGACGTACTCGGCTGCGTCGCCAACGACATGCAACTTTGCGTTGGTGCCGAGCCGAGCGGACGCCGCCTCGAGGCCAGCAAGCAATCGCGGCACGAGGATCGGGGCGGCCGAGGCCGTGATGGCGCACGTATTCAGGGTGTTGCACACCTTTCGGTCGAGCGAAGCCTCCACGACTGCCTGCAACCGGTCGGGGTCTGCTGCGTCTGTGGCAACGATCCACGCTCCGCCAGTTCCGTGAAGACTCACGGGCACACCCGCTTGGCGGGCGACAGCACCGAGTTGGGCGACCGCAGGGCCACTCCCCCGGGCGACAGCGAGCGACAGCCGCTCGTCGCTGAACATGGCGTGGCCGGCTGATCGGGCAGCCGAATCAACCAGCACGGCCGACCCGGCTGGCAATCCGGCTTCGTCGAGCGCCGGATCGAGCGCATGTTCGACGATCGCCCGTGCCGTGCCGAGCGCATCTGAACCGATGCGGAACACAACCGTATTGCCACTGCGCAGCACCCCGCAGGCATCGGCAAACACATTTGGTCGCCCTTCGAAAACAAAGCCGACGACGCCCAGCCCGGCCATCCGTTGTTCGAGCGTCCAGCCCTCATGAGCGATCGATTCGATCACTGCATCGCGCGATGACGATGCTGCTGCCCAACCACGCAGGCCGTCGATCATGTCGGCTCGCATCGTGTCCGAGAGAATCAAGCGGGTTGTCGAGCGCTCACGCTGTTGCGCCGAGGCAACGTCGGCGCCATTCGCCTCGAGAATCGGAGCGAATGTCGTGTCGTCTGCCAGTCGATCAGCGAAGCGTTCGAAGAACGCTGAGATGGCATCGTCTGCCACGGCCCCCAGCTGAAGAAACGCCTCGTGGGCCCGCCCGACCGCGCCGGTCGCTGTCGTCCACTCCTGCTGCTGGATGTGAAGCAAGTCGCCCGTGTCGTTGACAACGACGAGACGATCACCAGGCGCAAATGACTCGGCCAACGCTGGCGAGACCTGTGTCGTCTGGTTTCCCCCGAACACAATGACTTGGCCTGCGGTGAGTGATGTGAGCTCGGCAACCATGTCACGAAGTATGGGGCCGGATTCGCGTGCTTGAAAACGGACGAACCCGGCCCGCACCTATGTGCGAACCGGGCCCGTACTGGTCACTCCCCAGATTTTGAACCGGTACTAGTTGGTGCCGGTCTTGGCTTTGAACTCGTCGGACTGCGAGAAGAACAGCATGACCTGTCCTCGAGTTCGGTTGCCGTTGTCGATTTCACCGAGCCAGAAGTTGAAGCCGCCTGGTTCAGCTGGACGCTCGAGGATGTTGCGGTAGATGAGCTCGACGAACTCTCGGTTGGTGAGCGTTCCGTATCGGATGTTGAACTCGTCCGAGGTTGCGAAGAACTCGGAGATTTCATCGAGGTTCATGGTTCCGTCCGAGAACGTGGTGAGCCAGAAGTTGAAACCACCCTGGTCTGGGTACCGCAGGAAGTACGAGCAGTACAGGCGGTAGACCGAGGCGTTCGTCGGGTTCGACGTGTCGAAGGCTGGGTTCACGGGAGCCCGGCGACAGTTCGTGAACTGTGGATCGGGATCGGGGTCGGGATCGGGATCGTCACCAACGTCAGGCGCCGAGTTGAGCGCATTCAGATTGGTGGTCGTGCCCTGGCCCTGCACCAGGCTGATTCGCTGATTCACATTGTTGACGTCAAAGGACTCAACCAGGCCGTTTGGCCACGTCACGATGACCGGAGCCAGTTCGCTGTCACCAGCGAGCCCGTAGTGGAGGGTCGTTGCGTCTGAGGCCTTGTGGAAGGCGTGACCGACCTGACGAACCTGCCAGCCCTGCGTGGATGAACCGACGTACATGGCGGCGCCGACGGCGTCGTTGTTGTCGATCGTTCCGACGAGGTCCACCTGGAGCCAGTTGTTCGACGAGCCCCGGTTCACCAGAAGCTTGTCTGCCTCCTGCGCAGCCTCGAAGCCGTTACCGAGGTAAATGTCGAGCGAGCCGTCGCCATTGGCATCGAGGACCGCGGCGTTCTCAGCGTCGGTCGCACCAGCGTTTGGCACGAGACCGGCCTGGCCAATCGAGAAGTTGCCAGCACCGTCGTTGATCAAGATGATGTTGGCTCGGAACTGCGCTGTCTCGGAGCATCCGAGGAACACATCGAGGTCGCCATCGTTGTCGTAGTCGCCAGCAGCGCCAACAGCGCAGTCGTCGGTGGCGTTGCTGTTCGGTAGGCCAGCCCTGATCGACGGGGTGCCGTTCGCACTGAGGTCGTAATACATGAGGTCACGAGGGACGACTCCTGCATTGGCATCGTTTCGGCCACGATCGTCACGGACGATCAGCAGCTCGGGGAGCAGATCGCCGTCGAAGTCTCCGAGAACCCAGTCGCGTGCCTTGTCGGCGACAACTGATGGAGGCTGCGGATTGAACAACGAGATGGCCGTGCTCTGGGCCGGCGTTGCTGCCACGACCTGGCGAGGGAATCCGAGAGAGTTGAGCGCCAACAGCGTCGACTCTGTGCCCGGCCCGAAGTTGCTCACGGTGCCCAGGTTGAGGAAGTTCTCGAGGATGTCGTCGGCGTTGCCGATCGGGTTGAACTTCGACGGGTTCGTGTCGGTGTCGCTCTTGGTGTTGTCGTTGAGCAGCACGGTGTTGCGACCGAGCAGCCAATCGTTCTGTGGCGTCGACAGATCGTCGTCACGCACAAGCCCGGTGATCAGAATGTCGAGGTCACCGTCGAGGTCGACGTCGAAGGGTGCGCCCTGGCGGCCACGGCTGAAGCCGTAGCCGGTGCCGTTGTCGGCGCGATAGGTGTAGGTGTCGTCACCGTTGTTCTCGAAGTAGCGATTGAGGCCGCTGCCGTCTCGTCTTGGGTCGCCGACGAACTCGATGAAGTCTTGGTCGCCATCGTTGTCGAAGTCGCCGACGCTGATGCCGTGGCTGTCAGCGTTGCCGCCAACGCCTCGCAGGGCCGTGCCCTGGTTGGTCTCGGCGTAGTTTTGGCTCGGACGGCCGATGTCTTGCCAGATGCCCGTGGCAAACGCGTGGTTGTTCGAGACGACGTCATAGGCGCCGTCATCATTGCGGATGACGCCGATACCCCACGTCGGTCGGTAGACGGGCTCGCCGTCAACCACTCGAGGAACGAGGTTCCTTGCTTCGAACCCGCCCCATGTCTGTTGCGCTTCTGTTGGTGCCGGCACTGCAAGAAATGCCGTTGCGGCAACAGCAAGCGCGCTGCCAATCGCTCTGATTCGCAAAATGATCTCCTCCGCCCCACGAAAAGGTGCCTGCTCAACCTAATTCGGTTGACCACTCCCTGATGTAGGCAAATCACTGTGCGTAGTTGAGCAACCCGCCCCACCACGCTCCAGGGGCCTGCCCCGCAGGGGCTGGTTTCTGGAATTTCGCCGCGGGCTCCGGCGGAGCAGCTTTAACTGTAGGCAGTCTCGCTGTGGAGCGCTCGGTCGAGTCCACGTTGTTCATCATCTTCGGTTACCCGCAGGCCGATCGTCGCGTCGAGAACTCGAGCGATGAGGTACGTGGCGCAGAAGCTGAACACGGCGGTGACGACGTTGGCAAAGATCTGCTCGAGCAGCAGACCAGCACCATCGCCTTCGATGAGACCACCTTCGAAGTCGCCACCGAGCGTCGCAGGGCTGGCGAACACACCAATGAGGATGCCGCCAACCAGACCGCCAACGAAGTGGACTCCGACGACGTCGAGCGCATCGTCGTAGCGGAACTTGAACTTCATCCGTACCGCCAGAGCACATAGAGCACCTGCAGCGACGCCAACACCGAGTGCGCCGTTCACGCCCATGAAGCCAGCACCAGGCGTGATGCCAACCAGGCCGGCGACGATGCCTGAGGCAGCGCCGAGCGAGGTGGCGTGACCGTCAACGATCTTCTCGACCATGAGCCACGACAGCATTGCGGCAGCGGCAGCGATGAAGGTGTTGGCAAAGGCCTGAATGGCAACGCCGTCAGCAGCAAACGCAGAGCCAGCGTTGAATCCGAACCAGCCGAACCAGAGCATGCCGGCACCGAGCATGGTGAACGGAAGGTTGTGGGGCGCCATGGGTTCAGTCGGCCAGCCTTTGCGATTGCCGAGCACGAGCACGAGTGCGAGCGAGGCTGCACCGGCGGCGACGTGCACGACGGTTCCGCCAGCGAAGTCGAGGCTGCCACGGGCGACGAGCCAGCCGAGGCCACTGCCGTCGTCGTTGAACCGGAAGACCCACGACCACGCTGGCACGAACACAAGCATCATCCAGATGGGAACAAACACCACCCAGGCGGAGAACTTCATGCGGTCAGCGACCGCGCCGGAGATGAGCGCCGGGGTGATCGACGCAAACGTGAGAGCAAAGAACACATCGCGCAATCCGGCGCCGCCGTCTTCACCGGTGATCCCGATGTCGGCCAGGAACAGGTGGTCGAAGCCACCGATGAACGCACTGTCACCAGTCGAGCTGAGGCTGTAGCCAGCCACGTACCAGACGATCGGCACGATGCCGAGGCACACCATGTTCATCATCAGCATGTTGAGCATGTTCTTCGAGCGGGCCATGCCGCCGTAAAACAGCGCAAGCCCAGGCACCATGAAGAGCACCAGCGCCGCCGACGTCAATATCCACGCATTGTTTCCCGAGTCCACTGAAGGCCCTCTTTCTTCTCGCCACACAAAAGCAATCAGAGGTTGCCCGGCCAGCAGGTCCCCGGCATTTCACATTTGTTTCGACTATGTGAACTCCGTTTCGAGGTCGTGAACAGAACCTTTCAGTCCCTCCAACCTTTCGCTCACCGACACTCGAAACTTTCACGGGGTTCACCGACATGCTCGACAGGATGGATCAGGTTTGAGATCCGTTACGTTTGGCGGTGCCGAGTGGCCGGGAGCAACAGTTGGCCGGACACCGAGGGCCTGTCTTGCGCTTCGCGATCACGATTATGGGCTGAGTTCGCCGCGCCGCCGAGCTCAGGATCTGGAATCTGAGTGGCTTCGCAGTTCGGTGTGTCGAACGAGGGCAGCAAAGTCCATGTCTGCATGGAGCAGTTCCGCTCCGGTTCGAATCGCCACAGCGGCAATGAGACAATCGATCAGTTTGCGGACCGTCTCTCCCCGTCGGCGGCAGATTCGATAGAGGGCGGCTGCTTCGTCGAAGTCAGCTGGGGTGGTCGGCAGCATCGTCGCTCGGTTGATGAGCCCGCGCAGTTGGGACAGGTGATGATCATCCCGAGCGCCTGCCAAAATTTCCATTGAGATCGCGTCGCACACGGCAAGGTCTGCGTCGAGCAGCCGGTCGACGGCGTTGCACACTGGAGAGTCGGTGTCGCGTAGGAACTCAATCCACGCTGAGGAGTCGACGACGATCATTCGGCGCGACTTGCGCGCATGTCGGTCAGATCGCCTTCCCAGCCTGAGCCGCGAAGCGCTCGGGCGTCGTCAAGGTCAAGCGCTTCACCAACGAGACGCCTTAGCGCCAGATTGACCGCCTCGCGCTTCGTCGCGAGCTGATAACGATCCATTACCTCGCGACAGGCGTCTTCGTCTATGTCGATATTGGTACGTGCCATACACCTACAATACACCATGCCTTCGTGACGTCTGACGGTATCGAGCGATTGCGCCGCACATCACGCAGGTTCTGCGGCGCTGCGTTGTGGGCCACGTCGGCGATTCCATGACATCGTCTACTGGGTGAGAGGCCAGCAAGGTCGCTACGGGTATTGAGTGGCGTACGAGCAGAGATGGTCGCTAGTGGGGATCGATCCGGAAGCGCAGCAATCCATCCTCGTTGGGCACGCCGGCGATTTCACCTCCAGCCGCTGCAATCGTTCTGATCGACGGCTCGTTGTCGGATCGGCACACGAGAACGATCGGGCTGATGGCGAGTTCGCTTGCGAGCGCGAGCATTTGCTGGAGCGCCCACGAGCCAACCCCGCGCCCACGGGATGAGGGCGTGACACCGAACCCGATATGCCCAAGCCTGTCAGTCACCTTGTCGTTGCCGTAGCGAAGCGCTATCCCGCCAGCGACGTTGCCTCTCTCAAGGACCCAACGAAAGACGCCAACAAGCCCCTGATCATCTGGTTGGGAAAGCGCGTCCAGCCGGTCGATCCATGCCTGGAACCCGGCGGGAGACTTCACATCATCAGAGGGTGAGATCCCGAATCCGTCCTCGTGAAATCCGGAGCCCCACTCCTCATGGGCCGCGTTCCATTTGGTGAACAGCTCCGGAGAAGGCGGAACCAGCTCGAACACGATCGAACGGTACCACCGTCACTGGTCGCGATTGTCGCGAACGTGGGCATTGGCGATCGAGACCCAGCTCGACGAACGGACGAGGATGGATCACCGCCCTGAGCGGTCGCAAGCCGACCCCGACCGGTGAATGTCCGCCGACACGGCTACCCGTGTCGAGAACGAGCGGATGTGGCCTGCCTCTGGACCGGCTCTCAGTCAGACTGAAGGGATGGGTTCGCTACTTGTCGTTACAGGGCCGCCGGGTGCGGGGAAGTCAACGGTCGCTGTTGAGTTGGCCAACCAGTGTTCAGCCAGCGTGCTCGTTCACGGAGACGACTTCTTCGGCTTCCTCGCTGCCGGGGCGATCGACCCCTGGTTCCCGGAATCGCAGAGCCAAAATGAGATCGTTACCGAGGCTGCCGCACGGGCGACGGGTCGTTTTGCGGAAGACTACGAGACGGTCTACGACGGGGTCATCGGGCCGTGGCTTCTCCCGGCGTTTGCCTCAGCTTGCAACCTCAACACGCTCGACTATCTCGTGATCCTCCCACCAGTAGACGTCTGCGTTTCCAGAGTCTCCACCCGGACCGGGCACGGCTTCACCGACGAGGCTGCAACCCGGAAGATGCATGCCGAGTTTCGCCAGGCAACAGTCGATTCACGACACGTTCTCGACTCGGACGGACTGCGCCTCGAACAGACATTGGAAGCAATCAGCAGCGCTAGGAAATCAGGACAGCTCCGATACGACGTTGGAACTTGAACCTGGAACGGCTCACGCCCAGCACTCGATAACCACACGCTGAATCACAGCTCTACCTTCCTGGCGGCCGCCAGGTATCGGCCCAATTGCGTCGCCACGAATACCGGACGCTACCGCCGTTGATCTCGCCGGTTCCGCCTGTTCCCAGCCTGCGCTGCTACCGGCCGGTCGCGTCGGTCACGCATCCGTCCGCCGACGCATTCCGTAGACCGAACGTGGCCACATAACTGCACACCGTGACGAGATGCGTCCGCGGACGCATCTCACACACGCAACGTGACGGAACCCAGATACGCACGGCAGCCAACCGCCAACCTCGTGCGTGTTTGGCGCGTCTGCGGGCAACCTTTTACGACACCACGTCGTTTGCAATGCACTCGGGAGCAACCCCACCGAATCGAACAATCAACCTGGTGCACGAGAAGGGCCCAATTGCGCATGGGTCGGCCCAGCCAGGTCGCTACTGCTGCTGAGGCACAAGCCATTCGGAACGACCCGAATCGGAAGCCAGTTCGCCCTGCAGGAGCATTCCTCATCGACACAACCGTGGCGGAGGCCGAGTCACCAGGAGCGCCCCGCCGCGACTGCGGGCCGTAGGGTGGATTCATGGATCGTCTGTTCGACCTCCCCGTCTACAGAACGCACCAGTGGATCTTCAATTGCTACGCGGTGATCAACAACAGTGATGAGGCGACGTTGATCGATGTCGGTCTGCCCTCGCTCGGCGACGCGGCGATCGACGGTTTGGCCAAGGTCGGGGTCGATCCGCTCCAAAGGGTGCCGTCGGCGTACCTGGCCAAGCAAATGCAGGCGCTGTCTCGGGCGGGCATCGTCGAGTCGGTTCCGGGCCGCAATGGCGGCTACAAGCTGGCTCGTCCGGCTGCCGACATCACCCTGCTCGACGTCGTGCTCGCTC
>CALJSB010000148.1 GCA_937976305.1 uncultured Acidimicrobiales bacterium
TACGCCGGTGCTGACCTTCCGGGCTGGTCACACAACACCTCGCCGCTCTACCGACTGCCCTGGTCGGTCGTCTTCAACGCCGCCCTGGCCGCATCGGTGCTTGGCGCAGCCCGAGGGTATGTCGATGCCTGGACCGCCGAAGCCAAGGGCCGCAGGGTCCCCGGAGGCGCCTTGGCCGATGATCCACTCACACAGCGCCGGTTGGCTGAGGCCGAATGGACACTCACTGCCGCGATCACCCACATGCGAACCGATGTGGCTGAGCTCGTTGCCCGGGCCGAATCGGGCGACACGCCCACCATGGCCGAGCGGGGTCGGTATCGCTGGAATCTGAACCGTGGCTGCGAGCTGGTCGGTAGTGCAGTCGGAGATCTGCATCGGGCTGCATCTGGTCGAGTGATCTTTCGGGACCACCCGCTGCATGGGCGGTACCACGACGTGCAAAGCGGTTTGGGTCATGCCTTCCTCGTGAGCGACCCCGTGGCCCGATCGGTCGGCGGCACACTCCTCGACACCCAGAACCCGGAGCCGATTCTGTGATTCGATCACTTGCCTATGTTGGATTCACCTCGCCCAACGCCAAGGAGTGGCGGTCGTTTGGGCCCGAGGTGCTTGGCGCTCAACTCGTGCCCAGCGAGCCTGGCGATGTGGTGCTGCGGGTCGACGAGGCGGCGTGGCGAATCGCCATCCACCAAGGCGACACCAACGACCTCGGATACATCGGCTGGGACGTTGGAGATGCCGGTGGCCTCGAGGTCGCGACAAGACAGCTCGCCGATGCAGGTCACTCCGTCAACCAGGGTGAAGCTGGCCTGGCCGCTGATCGACAGGTCGAAGCGATTGCGTGGTTCAGCGACCCGTTTGGGTTCCGTCACGAACTGACGTACGGACTGCACCAAGCCGCCGAACCGTTCGCCCCTGGCCGGGCGATGGAGGGCGGCTTTCTCACCGGCGAGGGTGGGTTGGGCCACCTCGTGCTGATGGTGCCTGACGTTGATCAAGCCAGCCAGTTCTTCCAGGAGACGCTTGGGTTCGGCCACTCCGATGATGTCGACATGGGCATTCAGGTTCGCTTTCTGCATTGCAATCCCCGGCACCACACGCTTGCGTTCTCGGGCGTGCCCGGCATGGTTGGTGTGCACCATCTGATGCTCGAAGTCGAGCGCTCGCACGATGTCGTCTCGGCCTACGACATCGTCAACGAACGAGACATGACCATCGCCATGACCCTCGGTCGGCACACGAACGACGGCATGTTCTCGTTCTATGTTCGAACCCCATCGGGTTTCGAGGTCGAGTACGGCGCCGGTGCTCGACTGGTTGATACCTCAGCGAACACGCCGCCGGGTCACTACGACTCGGTGTCGGTATGGGGCCACGAGCCCCCAGCGGAGCGGCTCTTTCCCGGCATTCTGCGTTCGATCGAAGCGTGATCAGCCCGCACACCATCGACCAGGCCAGCATCGACCAGTTCGGTCGGGATGGCGTGGTGATGTTGCCGCAGATGTTCTCCGCGGAGTGGATCGAGGTGTTGACCGAGGGGCTTACCCGCCATCTCGACAACCCAACCCAGAGGGCGCGGATCTGGGATCGCGATCAGCACGGTCGCACGATGTTCTGGGACAGCATGGCCTGGCACGACATCCCGGAGTACCAGAGGTTTGTCTACGGCTCACCGGCGGCGGAGATTGCCGGCCGGCTCATGAGCTCGAGCCAGGTCAACTTCTACTTCGACGCCGTGTTTGTTCGGTCGGCTGGTTCACAGTTCGAGACACCGTGGCACCAGGACGAGCCGTACTGGTCCGTCGCCGGTCACGACACCTGCACCGTCTGGATGCCTCTGGTCCCGGTGGCAGCAGCCAACGCCTTGGCCTTTGTGCCCGGTTCGCATCGCAACAACCGGGTTTTCGATCAGTACGACTTCGGCTTGCTGAA
Source organism: uncultured Acidimicrobiales bacterium (assembly GCA_937976305.1). Classification (GTDB taxonomy): domain Bacteria; phylum Actinomycetota; class Acidimicrobiia; order Acidimicrobiales; family SZUA-35; genus CALEWY01. Next base: position 1,936 of record CALJSB010000148.1, read on the forward strand.
TCCGGACGACAAGGCCGACGTCGACCGCAGTGATTTCTCCGCGATTGCAGAAGCCGATGTGCCAGACATCGGCGCCGACCCAGAGGCGTTCGGCGTCGTGAGTTGGGACATGGAGCCGGGCGACTGTGTGGTGTTCAACAGCCGCATTCTCCACGGCGGTTCGGGCAAGCTCCCGGACGATCGCGACCTGCGAGTCTTCACGTCGAAGTGGCTCGGTGACGACGTACGCATTGCGTTTCGTGACGAAGGGATGGACCCGGACTTCAGCGAGATGATGACGTCGTTTGGCCTCGCTGAAGGGGATCGGCCAGGCGGTGAACTCCTGCCAGAGATCTGGCGTTCGCCGGATGAGCGAAGAAGCTGATTCAAACATCAGTTGGATACTTGACTGAGTCCAGAAAGCGTGGTTAATTGTCCCGCAGTGGAGTTGGACGACACCGTTGAGCAGCAACTGCGAAGCCGGGGCCTGCAGGTCACCGCGCAACGTCTTGCGGTCATGCATGCGGTGTCAAACCGGCCCCACGCCTCAGCGACCGAGCTGACAGACGACGTCCGAGCGGAGATCGGTTCGATCTCGCGCCAGGCCGTCTACGACACGCTCGGGGCGTTCGTCGAAGCGGGCATGGTGCGGCTGATTCAGCCCACCGGTTCAGTTGCCCGCTACGAGGATCGCGTCGGTGACAACCACCACCACCTGATCTGCCGCAGCTGCGGTGTGATGTTCGACATCGATTGCGCTGTCGGCACCACTCCGTGTCTGACGGCTGACGACGACCACGGCTTCGAAATCGACGAAGCCGAAGTCGTGTATTGGGGTCGCTGCCCCACCTGTCGCGCAATGTGACCCACCCGTCGAGCGATGTGAATCGCCCGACACGAATCCCGCAAACCCATCATCACCCAGAACAAAGGAAGTCAACGGAACTATGTCTGACGAAGGCCAGTGTCCCGTCGTACACAGCGACCACGCCGCCCGTGGAAGTCACGCAAACGCACATTGGTGGCCGAACCAGCTCAACCTCAACATCCTGCATCAGGGTTCGGCCAAGTCGAACCCCATGGACGACGATTTCGACTACGCGACCGCCTTTGCGTCGCTTGACCTTGGCGCCGTGAAGGCCGACCTCACGGCGCTCATGACCGACTCCAAGGATTGGTGGCCAGCCGACTACGGGCACTATGGCCCGTTCTTCATTCGCATGGCCTGGCACTCCGCCGGCACCTACCGCACCCACGACGGTCGTGGCGGCGGTGCCTCTGGCACACAGCGCTTTGCCCCGCTCAACAGCTGGCCAGACAACGTCCACCTCGACAAGGCACGTCTCCTTCTCGAACCGGTCAAGAAGAAGTACGGTCGCAGCCTCTCGTGGGCCGACCTCATGATCCTCACCGGCAACGTCGCACTCGAGTCGATGGGCTTCAAGACCTTCGGCTTCGCTGGCGGTCGTGAAGACGTGTGGGCCCCTGAAGAAGACATCTACTGGGGTCCAGAAGACATCTGGCTCGACGATCAGCGCTACAGCGGCGACCGCGACCTCATGGAGCCACTGGGCGCCGTGCAGATGGGTCTCATCTACGTGAACCCAGAGGGACCAAACGCCAACCCTGATCCGGTTGCCTCAGGCCGCGACATTCGTGAGACCTTCGGCCGCATGGCCATGAACGACGAAGAGACCGTCGCCCTGGTCGTGGGCGGACACGCCTTCGGTAAGGCCCACGGTGCCGGCCCCGAAGACATGGTGAACGCCGAGCCAGAGGGCGCACCAATGGAGCAGCAGCTCATCGGCTGGAAGAACGACTTCGAGTCGGGCATCGCCGAGCACATCACGGGTTCGGGTTTCGAGGGTGCGTGGAACTCCACCCCAACCACGTGGGACAACAACTACCTCGAGACGCTCATGGACAACGAGTGGGAGCTCACTGAGAGCCCGTCGGGTCACAAGCAATGGCATGCGCCAGCGCTGGCCGGCACGGTTCCTGATGCCCACCGCGACGGTGTGTTCCATGCGCCGATGATGACCACGGCCGACATGGCGATGAAGATGGACCCGATCTACAACGAGATCAGCCAGCGCTTCCGCGACAATCCCGAGCAGCTCGACGAGGCGTTCGCCCGTGCGTGGTACAAGCTCACCCACCGCGACATGGGCCCCGCCGTTCGCTATCTCGGCCCCGAGGTTCCAGACGAAGAACTGCTCTGGCAGGACCCGATCCCCGCCGGCACGGCACTCAGCGATGCTGACGTCGCAACCGTCAAGGCTGCGGTCATGGACGCCGGCCTCAGCATCACCGATCTGGTGAGCACCGCTTGGGCGTCGGCATCGACGTTCCGAAACAGCGACAAGCGAGGCGGCGCCAACGGTGCTCGTGTTCGTCTGTCTCCTCAGAACGACTGGGCCGCCAACAACCCGGCCGAACTCCGTCGAGTGCTCACCGCTCTCGAAGGTGTGCAGTCGAGCGTTGGCGTCGACGTCTCGATGGCCGACCTGATCGTGCTCGGTGGTACCGCTGCGGTTGAGGCTGCCGCCAAGGCTGCTGGTTACGACATCTCGGTGTCGGTCAGCACCGGTCGGGGCGACGCCACCCAAGAGCAGACCGACGAAGAGTCGTTCGCGTGGCTCGAGCCCAAGGCCGACGGCTTCCGCAACTACATGGGCAAGGGCGGCACACACGTTGCCGAGCACCTGCTCGTCGACAAGGCGCAGCTGCTTGATCTCGGCGCACCACAGATGGCCGTGCTCGTCGCTGGTCTCCGTGTGCTCGGTGTGTCCACCGACAACCACGGCGTTCTCACCGACAACGTGGGCACGCTCAGCAACGACTTCTTCGTCAACTTGATGGACTACAACACCGAGTGGTCAGCCGCATCAGGTGCTGAGGATGTCTTCGAAGGCAAAGACCGTGCATCGGGCGAGCTCAAGTGGACCGGCACCAGGGCCGACCTCGTGTTCGGCTCGAACTCGATCCTGCGGGCCATTGCTGATGTGTACGCAGCCGACGACGCTGGCGAGAAGTTCGCCAACGACTTCGGCGCAGCGTGGGCCAAGGTCATGGACAACGATCGCTTCGATCTGGCCTAGACAGCACTGACTGAACAGTGCTGACTGAACGATCCCCTCGTTCTGGAGTCTCCCACCGGCGTTTCTGCCGGTACCGGCCTCCAGAACGGGGGGTTGTTCGCGTTTTGGGGTCTGCGCTTCAGCCGTCTGCGGCTTCTTCGAGTAGCGGGCGGGCCGTGCGCATGGCGTCGATTGCGGCCGGAATGCCGCAATAGGGAGCGGCATGCATCAGTGCCTCTTCGATCTCGACTGGGGTGAGACCGTTGTTGAGGGCACCCTTCACGTGGAGGGCCAGTTCGTGAGGTCGGTTGAGGGCGGTGAGCATCGCCAGATTCAGCAGACTGCGGTCGCGCAGCGACAGCTGATCACGAGTCCAGACGGTGCCCCATGCAAACCCAGCGACCAGCTCCTGAAAGGCGTGCTGGGCTTCGGTCTTCGGTTCGCTCACGGCGTCGACATACTCATCGCCGAGAACCTGCCGCCGCACGGCTTGGCCGTTGGCCACTCGATCGATTGGGCCAGTTGCTTCGAATGACATCTCGTTCTCCAGACGCAGGTTGTTTGATACGCAGGTTGCTTGATACGCAGGTTGTTTGATACGCAGCGTGTTCTCGCGGCCGACTCTACGTCTGGAGTCCGCAGCGGACGGCATGGTAAGCAGGATTCGTGAGACGCGAGACCCAGCTCGAATTGATCGATCGGATCAACGTTCATCGCTCGGACGGTCGCGGCACCGACACGGCGGCGACGTCCATGCGCATCCCGACCTCGGACTACACCGACCCTGAGCGTTTCGATCGCGAGCGTCGCTTGCTCACGAAAGCCCCCACGCTCGTCGGCCTGTCTGGCATGTTGCCCAAGCCAGACACCTTTGCCGTGGTCGATCTCGCCGGGCGCTCGGTTGTGCTCACTCGTGACCGCGATGGTGTTGTCCACGGCCTCCTCAACGTCTGTAGCCACCGCGGCGCCGAGGTTGCAGACGGGTGTGGGTCGGCTGCTCGCCTGTCGTGCCCGTATCACGGCTGGACTTACTACCTCGATGGTTCATTGGCTGCGCAGCGTCGGACTGAGTACTTCGACGACGCAGAAGCACGTGGGCTCACGCCTGTAGCGGTTGCGGAGCGTGACGGCATGATCTGGGTGTCGGCAGATCCCCAGACGCAGATTGGTGACGATCTCACACGCGGAGCCGAAGACGAACTTCGCTCGTTTGATCTGGGCTCCTACCGATTGTTTGGTACTCGCTCGTTTGGGCGCCGGCTCAACTGGAAGTTGGCAATCGACACGTTCATGGAGGCGTATCACGTCGGCGTTCTGCATCGAGAGACGCTCGATCCGATGATCTACTCCGACTACGCCCTCTTCGATCCGTTCGGAGATCACGGGCGGATGGTCTCGCCTCGCCGCTCGATCGATGAACTCGATGAGACCGCACGAGCCGAGTGGTCGCTGCTGCCGCACGCAACCATCCTCTGGTACTTCCAGCCAAACACGGTGTTCATCTACCAGCAGGACCATGCCCAGGTGTACCGAGCCAACCCGGGACCAACGGCCGATGAGTGCGTGCTCGACGTCAGCCTCTACGTGCCGCCGAACAACTTGCGCTCGGAGCGGCACTGGCAGCGCAACCTCGATCTACTCGTCGAAGTCACCGATACTGAAGACTTCTCGACCATGGCGGGGGCTCAACGAGGGTTTCACACCGGTGCTCACGACTCGCTCGTGTTCGGACGCAACGAGCCGGCGCTCCAGCACTAACACCGAAGCCTTGAGGAGCTGCTGTGACCGGATCACTGGAGCCGTACAACCTGTTCTTGTCTGACCCGACGTTGCAGCGAGCGGCCGAGCGTGAAGGGGCCGGTTCGGCAGCGGTTGATCTCACAGCCTTTGGCGAGCGTGTCGGGTCTCAGGAGGTGTTCGGCTGGGGCTTCGATGCCAACCGCAACAGTCCTGAACTCGTCACCCACGACCGAGTTGGCGAGCGCATCGACGAGGTGCGCTACCACCCGTCGTATCACCGGCTGATGGACCTTTCGGTCGGCGCTGGCATCCACTCGTCGCACTACGACGGCACCCCTGGCGACGGCGCCTATGTCGCTCGGACCGTGCGCATGCATCTGATCAGCCAGGTCGAAGTCGGACACGGCTGCCCAACCTCGATGACGGGTGCCGTGCTGCCCGCACTACGCGAACAACCTGATCTCGCCGAGATGTGGGAACCTCGCATCCGCACCCGTTCCTATGACCCTCGCTTGGTCGAGCCGTCTACCAAGTCGGGCAACTTGCTCGGTATGGGGCTGACCGAGAAGCAGGGCGGAAGCGACGTGCGGGCCAACACCTCGGCTGCGGTTGCTGTCGATGGTGGTGGGCCCTGCGGTGAGTATCGGCTCACCGGACACAAGTGGTTCACCTCGGCCCCGATGAGTGATGCCTTCATGGTGTTGGCCCAGGCCTCCGGTGGCATTTCATGCTTTCTGGTTCCGAGAGTGCTGCCAGACGGCACCCGCAACTCGCTTCGTTTGATGCGGCTGAAGGACAAGCTCGGCAACCGATCGAACGCGTCGAGCGAACTCGAGTACACCGATGCCGCCGGTTGGCTCGTTGGTGAAGAAGGCCGTGGCATCAACGTCATCCTGAAGATGGTGAACGCAACCCGGGTCGACGTGACGAACTGGTCGGTCAGCCTGATGCGCCAAGCCGTCAGCCAAGCGGCGTGGCACCTGAGCCAACGCGAGGCCTTCGGCGACCTGTTGATCGACAAGCCACTCATGCAGAACGTGCTGGCCGACCTGCAACTCGAAACGGAGGTCGGCACCATGATGACCATGCGGCTCGCTGGCGCCTTCGAGCGGGCACCGATCGACGAGCACGAGGCCGCGTTCCTGCGCTTGTCGTCAGCGGTCGCCAAATACTGGCTCTCGAAGCGATCTACGCCGGTCGTTCGGGAAGCACTCGAGTGTGTTGGGGGCAACGGATACGTCGAGGAGTCGATCCTGCCGAGGCTCTATCGAGAGGCGCCGCTCAACGCCATTTGGGAAGGGGCCGGAAACGTCATTGCCCTCGACGTGTTGCGGGCCCTGCAACGCTCGCCCGAGTCGGGCGAAGCTTTTCTCGCCGAGCTCGAGCTTGCCTCGGGTGCGGACCGCACCTTCGACCACATGCTGAGGCTTCTGCGGGACACGTTGGCCGCGCCAACCGACGAAGTCCACGCCCGCCGGCTCGTTGAGCAGTTGGCGGTGTGCTGGGGCGCGTCGTTGTGTCTGCGCCACGAGCCCGAGATCGCTGATGCCTATGTTCGTTCCAGGCTCGATGGCGATTGGGGCAGTGAACTCGGCACCCTCGGTTCGCAGATCGACGTCGATGCCATCGCCCGTCGAGCGGTGCCTATTCAGCGTTGACGTTGTTCACGAGGTCGATCAGTCGAGCCAGTTGATCGAGTCGATCGCTCGCGGTATCGCCGCTGATGCCGACTCGCAGGGTGTCGACACCGACATCTCGGTACTTGCGGAGGCGCTCGGTGATCGCAGCGTCGTCGCCGACCAGGTTGGTGTGCAGGCCGATCTCGATGGGCACAGCGGCGCCGGCCGCTTCTTTGTCGCCCGCTTCCCAGAGTCGCTGCACCTCGGCGACACCCTCGGCGAAGCCCTGGTTCTCGAACGCCCGGTTGTAGAAGTTGGTCGACGATGAGCCCATGGCTCCGATCGTGAAGGCATACCCGGCCGCATGGCGGCGCCCCGCCTCTTCGATGTCGTCAGTGAACTCGAGTCCGGCCGCCACGGTCAGCTCGATATCGCTCAGCGTTTTGCCAGCGGACTCAGCACCTTCGCTGATCGGGTCGAGAAAGGCGTCTGCCGATTCCGGCATGAAGGCGGTGCCGATCCATCCCTGTGACTTCGCTCCGGTGAGGCGGAGATTGGCCGGCCCCATCGACGCGATGTAGACGGGGATGTCGGCGCCAGCCACGGGGGATCGAATCGACCGACCCTGACTGTCAGGCAGCGGCAGCGTGTGGACCTTGCCGTCGTAGCTCAACCGATCGCCAGACGCGACCTGGTGGATGATGTCAATCGTTTCACTCGTGCGGGTGACAGGTTGATCAAAGCGGACCCCATGCCACCCCTCCATGACCTGCGGGCCGCTCGTGCCGATTCCGAGAATGAAGCGGCCGTCTGACATCTTCTGCATCGAGAGGGCCGACATGGCCAACATGGCAGGGGAGCGGGCCCCGAGTTGCACGATGCCGGTGGCAAGACGTACCCGTTCGGTGATCGCGGCGAGGTAGGCCAACGGCGTGAGGGCGTCGTACATCCACGCCTCGGGGGCCCACACCGAATCAACACCGAGCCGTTCGGCATCTCGAACCGCATCGAGCGCCGCTGGGTCGGCGTTGCCAGCCATGATCCCGATCTTGAGTGTCATGCCCGATGGTTACTCAACGGGGCCTGGAACCGTCAACTTGGTGTGCGGTCATGAAAGACTCGATGCGTGACTGATCTACTCGCTCGCCATCACGCCGTTATGGGTGCGGGGTCGCCGTTGTTCTACGACGATCCAGTGCAACTCGCCAAAGGCGACGGAGTGTGGCTCGAGGCCACAGACGGCACTCGGTACCTCGACCTCTACAACAACGTCCCGTGTGTCGGCCACGCAAACCCCAGGGTCGCCGCCGCCGTTGCCGAACAGGCCGCCACCCTCAACGTGCACAGCCGCTACCTCCACGACAGTGTCGTGGACTACGCAGAACGGCTGCTCGGCCTCCACCACGATGGCATCGAGTCGATGATCATGGCGTGTAGCGGCACCGAAGCTACCGAGATGGCGCTGCGGATGGCTCGAATCCTCACAGGCAAGCGAGGCCTGATCTGCACCGACGCCACCTACCACGGCAACTCGAGCCTGGTCGGCAAGATGACGAGGCTGCCGTTCGGCGAGGACCGCAGCGGCATCAGAGCCATCCACACACCGCAGGTCTACCGGGCGCTCGACCCCGGTCTGTCGGAAGCCGATCTCTGTCAGCTTCACCTCGATGAGCTGCGAGCGATGATCGATGACATGGAGGCCAATGGTGGGTTTGCCGGGTTGATGCTGTGCACGATCCTCGCCAACGAAGGTTTGCCCAACCCTCCCGCTTCCTGGATCGAACAAGCCACTGCGATGGTGCATGAGGCTGGCGGCATGGTGATCGGCGATGAGGTGCAGGCTGGGTTCGGCCGCAGCGGGCAGTGGTGGGGCTACGAAACGATGGGATTCGTGCCCGACATCGTCTGTATGGGCAAGCCCATGGGCAACGGGATGCCGATGTCGGCGGTGGCATCGAGCCATCACAACGTCACGACGTTCCGAGCTCAACATCGCTACTTCAACACCTTCGCCAGCAGCCCGCTGCAAGCAGCTGCCGGAATGGCCGTGATCGATGAAATCATCGATCGAGAGCTCATTCCACAGGTGGCGACAGTGGGTGGAGGCCTGCTGAGTCGGTTGAGTGAGCTGCAGGCAGACACTGCCCCGATGGGTGACGTTCGGGGTCACGGATTGTTCATCGGTATCGACTGGGTGGTACCGGGCACGACCGACCCCGACGTCGAGGGCGCCGGGCGCATGGTCGAGGCCCTCAAGCAGCGCGGCATCTTGCTCGGCAAAGCCGGACAGCACGGCAACGTGCTCAAGATTCGCCCGCCGATCGTGTTCGAAGCCGAACACGCCGATCTCTTTGTGGATGCCTTCAGCGACGCGGTGGCTGCGTTTTGATGAGCAACTTCATTGAAGCCGGACGCAGCGTGGCGCCAGCCTTTGGGCTCGAGGTCGCATCGCTCAAGCTGCTTTCCCACAGCGAGAACGTCGTCCTGTCACTCGGTGCCGCAGACGGTCAGAACTACGTGATGCGACTGCATCGCCCGGGATACAACTCGATTGAAGAGATGGAGTCCGAAGTCGAGTTCGTCGAGTCACTCGGACAGTTCGGCGTGCCGGTGCCGACGTGTCTTTCCACCACCGCTGGTGGGCACTACGCACTCGCTGAAGTTGACGGAGTCGCTCATCAAGTGGGTGTCATCAGCTGGGTTGACGGCGCTCCTCTCGGCGGACCACTCGATGCGGGTGGACCCGGCATCGTCGAGCACTATCGACGGATCGGCGAACTCGCAGGCCAGATACGAGCACACAATGCGAGTTGGACGCCGTCCGAAACCTTCACGCGTCGTCGTTGGGATCTCGACGGCCTTGTCGGCGAAGCCCCCATCTGGGACCGCTTCTGGGAGGTCGAGCAGCTGACGATCGCCCAGCGGGCACTGTTCACCGATGCCCGCAACTATCTCGTCGAGATCCTCAGCGGTCTGCCGACTGACAGCGACCACTTCGGCATGATCCATGCCGATCTGCACCTCGGCAACGTGTTGGCTGACGGCACGAACCTCACCGTGATCGACTTCGACGACTCGGGGTATGGCTGGTTTCCGCACGAACTCGCCGTTGCCCTCCACCCGATGCTCGGAGACGACCTCGAGGCCGACGCACGCCGTGCGATTGTCGAGGGCTACCGGGCGGCGCATGACCTCAGCGCCAGCGAGGAAGCGCTGATCGATGTGTTCCTCGCCATGCGCAGTCTGATGATCGTCGGCTGGCTGGCCAACCGACCTGAAGTACCTGTCTACGCGCAGTTTGACGAGCTGATCGACATGGTTGAAGGACACATTCGGGCCTTCCTCGACGCAACGGCGAGCTGATCCGTTCGCCTCGTCGAGCGGCGAGGTGGTAAGCCAAGGGTCATGACCGTGGTGACCGAAGACCAAGTTCGTGAGCAGGTTCTCGATTGGTTTCGTGACGCGTGGGATCCCGACGTGTCGCTCGTCGAGTGGCGAACTCGCCTCTTGGAGTCGGGTTGGGCGGTTCCGTCGTGGTCGACCGACTGGTTTGGTCGGGATCTCCCGGCATGGACAGACCGAGTTGCGCATGCCGCTATTCGGGAGGCCGGCGGAGTGGCTCTGCCGCTCGGCGCCGGCGCTGGTCTGGCCGCTCCCACGGTGTACGAGAACGGCTCAGACGAGCTCAAGAGGCGAGTGCTTCGGCCGGCATTGACGGGTGAACAGGCCTGGTGTCAGCTCTTCAGCGAGCCGGGTGCTGGCTCTGATCTTGCCGGGATGAAGGCGACGGCGACCCGTGACGGAGACACCTGGATCGTCAACGGTCAAAAGGTCTGGAATACCAGCGCCGACCATGCCGACATGGCAATTCTGGTGGCCCGCACTGATTGGGAAGCGGTGAAACACTCCGGCATCACGTACTTCGTGATCGACATGCACCAACCGGGCGTCGAAGTCCGCCCGATCGACCAGATGAACTACCACCATTCGTTCATGGAGGTCTTTCTCTCGGATGCCGAGGTGCCGCACGGCAATGTGGTCGGTGAAGTCGGCGGTGGTTGGCGAGTCGCCAGAGCGACCCTGGCCCATGAGCGGAGCTATGCCGCAACCCGCAGCATCATGTTCGCCAAGGACGCTGGAGGCCGCGTCATCGACGAGGCCAAGGCCGAGGCGGTCGAATACAACAAGACCTACGAGTGGTATCCGCAGCGTCAAGGTCGGCCCGATCTGCTCGAACAGCAGGCACGAGCGGCCGGCGTGGCCGACGACCCGGTGCTGCGCAACGAGATGATGAAGTTGCAAGGCTTCCGCAAGGCCAACGAATGGACGGCTTTGCGGGCCAAGGCGGCTCGCCAACTCGGACGTCCACCGGGATCCGAGGGATCGATCGGCAAGATTGCCACCTCTGAAGTTGCGAGACGGTCGAACGCACTGCATTCGAGCATTGCGGGCGCCACCGGGATGCTGAAAGAGACTGACGATCCGGTCGACTCGGTGGTGGCCGAGGTTCTGGTGTCGACGCCAGCCCAGTCGATTGCCGGCGGAACCGACGAGATTCAACACAACATCATCGGCGAGAACATTCTCGGCCTGCCGAAAGAGCCGGCGGCCGATCGTGGCATGCCGTATCGGGAGGTCGGCCGCCCGTGACGACCGACCCTGCTGGTTCTCCGGCCGGGCACGTCTGTCTGTCGTTCGACTTCGACGGGCCGTCGCTTTGGATCATGCGCAAAATGACCGGGCCGACGCCCATCTCGCGGGGCGAGTTCGGAGCAGTCGCGGTACCCCGCATCCTGCGAATGTTGGCCAGCCGTGACATTCCCTCGACGTTCTTCATCCCCGGGCACACGATTGAGACCTATCCAGACGTGTGTCGGATGGTGGTCGACGCCGGATGCGAGGTTGGCATCCACGGGTACTGCCATGAGATGAACATCCTCCAATCGCTCGACGAAGAGCGAGCTGCGATGAGTCGGGCCATTGAGCTAGTCGACCAGCTGACCGGCGCTCCACCCGCCGGGTATCGAGCACCCGCTGGCGACATGACCAACCAGACTGCCGGCCTCCTGGTGGAGCACGGGTTGACCTACGACTCGTCGTTGATGGCGCACGACTACCAGCCGTACATGCTTCGTCGAGACGACGAGATCACCGAGACCGAGGCGCCGGTGTGGGGGCCCGAGACCGACATCGTCGAGATGCCGTGGTCATGGTCAGGCGATGACTATCCGTATCTGGAGTTTGTGGCCTTTCGCCGGATGGTCATGCCGGGCCTCGCCAACCCGAACGACATGTTCGAGAACTTCTTGGGTGATGTGCAATGGATGACCACAAACGTTGAAGCCGGCGTGTTCACCCTGGTGTTTCACCCGCAAGTGATCGGGCGAGGCCACCGCATGCTGGCCTTTGAGCGGTTCATCGACGCCGCGGCTGAGCTTGGGGTCAGCTTCGAACGGATGGACACGATCGCTGCGGCTGTCGCTTCTGGCGGGTCGTTCGGCCGCGAACCACAATGGCGCCCATGAAGATCTCAGTCTCGGTCGGCAGTGCCTATTACGACGGCGAAAATTGGAGCGACATCGTCGAGTACGTCAAGGCGGCCGACCGCATCGGCGTTGACTACGCCTGGTCGGCCGAGGCCTGGGGCATGGAAGCCGTGACACCGCTTGCCTACCTTGCCGGCGTCACCGAGCGCATCACCCTCGGCAGCGGGATCATGCAGATCAGCGCCCGTACACCAGCCACAACGGTGCTGACGGCGCTCTCCATGGCTCAAATCTCCAACGGCCGGTTCATTCTCGGGCTGGGCGTCAGCGGACCCCAGGTTGTCGAAGGGCTGCACGGCGAAGCATTCGCCAAACCCTTGGGCCGGCTTCGCGAGTACATCGACATCGTCAAGATGGGTCTCAGCGGCGAACGGCTGGTGTACGACGGCAAGCACTACGAGCTGCCTCGACCGGGCGGTGAGGGTAAGGCACTCAAGTCATCGATTCCTCCTCGGCCCGACCTGCCGATCTACCTCGCCACGCTTGGGCCAAAGTCGCTCGAACTCACCGGAAAGGTCGCCGATGGCTGGCTTGGCACCTCGTTCATCCCCGAGCACGCCGATGTGATGCTCGACCCCATACGGGCCGGGGCCGAGTCGGCTGGCCGCACCCTCGACGACATCGAGATTCAGGTGAACGGCGGGATCGCTGTGTCGGAAGACGTCGACAAGCTCATCGCCCAGGCCCGTCCGGGCATGGCGTTCACGCTCGGTGGTATGGGTTCAGCGAAGACCAACTTCTACAACGCCGCCTACTCGCGAGCCGGTTATGCCGACATCTGTGAAGAGGTGCAGCGATTGTGGGTCGACGGCGACAAGGCGGCCGCAGCTGCGGCGGTGCCCGAAGAGCTCGTGCTGCAGGCGTATCCGATTGGCACCGAAGACATGGTGAAGCAGCGCATCCGGGCCTACGCAGACGCCGGCGTGCAGTGTCTACGCCTCGGCGCACGAGGCAAAACAGCAGCCGACCAGATTCGGAATCTCGAAGAGTCCGTCGATCTGATTCGGTCTGCGCTTGCTGCTTAGCGTTTCAGGTTTGGAGACTGAGCACGTCAGCGACCGAATCAACGGCGTCGCTCCACGAATCGGGCTGGGCAGCTGGTCGGATCACGAACTTCGAAAAGCCGATCTCGAGCCACGACTCGATCGTTTCTGTCAGACCAGCGACACCCCGTGAGACAACATCTTCGGCTCGTAGGTCGGGACGTCTCCCTTCGACTTGGGCTCGAACCTCGTCGGTGATCTGGCCGTCGACCCACGTCAGGTTCATGCCAAAGTGCTCGCCATCGATGTGCTTGCCAGCAGCTATCGCCTCTGCCTCGATGGTCTCGCGGGCGGCCTTGGCTTCGGCGGGCGTGCAGAGTCCAGGCATCCAGCCTTCGCCGATTTGACCACAGCGGCGAAGCGCCGACGGGACCTGCCCGCCGAGCCAGACTTCGAGCGGATCTTGCACCGGCCGTACGGCAAGCGATATGCCGTTGTGGGCCTCGCCCCGCCACAGCGTTCGCATGATGGCGAGCGACTCCTCGAGCAGACGAGTTCGGCCTTTGGCTTCGACACCCTGGGCGGCGAGCTCCATGGGTTCCTTGAGGCCGATGACAGCGAGCAAGAGGAGACGGCCAGCGGACAGCTGATCGAGGCTCGCAAGCTGCTTTGCCAGCAGCACCGGATTGCGCCCAGGCAGGATGAGGTGGGTACCGATCTTGAGCCGCTCGCTACGCCCAGCCGCAACCGCGAGAGCCGCAACAGGGTCGAGCGTGGGACGGGTGATGACGTCAGGCACCCACAACGAGTCGTAACCGAGGTCGTCGAGCGCATCGACCAGTTTCAGGAACTCACCAGCATCGTCGGCAACGCCGGCCGCGGCCGCAACACCGATTCTCACCTTCATGCTCGCAAGCTAACCCAGTACGCGCCGGCGGCTCCATCTGCGGAGGGAAGGGTCAGCACCGCTTGCGGGTTGTGTAGGCATGGTCCAAGCCGTGTTCAACGGAGTTGTCATCGCCGAAAGCGACGATGTGAAGGTCGTTGAAGGCATGACGTACTTCCCACTCGACAGTGTCGATCCAGATGTCTTGCTGGAAAGTCCCTCGACAACCCGTTGCATCTGGAAGGGCAAGGCGTCCTACTGGCATGTGCAGGTCGACGACGACATCGCTCCTGACTCAGCCTTCGCCTACGCCGAGCCATGGCCGCTGGCCCGTCGGCTGGTTCGCGATCGAGTCGCGTTCTGGCGCGACGTGCAGATCGTTCGCGATTAGCTGCTTGTCACTCTCTTCAGCTTGTTGGAAGCCAAGCGGCGAGCGCCTCGCCAATCTCGGCGGCTGAATCCTCCTGGATGAAATGGATCCCGGCGACGGTCGTCTCGGTCTGGTTGGGCCAGGTACGGGCGAACTCTCGCTGCGCCCCGGTCAGAATCGTGCCCGGCTCGGCGTTGATGAACAGCTTCGGCACGTCTGATGTCGACAACCAGTCGGCGTAACTCTGGACGATCTCGGTGACGTCAGCCGGCTCACCATCGAGCGGGATCTGGCGCGGCCAGGTGAGCGTGGGTCGACGGTCCTCTCCCTCTTCGGCGAAGGGTCGGCGGTATTCGTTCATTTCCTCATCGGACAGATCACGAATGATCGATGCCGGCAGGATCGCCTCGACAAAGAGGTTCTTCGTGAGAATCATGCCCTCACCCGCTTCTGAACGCATCGCCTTGAAGATGTCAGTGGCGCCCTCTGGCCACTCGTCCCAGCTGACGGGCCGAACGATCGCTTCCATGTAACAGATGCCGGCAACCCGATCTCGGTGTCGGTTGGCCCAGTCGAAGCCGAGCGCCGAACCCCAATCATGGATGACGAAGGTGATGTTGTCGCCGAGGTCGAGCTGGTCGAGGAGACCGTCGAGATACTCCCGGTGCTCAGTGAAGGTGTAGGAATCTGGTCCCGGATCGTCGAGCTTGTCGGAGTCGCCCTGCCCAATGAGATCTGGGGCGATGCAGCGTGCTTGTCCCGACACATGAGGAATGATGTCGCGCCACAGATACGACGAGGTCGGGTTGCCGTGAAGGAACACCACAGGATCTCCGGTGCCGACCTCGTGGTATGCCACTTGCTTGTTGTTGACGGTCTTGTACTGCTTCGAAAGCGCTGCGGTGCTCATGGCTCGATTCTGCTTGGTGTCCCATGTTCTGTCGAAACGCCCGGCCCATACTGAGACGTGGAGATCACGTTCGAGGCAGCGGTCAGCGTCGCTCTCATTGTTGGCTTTGCCAGCTTTGGCCACGCCGTCGCCGGATTTGGCTTCAGCTTGCTTGCCGTTGCTCCGTTGGGGCTCGTGATCGACCCCAAAGATGCGGTGGTCGTTGCTTCGGTCTTGTTGATGGTGAACTGCGCGTTGTTGGGATGCTCCGAGCGGGCCAACATCGACTGGGGCGCGGCCCGCCCGCTGTTGCTCGGAGCGCTGCCTGGCCTGCCCCTTGGATTGCTCCTGCTCGAGATCGCATCGGTTCGCGTCTTGCGGCTGATGCTTGCGGTTGCGGTTCTTGGATCCGTTGCCGTGTTAGCCGCTGGCCTGCGACTGTCGAAACCGTCGGCGTGGGTCGAACTCGGAGCCGGGTGCCTCACGGGCCTGCTGACGACCAGCATCAATGCCAATGGTCCACCGGCTGCGCTGGTGCTCCAAGCCCGAGGTCACCCGGCAAGCGTCTTTCGACCAACAACAAGCGCGGTGCTCGGCCTTGCATCAGCCGCCGGCGCACTGCTGTTCGCTGCTGCGGGTCGGATGCAACCCGACGTCGGTGCGACCATCGCCGCTTCGCTTCCCGGGCTGCTGGTGGGTTGGTTCGTCGGATCCCGCGTGTGTCATCGGATTCCCGAGCGAGTCTTCCAGCGCGTGGTGACGGGGCTATTGGTGCTCGCCGCCGGCGTGGCCGTCTTTGCTGCGCTGGGGTCGTCGGGCTGACTCAGCCTTCGACAGCGGCCTTGAGGTTGGCGAGGGTCGTGTTGCACGCAGCTTCGAGGTTGTCTCTGCGCCCTTCGATTCGACCGGGGTAGATATCGGGCATGGCGAGCAGGGGAGCATCGAACGATTCGGTGACCTTGCACCCCTCGCCGTCAGGCTCGATGTCGTAGCGCCATGTGGTGGCGTGCTCGAAGTCGGGCGGCACAGAAAACTCGAACGCTCGGCCCGGCTCAGCCGCCGTCACGACGCAGTCGGCGTGCCATTCGTAGTCGCCAGACTTGTTGTGGCCCCGAAACCTCGCGCCGACGTTGACGGCGTCGCTTCCCTCGAGGAACTCGCAGCGAACGTTCTCGGGGCTGAGGTCCGGAAGCTTGGCGAGATCGGTCAGATGTTCATAGACGGCAGCGGGAGTCGCATCGATCGCAATCGACGCTTGCCCGGTGGTTTCAGAAGAGGCCATGTGGTGACGCTAGACGACGGTTGATCACACCACGAACGGCGTGATTCGATTCTCGAGCAGTCGGACCAGGCTGAGCGCCGTGAGCGCCGAAGACTTCGGATTGTCGGGCAGTGGCAAGTTGCGAACGACAATCGACATCTCGCCGAAGGCACCGGTTGCCGTGATCTCGTGGCTGTTCTGATCAACACGCGGGTCAGCGACCATCTCGACCGCCGTTGCGTCGAGTCCGACTCCGGCGAGGGCTGTGGTTGCGGCCACATTGGCGTTCTTCGGGAACATCGTGGCTGCCTCCGCCGCCGTGCCTGCGAAAAAGATCGTCGCCTCGGTGAGGTTCTCGAGATCGCAGAGCTCCTCGGCCGGTGTGCCTTTCCAGGCCAGGGGCGGTTTGACCATGCGGTGTCGAACGTCGTAGAGCCCCATCACGTTCGCCGCCACAAGCCCGTCGACGCCGGCGAGGGCGCCGGGCGTAATCTGAAATTGAGCATTGTTCGCTCCGGCGAGGGCCGTGAGAGAGGCGTGCAACTCCGTATCGGTGAGGGCAGAAACCGAAGCAGCGATGAAGTCGACACCGGCGCCGAGCGCAGCACGGCCCCACGGAGCCACGCTGTCGCGACCAGCGGCCTCGACGACCACGTCTGCATGGACTGTGCTGAGGTCGGCCGGATCGGTGAGGTGGTGCGCCCCAGGTGGCAGATCGGTGGGCGGCTCCGGTCCGCGGGTGGCCACCGCCACGATGCGAATGGCAGCGCCACGCTCATGCAAGAGCCGGGCCGTTGCTTTGGCAATGGCACCCCAACCAACAAGGGCCACGTCGAGTCGCGTCGCTGCGGAGCCAGGGCTTGCCGAGTCAGGGCTTGTCGAGTCAGGGCTTGCCGAATCAGGGTCGCTCATGCCCTGTTCCTACCGCTAGCCAGCACGAACAGCTCGTGCCACCTCGCCCCACCTACCGCTGGCATCGCCGCCATCACGGATGTCGTTGGCTCCGAGGTACAGCACAACGCGTGAAGCAGTGCCGTTGTAGCGATCGAGCAGCCGATCGGCCATCTCGTCCCACGGTGACACCAGGGCATACAGCTCGAGCATCTCGTCCGTGATCAGATCGCCCATGGTGTCGAGATCACCGGCCTTCATCTTCTCTCTGATGCGAGAGGTTGTTCCGGCAAAGCCGAGATCCTCGAACTGGAATGCGTAGTTGGGCGTGCTGCCGTAGAAGGCGATCTGCCGCTTGGCGATCTCGACATACGGCGCTCGTTCTTCTGGCGTGTCGCCCGGGCAGGCAAACACGGGGATGATCAGATCGATCTCGCTTGCGTCTCGGCCGCCTTTCTCTGCCCCCTCGGCAACGGCGGGCAACAAGCGGTTTTCGATATAGGGCATCGAATGCAGTGGATGCACGTGAATCCCGTCTGCCACTTCGCCCGCAACTCTTGTCATGATTGGCCCGACGGCGGAGATGTCGACCTTCATCGAGTGGTCGTGAGGCTTGGGCGACCAATCGCGGGGGAGCAGGCTCATGTTGTAGAAGTCGCCCTCGTGAGCGAGGCGTTCTTCTCGACCGAAGGCTCGCCAACACGCCTTCACCGCAGCGACGTAGTCGCGTAGGCGGGCGGCCGGACGGTCGAACTCGGCGCTGTAGCGCCGCTCGATATGGGCTTTCACCTGGCTGCCGAGCCCGAGGCGGAAACGGCCACCGGTGTTGTCTGCGAGTTCGTACGCAACGGCGGCAGACACCATCGGGCTGCGGGGAAACGCCACGGCAATGCCGGTGGTGAAAAACAGATCAGGCGCAGCCTGGGCGGCGGCTGCGATCTGCATCCACGGCACCTGGCTCGTCTCGGTCCACAACATGCCCGAGAAGCCCGAGGCGGAGGTGGCTTGGGCGAGGTGAGCTGCTTCGTCCCAGCGCAGGGCGCCAGTCATGATGTCGATGTCCATGCGTCATCGTGGCCTCCAACGGCCTCTTCACTCAAATGGGCTGAGGTCGCGCCGCTGACTACAGTCCCGCGGGTGCAGATGAACGAGCTTGGTTTCTACACCTTGGCCGGTGCCCCCGAGTCGCCGAGAGACTTGCTTGCTGAAGTGCGCCAAGCCGAAGAACTCGGGATCGGGTCGGCGTTTGTCAGCGAGCGCTTCAACATCAAAGAGGCGGCAACGATCTGCGGCGCCGTCGGTGCGGCGTCTGAGCGCATCGGCATTTCGACTGCGGTGACCAATCACAACACCCGACACCCGATGGTCACCGCGTCTCATGCGATGACCATGCACCACCTCACTGGCGGGCGCTACGCCCTCGGTCTGGGCCGAGGTATTGATCGCGTGTTCAAGGCGTTTGGCCTCGATCCGATCACGACTTTGCAGATGGAGGACTTTGTCGGGCTGATGCGACGAGTGTGGGCCGGTGAGGTGGTTCTCGGCCACGACGGTCCGGCTGGTGCGTTTCCGGCGCTCGCCATGCGGGGTTTGGAGCCAGTGCACATCCCCATGACGCTCACCGCCTTCGGCCCAAACTCTCTTGCCCTCGGCGGCAGATGCTTCGACGCCGTTGTGCTGCACACGTTCTTCACAGACGAAACAACTGCCCGTGTAGTGAACGCCGTCAACGTGGCGGCTGAGCAGGCAGGACGAGACCCCGCGGAGGTCAGAGTCTGGTCGTGCCTAGCCACGGTTGGCGACCACCTGCCCGAACCGGTGCGGCTCAAGAAGACAGTCGGTCGGATGGGGACCTACCTGCAGGCGTATGGGGATCTGATGGTGAGGACCAACAACTGGGATCCTGCCGTTCTCGAGCGATTCCGGGCCGACCCGATGGTGGCGAAGTTCCCCGGCTCGATTGATCACATCGCCGCCACTGAGCAGTTGGAGCACATCGCAACCCTCATTCCTGACGAGTGGCTCGCTCCGTCCGCTGTCGGTTCACCTGAGCAGTGTGTCGACACGATTCGCGGCCAGTTCGATCTCGGATGCGATGGCGTCATCATGCACGGAGCAAGTCCCGATGAGCTTCGGCCCATCGTCGAGAGCTACCGGCAGAGCCGGCCGGCTGGTGTCTTTGATCATCTGGCTCCGAACCCCGGCGGTTCCACGGTGTGAGCCAATTGCATGTCGTTGATGGCGGCAATCCGGAGGGACCCCCGGTCGTCTTCCTGCACGGATTCCTGTCGAGCAATCTGCAATGGCAGCTGAACGAAGAACGGCTCGGGTCGGTCTTTCGCACGATCTTCGTCGAGTTGCCAGGCCATGGCGGCTCAGCGGCACCAACTTCTGTCGACGAATGTGCACCCGATCGAGTTCTGTCTGCCCTTGACGGGATCCGTGTGGATCTTGGCATCGATCAGTGGGCGGTTGTCGGGCAATCGCTGGGTGGGGCCGTGGGGATCCGGTACACACTTGCCTGCCCGACATCCGTTCGCGCCCTTGTGTTCACCAACTCGAGGGCGGCCTTTGGGTTCAGCCGAGCCAATCAAACCGTAGGACCTCTGCGCCTGGCCTCAACGGCAGAGTTGCGGGAGCTGCCGTTCCATCCGGTTCACGCACGGCGCTTTCCTCAGCATCTCAAGGCCGCCATGGTGGACGCTGCCGACAGGATGGATCTCGACGGGGTGGCGCACATGGCAGCGAACTCGCCATCGTGGCAGTCCTCAGACGAACTCGATCAGCTTGCGTGTCCGGTACTGCTGGTCAACGGCGTGTGGGAAAAGGCGTTCCAGCCCCACGTCGCCGATGCTCGTGGGGCCATTGCCGACCTCATGATCGTCAACCTCGAAGGCGGACACTCGATCAACGTCGAGCAGCCGGACGCGTTCAATGACGCTGTCGTTGCCTTCCTGAGTCGCTAGGCGGAGTACACGAGCGGGCACTGCTCAGAGTCGAGCCGGTCACCCTCTTCCAAACCGTCAACCAGTACCGGAACGCTCGTGCCTGGGCGAGGGTTGTAGACGACATCGTCGCCGCAGTACCGAGCCGTGTAACCCCGACGTCGCCGATCGGTGGTCGAGTTTCCTGCTGCCCCGTGCACCGTCATGGCGCTGAACACATAGACGTCGCCGGGTTCGACGTCCCACGAGATGATGTCGTGGGCGTCACGATTGGCCTCGATGTCGAGCATTTTTTCGTAATCGGGGTTGAGCTCGTAATCGCTGGCACCTGCGTTCGGGCCGAAGGGCTCGGGCTGAAACCAGCGGTCCCACTCATGTGAGCCCCGCACGAACTCGAGTCGACCGTTTTGGGCGGTTGTGTGGTCGAGTGCGACCCACACCGAGATCACGTCCTTACCCGAAACGGGCCAGTAGGGCTGATCGTTGTGCCAACGAGTTCGGTGATCTGCGCCGGCTTCCTTCACGAAGAGCTGGTCGTAGAGCAGATTGAGTCGAGTGGCACGGAGGAAGGACCGGGCGATGTCCACTGCCGGTGATTCGAGGCAAAATGCTCGAAAATCTGGATCGTTCTGCCAGATGCGCAGATTGCCGTGAAAGCGGCCACCAGCAACGTCGTAGGAATGATCAAACGGGCCCGGGTTCTCAATGTCGCGCTCGATGGCAGCGGCCAGACGCTCACGCCACTCGTCACTGATCACATCGCGCAGCACAGTGGCACCGTCCGCCCAGTACTGCTCGATGGCTTCCTCGCTGATGTTGCTTGTCACCGTGATTTACTCGGTGACTTCGATGACGACAGAATCGGTACTGCTGCTTCCTTCGTCATCCGACACGGTGAGCTCGATGGTCCAACTGCCGACCTCCTCGGGGACCATGGCGGCCTCAAGGACGAACGAGCAATCAGCACTCGTATCGCGGATGGCCTTGCCCTCTTGATCGCCAGCTCCGTCGGGCGCCGCCGCGATGGTCCATGCGTAATTGGCGATCTCTCCGGTCGAATCGCAGGCATTGAACTCGGGCGATTCGCCGACCGCGACCGAAAAGTCTGAGCCAGCATCAGCGCTCAGGCTCCCCCCATCAGAGCAACTCGCCCCCAAGAGAGCGAGGCTCGATGCGAACGCAAAGGCTCTGCGGCTGCGAATTCTTGACATGCGTTGGTCCCCTTATCGAATGCTTGCCGCTTGTCAGATTGTGTCAGGTATCGCGACCGCCGAAAAGTGATGGTCGATCATTCGTGACCCTTGACGATGCTGACGGAGTGCGCGAGGTCGATGGCGTGGCGAGCGACCCGCAGTCGCTCGTCCTTCCTGGTAAGGAGGAAGAGTCGGGACGTCGCTTCTTTGTTCACGAGGGGTATGTAGACCACACCTGTGGGTTGAAAGCTCCTGACCGTGGCGGGTACGACCGCAATGCCTTCGCCAGCGGAGACCAGGCCGATGATCGTGGTGTATTCCTCGGCCTCGATGATGGGGTCATAGTGTGCTCCCTCAGCTTCGAGCATCGAGCGCAGCTCGCTCGTGAGCGCAGGAGACGAGGTTCGGCTGAAGCTGATGAAGGACTCTCCGGCCAGATCAGCGAGGCGAAGCCGGGGCTGAGAGGCGAGCTCGTGATCAGCCCCGACGGCAACGACGAGGTCCTCTTCGAGGATCTCGGTGTGCGACAGGAGTCGTTCATCGCCCTTGGTGCGGGCGATGCCGATGTCGATCTGGCCATTGGGGAGCGCGTGGCTCTGCGCCTCTGAGCTCATCGAGTGCAGCTCGAAGCGGACCTCTGGCCACCGCTCGCGGTACGAGCGAAGAAACTGGGGCATGACGGCATAGGACGACGAATCGACAAAGCCGATACGGAGAATGCCGGCGTTGCCATCTGCGTGTTCGGCCATGAGTCGTTCGAGCTCATCAGCGTCTCGTAGAAGCTCAGCCGCTCGGGGATACAGGGTTCTCCCGGCGTGGGTAAGTGACACCCGCCTCGTTGTCCGTTCGAACAGGTCGGCCCCGGTCTCCTTTTCGAGCAGGCGGATCTGCTGACTCAGCGCAGGCTGCGCCATGTGAAGCACGTCGGCGGCCCGGCCAAAGTGCAGCTCTTCGGCCAAAACAACGAAGTACCGGAGGCGCGTCAGATTCATAGGCAGACGTTATCAATAGAGCAAAAATTGATACAGATCCGCATCGCTGGCTCGACGTACTGTGTCGCCCATGGCGTTCTTCAGCTTGGGTAGCTCGGGGCGAGGTCGTGGGAAGGCTGGTGATGGCCGCAAGCCTCCGTCGTATTCGGCTGCGGGGTTGTTGGCCAGGGGACTCACTGGCGAGGACTGGCCACGGGTCTGGCGAGATGTGCCGTTGCAGTCGAGCTACGACGTCATCATCATCGGCGGTGGTGTCCATGGTTTGGCCACGGCGTACTACCTGGCGACCAACCACGGCATCACCAATGTCGCCGTGCTCGACAAGGCCTATCTCGGAAGTGGTGGATCAGGGCGCAACACCGCCATCGTGCGGTCGAACTACCTGACCCCTGAAGGCGTTGCCTTCTATGACCGGTCCCTCAACCTCTACAACACGATGACGGAAGATCTGAACATCAACGTGATGTTCAGCGAGCGGGGACACCTCACCCTCGCTCATTCCGATTCTGCCCTGCGCACGATGCACTGGCGGGCCGAGGTCAACAAGCTGCAAGACATCGACTCGTCGGTGATCGATCCCCAGCAGGTCGCAGAGATCGTGCCGAGTCTCGACATCTCGCCCGACGCCCACCACCCGATCATGGGTGCGCTCTACCACCCGCCGGGCGGCATCATTCGCCACGACGCCGTCGTATGGGGCTACGCCAGAGGCGCCGACGCTCGTGGCGTCGAGATGCATCAGAAGACCGAGGTGCTCGACATTCTCTGCACCGGCGGAGACGGGCCGGATGGCAAAGGTCCAGGGGGCAAAGTCACCGGCGTGCGGACCAATCGTGGTGACATTTCGGCCCCGATCGTCGTGAACTGCACTGCTGGCTGGGCCTCGCTGATCAGCGACATGGCGGGCGTGCGCCTCCCGATCACCACGCAACCGTTGCAGGCCGCCGTGACCGAGCCGGTGAAGGTGTTCCTGCCTGCCGTCGTGGTGTCAGGTTCGCTCCACGTCTATGTGAGCCAGACCGACCGGGGCGAGCTGGTCTTCGGCGCAGCGGTTGATCCGTTCACCAACTACAACGTCCGCGGTTCGCTCGAATTCACCGAGGGCTTGGCCGGGCACATCCTCGAGCTCATGCCCGGGGTGTCCAAGATGCGCCTTCTGCGCCAGTGGGCCGGTCTGTGCGACATGACGCCCGACTACTCACCGGTGATGGGTTTCACGCCCGTCGAGGGCTTCCTTGTCGACGTCGGTTGGGGAACCTACGGGTTCAAGGCCGGCCCGGTGAGTGGCGAGCAGATGGCTGAGGCCATCGCCACCCAACAGACCCCCAAGCTCATTGAGGCGTTCAAGCTCAGCCGCTTTGAGGCCGGGACGCTGGTCGGAGAGAAGGGCGCGGCGGCCGTCGGCCACTGACGCCACGAACGAGATCCGGAAAGAGACCGAACACATGCTCCTCGTACCGTGCCCGAATTGCGGGCCTCGAAATGCCAGCGACCTGCGCCATGTCGGTGAGTCGACGGCGCGGCCTGATCCGTCGACCGCCTCTCCAGAAGAATGGCGCACGTATCTCTACCTGCGAGACAACGTGGCTGATTGGAACGTTGAGACCTGGTACTGCACCCGGGGCTGCCGCAAGTACTTCAAGCTCGAGCGCAACACCGCAACGAATGAGTTTCGCAATCCGCCACTGCCCGGCACGAAGGTTGGAGGCAAAGCGTGAGCGAGCGACTGTTAACCCAAGTCGGTGAAGTCATCGATCGTTCGAAGCCGATCACCTTCACCTGGAACGGCAAGAAGCTGACCGGCTTCGAGGGCGACACGATCGCGTCGGCGCTGATGGCGAACGGTGTCGAGGTTGTCAGCCGGTCGATGAAGTACCACCGGCCCCGTGGCTACATGACGGCCGACTTCTGGGATCCGAACGGGTTTGTGCAGGTCGGCAATGAGCCAAACGTGCGAAGCGGACATCGACTGATCAACGCGGGCATGACGGTCGATCCGCAAAACGTGTGGCCATCGCTCGACTACGACGTCAAGGCCGCAAACGGCCTCGTCTCGCGCTTTCTGAGTGCGGGTTTCTACTACAAGACCTTCATGAAGCCGGCCAAGCTTTGGCCGGCCTACGAGAAGGTGCTCTCGACGTTTGCTCCCGGGGGCGAGGTCGACCTCGATACGCCTCAGGAGTACAACGACAAGCGTTACGCCCATCCCGATGTGCTCGTTGCTGGTGGCGGCCCGGCTGGTTTGGCTGCTGCTGTTGCTGCGGCCTCTGCTGGTGCCTCGGTGATGTTGGTCGAACACGAGCATCATCTGGGCGGACACCTCCGTTGGGGATCCGCCGCTGACATCGAACGTGCCGATCAACTGGTTGCGGCCGCTGAGGCCGTTGGTGTCGAGATCCTCACGAACTCGACGGTTACCGGTCGCTACGAGGACAACTGGGTTGCCGTCAGCCAACGCAGCCACCATCTCGCAACCGAGCGTCTCATCAAAGCCCGGGCCAAGATGCTTGTTGTTGCCCCCGGCCTGATCGAGCGACCGTACGTCTTTGCCGGCAACGACAAGCCGGGCGTGATGTTGAGCACGGCGGTTCGTCGCTTGATCAACATGTACGGCGTGAAACCCGGCAGGCGAGCCGTCGTCTTTACGGCGAACGACGAAGGCGACGCTGTTGCTGCTGATCTGACAAGCGCTGGTATCGAGGTTGCCGAGGTTGTCGACGCTCGGACCGGCGCCAACATCGTCGAGGCCCATGGCGGTCCAAAGCGGGTTGAGAGCATCGAGCTCGCAGACGGTCGCACGATCGATGCCGATTTGCTGGTGGTGGCCGCTGGCTGGACAGCGCCGACATCGCTGCTCAACATGGCGGGTGACCGGCCGGTCTACGACGAGGCGACTGCTCGCTTCTTCCCATCGGCAAAGGTCGGCAACGCCATCGGCAACGTGCTTGCCTGTGGCGGCATCGCTGGTGACGGCTCGTTCGACGAGCTGATCGATCACGCCGCGTCAACCGGCCGCCTCGCTGCGGCCCGAGCTGCGGTGGTTCGCCATCGATTACAAGTTCTCACCGCTCGAGCCCAACCGGTAGACGGGCCCGAGCCTGCTTGGCCGGCCGACGATCGAACGCCGCTTGGCCGCCACGCTCACCCCGCGCTGTTCCAATCAACGACGAAGGGGATCGTTGACTTCAGCGAAGACATCTCGAACAAGGACCTCGTCGCTGCCGCGAAAGAGGGGTACGACTCGGTCGAGCTGCTCAAGCGCTACACCACCGCCACCATGGGGCCGTCGCAGGGCAAGCTCGAGACAGTCAACACGGTTGCGGTGCTGGCAGACGCTCGCGGCGAGACGATCGAAGAGGTGGGCACCACGGTGTGG
>CALJSB010000149.1 GCA_937976305.1 uncultured Acidimicrobiales bacterium
GGCAAGGTCGGCTCCGAAAACCTTGAGGCGTTTCGAGCCGAGCGAGATCTACCTGAGCTGCCATTGTCCGTATTTGTCACCGCTCGTGAATGGCCGAGCGGAATCCTGCTGTACAGGGTGCCGCTCGGCATCGACTTCAACGATGCGGCGATAGCGGACGTTGACATCATCCAGCGTCACCACCGCTTCGTTCAAGGGCCGGGCTCGATACACCCCCGCACCGGTTCTGTGTATCGAGCCCTCGACACGAGCACCGGTGAAGTCCTCGAGGTGCTGCCGCACACCGACGAGATTCCAGATATGCCCTACGAGTGGGTTCAGGCTCTTCAGAAGACGGCAGTTCGAGTCGGCACTCGCGAGCCGATCCAGTGGGAGAACCCGAATCGTCGCAAACCGATGAGCCGCGCCGTGAAGAACGCTCTCAAGCAGCACTGGTCATCCAGCTACGCCAGAGGTAGACACCCAGCGCTGATGGCCGCTCTCGGTGCTCTCGTTCGCATTGACTCCAAGCGAGGACACGGCACGTCACTTGCAATCGATCAGGTCGAGGCCGAGTTCATCGCAGCCGTCACGGGGGACGGGAGCCGGACCGAAGCCGAGGCACAGCAAGAGTTTCAGGCCGCCTACGCCTACTGCATCCGAGGAGTCGCCTCCACGCTCTCAACGCTCGATGGAGACGGAATCATCGAGCTCGAAGAAGAGACTGTCGAGTCGGCGCTGCACATCCCCCAGGCCTTCTGGAACGCACGCGAGGGCCTGCGAGCGATCCGAGAGTACGCACACGCAAGCCGCGTCGGTTGCGATCCGTTTCTCGGTGCGGTGTTGGCAAGGGTGTCGGCCAACACAGCGCACAACGTCGTGGTGCAGACCCAGCCAGGTCGAGGTCCGACGTCGATCAACTATGCCGTCGCGATCGTCGGCAGAACTGGGGTCGGCAAGACGTCAAGTGTGAAGGCGGCTCGTCGGGCGATCCCGGGCCCCAGCATCAACATCGACAACGCACCGCCCTCATCGGCCGAGGGAATGGTAGAGGCCTACATGGGCAACCGGAAGGAGCCGGGCGATGACGGCAAGACGAGATCGATCCGCACGCAGACCAAGTTCTCAGCTCTGTTCTACGCCGACGAAGGCGAGGAGTTCGTCACTCGGGCGGGCCGTGAAGGTGCGACGGTTTGGTCGACGGTTAGGACGCTCTGGAACGGAGAGAGCACTGGCTCGTACAACGCCACAGCGGAACGAACCCGACATATCGACGAGAACCGGTATCGCTGGGCGATGATCATGGGCTTTCAGGACGGCAAGGCAGACCAGATCCTTGCTGACGACGTTGGTGGCACGCCGCAGCGCATACTGTGGCTGCGTGCGGAGGATCCCCTGTTCCCCCTCGAGCCGCCCGATCTGAAGCCCCTGGCCTACAACGGTCTTCGGGACGTACCCGCTGAGTTGGCGCCGCTAAAGGACGGGTTCCTTCATCTGGCAGCTATGGGTTTCCCCGCTGAGATTGCTGCCGAGCTCGATCGTCAGAGCGCTCTGCGCATTCAAGGCAAGCTCGGAGAAGACGACGAGGAGTCTCAGGGCGTTGTCCTCGCAATCAAGACAGCTGCTCTCTTGGCCCTCCTCGACAACCGCAACAACGTCATCGAGGAGGACTGGCGGCTGGCTCGGATGGTTGTTGAGACGTCGAACGCCGTGAGACGCCAAGCCGTCGCCGCCGCGCAGCGAAAGGCTGACGAGAACAGACGACGCGCTGCCGAGATGGACGGCGAGCGCCAGGTCATCGCTGCTCGCAAAGCGCAGTCGCTTCATGATGAGAGGCTTGAGCGGCTCGCTCGAGCGCTGGCCAGGACGCTCGATAAGAAGGGCGCCCTGAAGCGGAAGCAACTGCGAAACTCGCTGTCAGGCCGAGAGCGGTCGGAGTTCGATGACGCTGCGGAGTTCGGAGTGGCAAGCGACTGGATCGAGTTCGACAACTCTGAGTACCGGGTTGGCTCGAGGATTGCCGAGGTTCGGTCGTGAAGGGGTGGACAGGTGGACACGAATGTCCACCCCCTGTTGCGTCGAGGCCCTCGGACGTCCAAAGAGGGTTTTCCCTCTCTTATTTACGTCTAAATACGTCTAATGATCTTCAGTCGGTGGACGGATTCACAACAGGGGGATGGACACCAATGTCCACCCTTCCACCCTGTCCACCCCTCGGCCGTGACGCAAGGCCACAAGGTCGATGATGGGTGAGCAGAGCGTCAACCCACAGCACCGCAACGCCAAGACGAACGCCAAGCGCGAGACCGAGAAGATCGAAGCCCTGCGGCTGTGGATGGCTGGCACCAGCTTCCGATCGATCGGAGAGAAGCTCGGCGTGTCCGGGCCGACCGCCTACCGGCGTGTTCGGGCTGCGCTTGACGAGATGCGACCGCACGCCGACTTCGAGGCGTATCGCGCCGTGCAGTTGGCCGAGCTCGAGGTGAGTCGGCGAGTGCTCCGAAACGTCATCGCATCATGGCGACCAGGCCAGCCGTTCGGTGAGGCGACGCTCGCCATCAGCACCTTGCTGAAGCTCCAGGAGCGCGAGGGGCAGCTGGTCGGGCTGGACCGGGCGCCGACACCGTTCGATGAGATCGCTGCCATGACCGATGAGCAGCTCACCGCCATGGTCGCCGCATGGTCTGCTGGCGAGTCACCCACTTAACGTTGGGGGCGCGTTTGATTGCAGCCGAGGACGGTCAACTAGGTTCCGCAGCACACGAAACGAACGCTAGGGCGACCATGAGCGACAACAACACTCCAACTCCGGCAGGTTGGTACCCAACCGATGACCCCTCAACTCTGCGGTACTACGACGGCAATGGATGGACGGACCAATACAAGCCCACTGGCGGTCCAGCAGCACCGATACCACCGCAGCCAGGAGGGCCCGGCCCTCAGCCCCAGACAATCATCGTCCAGGAGAAGAAGAAGGGAAGCGCGGGAAAGATCATTCTCGGGCTCTTCCTGTTCCTGATGCTCGGCCTCGTCGGCTGTATTGCACTGGTTGCAACGGCAGCGAACGAGGCTGGTGAAGCGATTGACGAAGCTCAGGACCAGCGAGCAGCCGATGAGGCGGCAGTCGAGGACAACGCCATCATCACGAGTTGTGAAGTTGGTGACAACGGTTGGGGTGAGGTTGCGATCGAGTTCACCAATCCGCTTGATGAGGAGAAGGGCTTCATCGGCATCGAGGTGAACTTTCTGGATGGCGATGTTGTCGTTGGATCGGCGAACGTGAACTTCGAGAACCTCGGTCCCGGCCAAACGGCTCGTGGTGAAGGAACGGCACTCGACCTTGCTGAAGGAACCACCGACGTCACATGCGAAGTTGTTGACGGCACGATCCTTTAGCTCTGCGAAACCCAGGGACTGAAACAAGGCTGTGAGGTCGAGTCACCATCGCGATAGTGACAAAAAGGCGGATGAGTCCTACGCCCGTCACCAACGCGCCGATCCACAAAAAGGGGATGAGCTTGCCGCGGCAATGACAAAAAGGGAAATCGGGATGAATGCGCGCAATCCCAAAAAGGGTCGAGAGGTCGTCAACGTGATCAATGCACTGACCACAAAAAGGCACAGCCCCGCCGCTGGTTGCGCCGAGTTGCGTCGGCAATCACTGCCGCCGACGTAACCGCCACCGCCGACCATCGGCGGCCATGGAACACTCACGAACACTCAGAGATGAGCTGATAGCTCTGCTGGTTTTGGCAGGCCAGCCAGTCGATGCCATCGCGGAAGAGGTCGAGCTCAGCAGTGCCCGATGCCGACTGATCGCTCGAGGCTTCTTCATCAACGCCGACCCGCCAGGCGCGACTGAGGCTGCCGACCGAATCGCTGAGATTCGCCGACTGCGTGAAGTCGCAGCTAGTCCGACCCTTCGAGCGCTTGCTCTGCGGGAGCAGCACTGATGACGGGCGTGCAGTCACTTCTCGTCGGTGAGGAGCCGTTCCTCAAGCCTGGTACTACCGCGGTGTTCGCCGGGCCTTCGATCGTCAATGACGCCTTCAGGCAATGGCTCGGCTATTCGGTCACAGCGGAGGCAATGCTGAGGTTCTTGCCAGCGATGCGGATCGGCAGGCGGCCGGACTTTGACGAGCGCCGTCAGTTCCTCTTCAAGTTGGGCCGGATCTCCGACACGCATCACAACGGGCTGTTGCATGACATCAAGCCGGGGGAGTGGTTCGAGGATGACGTGACCTTGTGGGATGAGAACTGGGCGATGCGGGAGCTGTTCGGTCGAGGGTTGAGCTCGCTTCGCCGCCCAAAGCCCCGAGTCGTGGTGGTCGATGAGCCAGGCGATGCGCGCCCTGAGCTGTGGCAGCGGATCGCCGATGTTGCAGCGAAGGGCAACCGCAGCCACAAGCCGTGGGATACGACGGTTGTGGAGTTGACCAGCCAGCTCGACGTTGAGGGCGCGGTCAAGGTCGAGCCCCTCGAGATGCTCCAGCCTGGCCCGGTGGGCATGTGGGTGATTCCCCAATTCGATCGCCGAGGCAATCCGAAGCGGGACGAAGACGGTGAGCAGATCAACCGCCACGTCTCAGGGACTGGCGACCTGGCGAAGCTGACCTGGCCGAGCGGGCACACCGACAAGATGTCTTTTCTGATCTCCGATGATGGCCGTCGGAAGTTGTGGCCCGCTGACTGATGGCACTCACACCAGCAGCGTGGAGCGGTCTACTTCGAGGCGCAGGGATCGGCGAGCGGACGGTGGCCGCCATCGCCTCTGTCAACCGGGTCGACTACCTGCCAGACGGGTCGAAACACCTCGCCCTCGAGCCAGCCTTCTCTGCCGGGCTGCCAACCATCGCGCACCTGACCCCATGGGATGGGGCAAGCAAGTCGCCGCCGATCGGCACTCACGCTCAAGCGCTGAATCTGCTGGACGTGCAGCCCGGTGATCGGGTGCTCGAGGTCGGGTCCGGCTCTAGTTATACCTGCGCCCTCATGCGGGCCATGGGTGCTGGTGAGGTGTTGGGAGTCGATGCGTGCGCCGAGCTCGTCGAGATGGCTGCTGACAGCGTCGCTGATGTCGATGGGGTCGAGGTCATGGCGGGGGACGGCATCGCTGTGGCGCTCGACGCTGGGCCGTGGGATCGCATCCTCGTGTCGTGCGGTGCACCGCGCTCGGTGCCTGCCATCCTCGGAGAGGTGTTGAGCCCTGGCGGTCGTGCCGTCGTGGCCGTATCTGGCTCGCCAGGGCACCGCACCCGCACCCGATGGATAGTCGCTGACCGAGACGACGACGGCGCTGTCAGGGAGTCGAGAGGGCCGATCACGGCGCTACTGACCGAGCAGGGCCGATGGGTGAGCGGTCGCTTCCTGCCGCTGCTCGGCGCCCATGGTCATCACATTGAAGGCGCCCGGCACGTGGACACGGTTGGTCAACATCGCAGGCGATGACTGTGCTTGCTGCCGAACCAGCCACCCTCGACGAGCCGACCGAGGTCTGGCAGTGCGGGGAGTGTGGCGACCTCTTCTCGAGCTCGAAGCGGCTCAATGCGCACGAGAAGACTCACCGCTCCGCCGACTGCCCCCACTGCGAGGCGCGGGTGTCGGCCAGCGGTCTCAGGCTTCACATCGAGCGCTGCGCTGCTGCCCGAAACGCCCAGGACGCTACGCAGGCCGACGGGACAGACTGGCCGTGCGACCAGTGCGACCGCACGTTCAGCTCGTTCAAGAGCCTGCGGGTGCATCAGACCAGCCATCGGCGCAAGCCGTGCAAGTGGTGCGGGGAGAAGTTCTCCATTCGCGGCCTCGACCGGCACGAGGTGTGGTGCCGAGACCAGCCGAGAACCTCAGGCGTCCATGCGCTGCTGCCTGCCGAGACCTGGCGAGCCAGGCTCGAGGACTTCATCGAACGCGTCGAGGAGGTGCCCGCCGATTCGGTGCTCGTCATGGGCGACCGCTTCGGCCCGGCTTTCCTGACCCAGCGAGAAGCCCTGCGTCGCACCATCGCCGTGAAAGGGCCGACGCTCGTCGTCGCCGCAACCGTTGTCTGTCCCGAGCTCGTTGCGGTGACCACGATCAGAGATCGACGCAAAGAGATGACGTGGGATCGATCACAGACCCATCAGGCCGAGGTCGAGCTCGACCAGGACTTCCCGGTGAAGACCTACAGCTGTGACCAGTGCGGCCATCAGTCATCGACGGCGCATCGCGCCCGTGTGCACAAGGCCGGCCACAGCCTGGCGCCGTGCTACTGGTGTGAGCTCGAGCAGCCCGTCGGCTTGCTCAGCCAACATGAGCGGGCGTGTGAGAAGCGGCCACAATGACCGCCATGGCACTGGGCTCTAGGTGCGTTCTCGAAACGGCGGAGGGGTTCCGACCGGGAGCAGCAGGCACGAGCGTCGCTCGAAAATGCGCGGCTTGAGCCAACTCTTCGACCACAGCTGATCGAGTGCGATCTGGTGAGTCATTACGGGGATCCAGTGCTGCGCACCATCGAAGTCTCGGACGTAGGTCATAGCTGATCGACGGTACCCCCAACGGCGCCGGGAGGTCGGCTAGGGGCTCTGAGCTGGCGTGTTGCAACTATTTCAATAGTTGCTACAATAAGGGTTGTGGATAAGCTCCGAGTCATCGCCTACATCCGAGTGTCAACCGACGGCCAGGCCGACGGCTTCGGTCCAGACGTCCAACGCTCGCTCATTGAGGGTTGGGTCAAAGCTACGCCGGGCGCGACCATCGTGCAGTGGTGCGAAGACCTCGGTGTCTCCGGCTCTGTCGATGCTCTCGATCGCGACGGGCTCTCCTGTGTGCTCGACTCGCTGGCAGATGGCCAGGCCGACGCAGTGGTCATGTCCGACCTCGATCGTCTTGGTCGACGCCTGGCCGTGTCCGAGGCAGCTCTCGGACTCATCCGCAAAGCAGGCGGTCGATGCTTCACCGTCAACAACGGCGAGGTCGGAGAAGACGACGAAGACGAGACCCGCATCCTCATCCGGCAGGTTCTGTCAGCTATCAACGAGTTCGAGGCTCGCAAGATCGTCAAGAGGATGCAACGGGGGCGCGCAGCGAAAGCCAGCGCCGGGGGCTTCGCCTACGGCTCGCCGGCCTTTGGCAAGCGGTCTGAGGACGGCGAACTCGTCGACGACGCTGATCAGGCAGCCGTGCTCGACCGGATGACAGCAATGCACGCTGGTGGTTTCAGCTACCGCAGAATCGCCTCGACGCTCAACGACGAGGGCGTCCCCACAAAGCGAGGCGGCCGGTGGCACCCCTCAACGGTGTCTCGGGCACTCGACCCTGAGGCGGCAAAGGCCAACCGTTTACGGGTCGCCAAAGCTCGAGCTCGTACAAGCACCTCGAGCATGGCGAGATAGAAACGCCCAGCAGCTCGTCGCTTCCGAACGTCGCTATCCCGCAATCTCTCCGTGCCAACAGTGGGCTATCGTGACGTCGTGGACACAGTCGCTCAACGTCTTCAAGATGCGTCATGGCCCAATGGTGTTCGGGCCTGTGCTTACCGTGCTTTCGCTGATCCCTCGCTCGGCGAGGTGATTGATGTTGTACTGATCCTTGAGTCTGATGAGTGGACCGATGACACCTACGACCTTTGCGAGCGCGGTTCGCAGATCGCTGAGTCTGCCCTGGCCGACATCGCCGAATACGACGATGTCATGACCTCATGCCGAACTCGTGAGGAGCACGCACAATTCGCCCCTCAAGAAGAGGGCCTGTGGACCGAGATAGACGCCGGTGCTTGCTCAACGCTTCCTGGCTGACGCCCGCCAGATCGTCTCAGAAGGTTCGCTCGCGCGGCAAGTGGCACCTCGAGTCGTCTCTATCTGCTACTACGCGACCTTCCACAAGTGCTCAGAAGCGGCGGTAGATCTTCTCGTTGGCCCGCACGCCCACTCGCAACTCCGTGCACGACGATCGCTCACGCACAAGGGGATGTTCTCGAAGTCGAAAGCGTTCAGCGAGTCGATCGACATAGATAGTGGCGATGCCAAAAAGGTCGAGGGCTTTCTGAAGCAGCACAAGTGGTGCTCGAGCTTTCCTGGCGAAGATGAGCAGATAGTTGGGCGGGCGCTGAGGGGGGGGCTACAAGGAGCGAATCGAAGCGGACTATCGCGGCCATCGGAGCTTTGCGTGGGCTGACATGAACACGTCACTCCAGCGAACGGAGAATGCGTTCGAGGCCATCGACCGGATGGTGGCTTCACGACACCATCCCTTCATCGACTTCCTATCGATCGGGCTATGGCCGAAGTCAGCCGAGGACGATTCCTCGCTATAGATCGTTCAGGCAAGGGCGCCGTCGTCGAGCCGAGCTCGGATCTCGGCGAGCACGAGGTTCGAGCCCTCGAGGATCTTCTCGCTTCGAGCGTTCATCAAGTCGGCTTGCTCGATCAGCTTGTTGATGACGTCGACGCACTGGCTCAGCTCCGCGATGAGTTCGGCTTCGGTGGGTTGGGTGTCGGTGATTGCCATGGTGGGTTCCTTTGTGTGTGACTGTGGTTGTCGCGGCCTTGACCGCGGATTGACCGCGGGAAGTCAGCGAGAGCCTGGAAAGTGTTGCGAAACGTCCGCAACGAATGAGAGGCGTTTGCCCTGGTCAGCGCCCTATTCATCGCCGTCGCCCCTGGTCAGCGAGTCGGGGTCATCCTCGGTCGCATCGAGGAGGCCAGGGGTTCGACTCCCCTCAGCTCCACTGGAACTCGCGAGTTCCCAGAGACCCCTGGTCAGCGGCCTCACGGTCGGATCGGGGGTTTCGTCGTTTTGGTCGCCCGTCATCGCACGGGTACTTGTCGGAGGTCACCCGATCACGCACGAGGCGATGGCTCGGGCGAGGATGGAGCTCATGGCCGCCAACGAGTCCACGACAGCGCTGACATCGTCGGCGCTGCACCCCGACGACCTGCTGTCAGCCGACTCGCCCTTCGACGACTTGACGATCGTCTTCCTACGCCACCGAGGCTGCCTCTTCACCCGGGAGTGGATGCAGGAACTGCGCAACGCCCTCCAAACAGGCAGCGTCACCCGCGTGATCTTGGTGCACCAGGGCAGTGTCGAAGAGTTCGATCGCACCTTGCGTCCACTGTGGCCCGATGCCGAGGCCGTGAGCGACCCGGGCGCGGAGCTGTATGCCGCGTGGTCGGTGCAGCGCGGCGGATTCCGAGAGATGTTCGGGCTGGGTTCGTGGCGGGCTGGGATTCCGGCGTTCTTGCGGGGCAATCGCATTGGATGGAAGGGCAAGGCCGACGGGTGGACCCTGCCGACCATCGTGCGAGTCCAAAACGGCAAGGTCGTGTGGGAGCACCAAGGAACCCACGCCGGCGACCATCCAGATCTGTGTGAGCTCCGCTGACGCGTTTCACGCGATCTCGAACCGGATACTCCCAGACTCCAGACCTACGGTCTGTGCCGCCACGCCTTCACGACGATCGAGATCTGAAGGACTGCGGCCGCAGTGATGGTCAGCGCACCGCCAATTCCCTGGAAGGCGGACTCCCGCCAGGAAGCAACTGACCAAGCAACATCAATGATTGCGAGGATCCCGCCGCTGACCAACAGCATTCGCCGGTTCCCCCGTAGGGTCCCGAGCAACTGGAAGACCAGAAGGGCAGCACCCAGAACGAAGATGGCAAGCAACAACAACAAGAATTGAGGACCTTCAATCCCTTGGCCGCCATCGAACCATCGATCGAGGTTGGCCGAGAGCCAGATCAGGAACCCGAAAAAAATGACCAGTGGGATGGCTTTGAGCACCGACACCACGATCGCAATGGTCTTGAGGTCCCGAGGGAACGTGGTGGCTCCAGGGGAGCCAGCTTGGTTCGCGACATCGCTCATATCGGCGCGACATTAGGGGCTCGGTTTTTCGTACGTACTGACGGTTGGCGTCACAATGCAGGTGATGACGTCAGACAACAAAACTCGCTTTGCCGTTTCGGATCTGCGTGGGGCCGATCCCTACAAGCTGGCCACGGGCCTGATCGTGCCGCGGCCGATCGGATGGATCGGCACCGTTTCGGCAGCGGGCGACGCCAATCTTGCTCCCTATTCGTTCTTCAACTGCGTGAGCGGGACACCGCCAACCTTCGTGTTTGCCCCCGCACGTTCGATGCGTCGCGACACGCTCGACAACGTCACTGAAGTCGGTGAATTCACGATCAACATCGTGACCGCCGAAGTCGTCGAGGCGATGAACGCCACGGCAGCATCATTCGAGGCTGGAGTCGACGAGTTCGAAGCCGCTGGCCTCACACAAGTCGCGTCGACGCTCATTCGCCCGCCCATGGTGGGGGAGTGCAAGGCCAACATCGAATGCGTCGTCACCGACATCGTCGAGATCGGTGATCCCGAGCGCGGCAACGGCCTGGTGATCGGCGAAGCGGTTGCGTTCCATGTTGATGAAGCTCTGCTCGACGGCACGAGGGTCGATCAAGCTGAGCTGAAGGCCATCGGCAGACACGCTGGCAACACCTACAGCAACGCCACCGATCTCTTCGACATCGAGCGGCCCGCCTAAGTCTGCGAGACCGGGGTGGCGAACACCACAAAGTTGGCCTCGTAGCTGCGCTCCCGCTCATCGAAGACGCCGCCGCAGGTGACAAGACGAAGCGTCGGCTCATCGGTCTGTCCGTAGACCCGGTCGGTGGGGAAGTCGTCTTTGTCGTAGAGGTCGACCTCGGTGACTTCAAACTCACTCTCACCGCCGTGTGCGTCGACCACCACGATGTGATCGCCTGCTTGCAGTTCAGACAGGCGGAAGAAGACTGCTGGGCCGATGTAACTATCGACGTGGCCGACGATGACGGTCGGGCCATCTTGGTTGGCTGTTGCCCCACCAGCCCACCAGCCGGCCTCGGCAAAGTCTGTCGGCGTCTCGAGTGACCCGTCGTCGTGGAGACCAAGATCGATGATCTCTGCCTCGACGCCGATCGTTGGGATCTCGATGCGGCGAGGCGGTGATGCCACAGGCGTGGCATCACCGCTTTCACCATCTGCGGTCGCCGAGGGTGTCGAAGGAGTCTCTACCGGAGCGGAGACCCCTTCCTTGAATTCAAAGCTCGGCAACGACGTTTCGACTGTCGACGGCGGGCCCGGAGCGTCACTCGCGACGGTCTGACCGTCAGGTGAAGAGCCCAGAGCCTCGTCGACAGCACAAGCCCCGGAAGTTCCCGCCACGACGGCAAGCGCCATGACAAAGAGAGTCCGGGAACGAATCACCGAAGTGAACGCTGGCGGTTCACAACAAGGACAGTGCCACCGAGGATGACAGCGGCCCCGAGGGCAAACGGAACCGTCGAACTCGTTGATGACGTTGACGTGCCACCGCCACCGGCCGCAACTCCACCAGCCGGGGTTGATGCTGCCTGCACGAGCGTTGCGCACCCGATGGGCATGGTCGCTTCGAGGGGCAGATCGTCGCTCAAGGGGCTCCTGGCATCGCCGTCGTACTCGCCGCTGCCATCAGCATCGAAGCCATGGACGACGAAGAACAGATCACCCAAGCCGGCAGCGGTTTCTTCAGTGAGTTCGAACGAGCGGGTGTAGGTGTAGCTCCCGCCCGAGCCGACCGGGAAGGAATCGATCTGAAGGGCGTAGGCCTCCGAGGTGTCGCCGTCAGTGGTGAGCGACACCTTGACCGTTCCGTAATTGGGAACACCCTCGACCGTATTCACGATGCCGTCGCCGTCAGCGTCGAGATCAGTGCCCGAAGGACACGAACCGGTGACGCCGAACTCACCGTGAAGGTGCTGGGCGTGAACGAAGTCGCTCACTCCGGAGACGTTGATCGTGATGTCGGCTGTTGTCCCGTTGAGCGAGATCGAGATGTCACCACTCGCTCCCGAGTCGTTCATCGGAGCCAGCGTGCCGCTGTAACTCTCCTCGTCTTGGGCGGCTGCTGGTGCGCCCGTGAGTGCGAGGAACAGGCCTGCCGCTGCAAGTATTCGCCCAAGTGGGCGCGTAAAGCTTCTCATAACGTTTCCCTCCGTTGTGTGAGCTGCCGAGCCTTGTGCGGGTTGCACATATGCGAATCGGGGATCCGATCGAGGCAGCTGCTGACACGCTAGTCGGCCGCGAATGCAGATGCCACGCTCTCGCCGGCTCAACTGCCGTCTTGCGCCGCCGATTGAGCTTCTGAATGATCTATGTGCTCGATACGTCGGTCCTTTTGGCTGACCCCAGTGCCCTCTTCCGGTTCGAGGAGCACGACGTTGTGCTTCCACTCATCGTGCTCACTGAGCTCGAGGCCAAGCGCGGTCACCCCGAGCTTGGCTGGGCCGCTCGCGAAACCCTCCGAGCCCTCGAAGCAATGCGGGAAGAACACGGCAGCTTGCTTGAGCCCATGGCGATCAATGATCAGGGCGGCACCATTCGAGTTGAGCTCAACCACAACGACATGGGAACGCTGCCTGAGGCGTTTCGGGTTGCCTCGAACGACCACCGGATTCTCTCCGTTGCCCACCACCTGCATGTGGGTCAGGATGACACGCCGCCGGCGGAGGTCGTGCTGGTCTCAAAGGATCTTCCGCTGCGACTCAAGGCGGGAGTCGTCGGCATCGACGCCGTCGAGTTTCGAGACACTGAAGTCACCGACGACAACTGGACCGGCATCGTCGAACTCGAAGTTCCTAGCGATCTCGTCGACGAGCTCTACGAAGAGCGAGTGGTCGATGTGACCGAGGCCGAGAACCTTCCCTGCAACACCGGTGTGGTGCTCCAGCACGGGTCACAGTCCGGCTTGGGACGGGTGAAGTCGGACAAGATGGTCCACCTCATCAGAACAGAGCAGCGGCTCTTCGACGTACGCCCTCGATCCAGCGAACAGCACATCGCAATGGACCTGCTGGCGGATCCGACGGTTGGCATCGTCAGCCTCGGAGGTCGAGCGGGAACCGGCAAGAGCGTGATGGCGATCGCCGCCGCGCTCGACGCTGTGCTCGAGCGCAAGACGCACCAGCGGGCCATCGTCTTCCGGCCCCTGTATGCGGTCGGTGGCCAAGATCTCGGCTTCCTGCCAGGCACCGAAGAAGAGAAGATGTCGCCCTGGGGCGCAGCTGTCATCGACGCCTTGTCGGCCATTGCCGGACCAAACGTGGTCGAAGAGGTGCTCGCACGAAATCTCATCGATGTGCAACCGCTCACCCACATTCGAGGGCGTTCGCTCACCGAATCGTTCGTGATCATCGATGAGGCGCAGAACCTCGAACGAAACGTGCTGCTCACGGCCCTCACCAGGATCGGTGAGGGTTCGAAGGTCGTGCTTACCCACGATGTGGCCCAGCGAGACAATCTGCGAGTGGGTCGAAACGACGGCATCGGCTCGGTGGTCGACAACTTGCGGGGCCACCCGCTCTTTGGTCACGTCACCCTCAGCCGATCGGAACGCAGTGAGATTGCGGCTCTTGTCGCGAGCATCACCGGCTGACGCTCGATACGTCTGGGTCATCAGCGATCGGGCAGCATCGGTACGGCGTAGCCCTGGTCTTTCCCGACGTTTACTGCTCGGCTGATCGAGTTGGTTCCGAACTTGTCTCGCACGTGATCGACTGCTTGGTCGAGCGCTGACAGGTCTGCGAAGGGAAGCGTCATCTGCACCGCGTCTGCATTCTGGAGGTTGGCGACCGACAGGCCGATGAGCGTCAAGCCCTTGCGCTCGATCGTGGCTTCCATGGCATCGAGTATGTCGAGCGATGCCTTCATGATGGGCGCAGTGTCGGCAGTCGCCTCGGTGAGCGTGTGGGATCGGGTCGCCCGGGTGTAGTCATCGAATCTGAAGCGAACGACCACGGTTCTGCCGACTCGGTCGGCTGCTCGCAACCGTCGAGTGACCCGGTCGACGATGCCGCGCAGTTCCGCTTCGATCTCGGCGTGAGTCTTTGGCCGGCGACCCATCGCTCGTTGTGAACCCATGGACGAACGCCGCTTGCCTGTTGTGACGCGTCGACGATCGATGTTGTGCGCAAGCGAATGCAGCTTGTGGCCGGCCGCGGCACCGACGAGGGCGACCAGGCGTTCTTCGGAGAGGTCAGCCACGTCACCAACGGTGAACAAGCCCACCCGGTGCAACTTTTCGGTCGTCACCTTGCCGACTCCCCAAAGCGCCTGCACCGGAAGCGGATGGAGAAACTCGAGCTCCCGAGCGGGAGGCACGACGAGCAGACCATCAGGCTTGCCAACGCCACTCGCCACTTTGGCCAAGAATTTGGTGCGGGCAACACCCACGGTGATGTTGAGGCCGACGTCTGCCTTCACCCTGGCCCGCAGGCGGGTGGCGATATCGATCGGGCTGCCGGCAATTCGCCACAGACCTCTCACGTCGAGAAACGCCTCATCGACCGAGATGCCCTCGACCAGCGGGGTGGTGTCGTTGAAGATCTCGAACACGGCCTTGCTGGCTTCGGTGTAGGCGTGCATGCGTGGTGAGACGACAATCGCGTCGGGACACAACCGGCGAGCGGCTGACCCTCCCATGGCTGTTTTGACCCCGCATGCCTTTGCCTCGTAGCTCGCGGCGAGCACAACCCCTCCACCAACAATCACTGGTTTGCCCCGAAAGGATGGATTGTCTCGCTGTTCGACCGATGCGTAAAAGGCGTCGAGGTCGGCGTGAAGGATCGAGGCCGAGGACGGCTCCACCCGAGACGTCTCGGTGCCTCGACCCTCGTGAACCGCAGAACTCATCTGAACCGCAGGTCGCTCTTGCTCAGCAGAACCACTCGTCATCGAACATATGTTCGCACACAGGACACTGCTTCGTCGACTGCTGACGAACGAGTTGTGAACTTCGGGGCCCGTGCCGCCGTCGAATGGCTCGGACGGTCGATACTGATCTC
Organism: uncultured Acidimicrobiales bacterium; assembly: GCA_937976305.1. Taxonomy (GTDB): domain Bacteria; phylum Actinomycetota; class Acidimicrobiia; order Acidimicrobiales; family SZUA-35; genus CALEWY01. Next base: position 14,820 of record CALJSB010000149.1, read on the forward strand.
TGTGTCTTGGCTCGCTCGCGCCCGTTGGTTCGCTGTTGGCTTGCTGACGGTCGTCATCGTGCTGGTCGGTTGCGGCGATTCCGAACTGACCACATCGTCAGAGACACCTCGTCCGTTGTTCGGATCTGATCTCGGCGGCGCAGCGACGCACGGAGCCGACGGGGCCGATGCCTTGAACACTGCCGCCCCCGATCTGACCGGCGAGCAGCAGCAGTTGTTCGATCTCGGCCGACGCTTTTTTGAAGCCGAGTGGGTGCTGATTCCTGAGGCTGGCGACGACGCAGTCGGACTCGGTCCAGTCTTCAACGCCGTCTCGTGCGCCAGCTGTCACGTGCTCGGAGGTCGCAGCCACACTGCGGTCGCCGACGGTGAACTCGAGATCGGCATCACGTTGCGGCTTGCCACGGAGGATCTCGACCCGGTGACCGGTGGCCCCATCGGCGACCCGGTGTATGGCATGCAGCTGCAAGACCAAGCCGTTGACGGAGTCCCTGCTGAGGGTGTCGGCGTGGTCAACTACGAGCTCGTCACCGGTGAATACGGCGACGGCGAACCGTTCGAACTGCAGCGGCCGGTCTTCGAAGTGAACGATCTTGCCTTCGGGCCACTGGCAGACGGCGTGAGCGTCAGCGCCCGCACAGCCCCGCCGGTGATTGGCATGGGGTTGCTCGAAGCCATCCCCGAAGCAGACATCCTCGCACTGGCTGACCCGGACGACGACGACGGCGACGGCATCTCTGGACGTCCCAATCTGATCGTTGATGAGATGTCGGGCAACACGCTGCTGGGTCGCTTCAGCTGGAAGGCTTCGGTCTCGACGGTGCAGCAGCAGGTAGCGGTGGCGTTCCACACCGACATTGGCGTCACGACCTACTTTCATCTCGCCGAGAACTGCACCGATCCGCAAACTGAATGCCAGGCCCTTGCGACCCGAGGCCGCCCTGAGCTCAGCGACGGTCTGCTCGGCTCCGTCACCTTCTTCAACCGCGCGCTCGGTGTTCCAGCCATGCGCGACGCCGACGACCCAGACGTGATTCGTGGCGCCGAGTTGTTCGACAGCATGGGCTGTGCGTCGTGCCACACTCCGTCGCAGCGGACGGGGCAAACCGAAGTCGGTGTACTCACGAGCCAAGAGATCTTCCCCTACACCGATCTCTTGCTCCACGACATGGGCCCCGATCTGGCCGACGGACGAACCGAGTTCGAGGCGGGGCCATCGGAGTGGCGAACGCCGCCGCTCTGGGGACTCGGCGTGACTGCGGACGTGCTCGATGCAGATGATGGCGGGCCCGACAACGAGGGCCGCTTCAACTTGCTGCACGACGGCCGCGCTCGCACGATCCCCGAAGCGATCCTGTGGCACGGTGGCGAGGCAGAACCTGCACGGGAAGCCTTCAGAACAGCCCCAGCCGATGACCGGGCTGCCCTCATGCGTTTCTTGGAATCGCTCTAGCTCGAATCTCTCTGAGTCAACCGATCTGATCAGCGATCAGCGGGCCGCTTGGATCACCGGGGCCTGTCGCCGTTGAGCGTGATTCGATGCATCAGTCGATGGTGGCCTTGATAGTCGTTGAGCGGATTGTGCAACGTGCAGCGGTTGTCCCAGATCACCAGGGTGCCAACCTCCCATTGCAGGCGGCATCGGAACTCGGACCGAAGCTGATGCTCGAACAGCTGCTCAAGCAGTGGTCGGCTCTCCTCGGGAGTCTGGCCCTCGAAGTGGCTGGTGTGAGCCACGTTCACGTACAGGCTCTGCCTTCCGGTTTCGGGATGTGTTCTCACCACTGGATGGGTTGCCTCGAACGCTTGGCGAGCCGACGGTTCGTGTGCCACTCGATCTGATCTCGTTCGCGACACATCGGCGAGGGCCGAGCACTGCCGAGCCGACAGCGGGGCCAGCTGCTCTTTCAGCGCCGACGGCAGTTGCTCGTAGGCGTCGTACATGTTGGCGAACTCGGTATCGCCGCCTTCCGGGGGCACGACCTTCGCCAACAGCATTGATGCCGCCGGCGGTTCGGGGAGATAGGCCGTGTCGGTGTGCCAGATGCCGCCAAAGTTGTTGCGCTCGTCTGGCAGTTTCTCGACAGCGATGATCTCGGGGTAGTTGTCGATCCCGGCGACGAATGGATACCGGCCAGGCTCCCCGAGGCGACGAGCAAACGCCAAATACTGATCTGGCGTGAGGTCTTGGTCGCGAAACACCACCACCAGGTGTTCGAGCCAGGTCGCTCGGATGTCGTGAACGGCAGCCTCGCTCAGCGGTCGTGCCAGATCAATGCCGGTGAGCTCAGCCCCAATCGACGCCGACAAGGGCCGAACGTCGAAGTGGGGCGAGGTGACCATGGCAGCGTCGGCCGTTCAGGCCGATGGAACCTTGATGGGGGAGGCTTCGAGTTGAGCGAAGGTCTTCCCCTCGGCCACGAGTTGCTCGAGAAGCGCAGCGGGCTTCCACTTCTCGCCCGCTTCGGCCTCAAACTCCTTGAGTCGAGCGAGCACGTGATCGAGCCCGAGTTGGTCCCCGTAGTGCATCGGGCCGCCGCGATAGGCGGGCCAGTTGTAGCCGTTGATCCAGATCATGTCGATGTCTGAGGCTCGCATCGCCTTGTGCTCTTCGAGAATCTTGGCTCCCTCGTTGATCATCGGAAGTACCAGGCGTTCGACAATCTCTTCTGGGGTGAACGTGCGAGGTTCCTTGCCGGCCTTTGCCGCGAACTCTTTCACGATCTCTTCGGTGACCGGCGAAGGTGACCCAACTCGATTCTCGTCGTAGTCGTAGTAGCCCTTGCCATTTTTTTGGCCGCGACGATCGAGTTCGCACAGGCGCTCACGGATGGTCGACCCGGTCGAGGTCTCCTTGGACCAGCCAATGTCGAGGCCGGCGAGATCGCTCATCTGGAAGGGGCCCATGGCGAACCCAAAGTCGTAGAGCGCTTTGTCGACATCCCATGGCATTGCGCCCTCATCCAGCATCGCCATGGCTTCGATTCGTCGGGCATAGAGCATGCGATTGCCGACAAAACCAGGACAGACGCCCACGAGGGCACCGATCTTTCCGATCTTCTTTCCGATCTTCATCGCCGTGTTGATGACTTCGAGCGAGGTGTGATCGGCCCGCACCACTTCGAGGCACTTCATGACGTTCGCAGGCGAGAAGAAGTGCATGCCGATGACCGACTCGGGGCGGGTGGTAGCCGAGGCAATCTCATCGATGTTCAGTGCGCTGGTATTGGTGGCCAGCACCGCTCCCGGTTTGCAGATCTCGTCGAGCTTCCCGAAGATCTCCTTCTTGATGTCCATGTTCTCGAACACCGCTTCGATCACCATGTCGACCTCAGCCAGCGATTCGAGTTCGAGCGAGCCGCTGATCAGCGCCATCCGTCGTTCGACCTCATCCATCGAGAAGCGGCCGTTTCGAGCGCTGCGCTCGTAGTTGGTCCGCACCACGCCGAGGCCTCGATCGAGCGCTTCTTGATTGGTCTCGACGATCGTGACGGCGATGCCGGCGTTGGCAAAGTTCATGGCGATGCCGCCACCCATGGTTCCTGCACCGATGATCCCGACCTTCTCGACCGGGATCTCGGCGGTGTCTCGGGGAACGTCTGGCACCTTCCACACCTGCCGCTCGGCGAAGAAGACATAGCGCTGAGCTGCTGACTCTGGGCTCGTGACGAGTTCGGTGAAGAGCTCCCTCTCCTTCGCGATGCCGTCAGCGAACGGCAGATTCACGGCGGCCTCGACGCACTGGATGATGTTCTCGGGTGCCTTGAAGCCGCGGAACTTGCGAGCCGCCTTTGACGCTCGGAACTCGTCGAAAATCTCGGGGGTGTCTCGGGCCGGCGCCACCTTGTCGTCGGAGTCGCTGATCTTCTTCAGCGGTTTGCCTTCGGCGACGAGGCGACGGGCCATCGCCTTTGCGTCGTCGAGCAGGCTGCCTTCGGCGGCCAGCTCATCGACGAGACCCATCTCGAGGCAGTCTGGGGCGGGGACGTGCACGCCAGATGTCATGAACTCCAAGGCCTTTTGCGGTCCGACGATTCGGGGGAGTCGTTGGGTACCGCCGGCGCCGGGCAAGAGACCGAGGTGGACCTCAGGCAGGCCGCACTTGGCGCTTGGCACCGCAATTCGATAGTGGGCGCACAGTGCCACTTCGAGGCCGCCGCCGAGGGCGGTGCCGTGAATGGCGGCCACGACTGGCACGTCTGAACTCTCCATCAGCGCTTGGACTTGGCCGAGGTCCTTCCCCTTGCGCTCGCCGCCGAACTCGCTGATATCGGCGCCAGCAATGAACGTGCGGCCGGCGCAGATCAACACGATCGCGGTGGCGTCAGATGCAAATGCGGCGGTGAAGCCGTCGTAGATGCCATCTCGCACGTTGTGGCTCAGGGCGTTGACGGGCGGCGAATCGAGCGTGATGACCGCAACATCACCATCGATCTCGAGTTGCGTTACGTCGTTGATCTGCGTCATTGCTACCTCTGTATGGCGTCGTGATGTGACTCTGATTCAAACCCAGACCGTGCGCAGAGGCAAAACGTCTCGAATGTGGCCAAAAATCCACCAGGCAATACGCCGCATAGGCCACAGGGCTGAGTTTCGTTACCATCGGTGCCGTGGGCGGTCGAAGCGATGCGTATGACGGGGTAGCCGCGGCATCTTCGCAACTCCTCGCGCACCAGCGGCTTTGGGTATCACCAGAGCTTGGTGATTCATCTGCCCTTGCCGCAGTGGTCGACCGGGCCGGAGGGTCACTCACCCGGGTGCTTTCTGCTGACGTTTTCGCGATCGTGGTCAATGAGATCATCGGCGACAGCCGTGAAATGGCCTTTGCGCTCGAACACGACCTTGTGATCGTCACGCAAGAGGAGGCCATCGACCAGATCGAGACACAGTTGCGGGTGGCTGACCAGAACCGGGCTCCAGCGTCTGCAACTGCAGTAGATGACACCTCACGACAAGACGCGACGCCGATCGACCCTGACCCGTCTCCGCTGATCGATCTCACGAGCGATCATGATGGGCTGGTCATCGACCTGACCGAGCCAGGCGAGTCGTCCAACGCCGCATCAGTTCCATCAGCCGCAGTGCCACATGAGGCTGCGGTCAACGAGATCGAGTTCGATCTCGATGAGATGCTCGCGAAGCAAGCGCCCGTCGCCGACGTTACCGCTGATGATCTGGTCGATGACACCGCGCCTGAAGCCACGGTGTTTGTGGACGACATTCCGGCCGGCTGGTATCCCGTGTCGGGATCGTCAAACGATGAGCGCTACTACGACGGATCCGGCTGGACCGATCAGTTCCGCTCCGGCGGGGCCGCCGATCCGCTCGCGACGCCGTTGGCTGCGTTTGCGGACGAAAAGAACCGGTGGCTCGCAGCGGTCGCTGCGCCTGCGCTTGCCGTCATCATTGGCAGCATGGGCCCGTGGGCCCTGCTGAGCACCTCCGTCGGAGACGTCTCGGTCTCCGGCATCGATCTTTCCGGCTCGCTCTCGCTGATCTTGGCCATGGCCGCCGGGGGAGCGATGGCCGTCGGTGTCGCAAAGGGCAACCGGTTGGCCCGTTTCAGCGGCGTGGGCGGGTTTGCCGCCGCGGCCTTGCTGGGTCTGTACGAGATGACCAATCTCGACGCACAGATCACCGACTCTAGTTTCGCTGATGCCTCAGCGGGTTGGGGCCTGTGGTTGGTGATTCTCGGATCACTTGGCGGCATCGCACTCGGTGCTGCGCTCGCACGCTTCGATCGGGCAATGCCCGATCGCGCAATGTCCGATCGCGCAATGCCCGATCAAGCAAGCGGCTGATCAAGCAAGCGACTGATTAACGAAGTTCCCTACTCACCATGGGCCTGATCGCCAGTCGGGTTGGCGATCGCATCAGGTTTCAGGCGGTGTTGCCCTAATCGGCGGTTGCCTCGTCGACCACGGTGAGATCGATCGCCTCCGGCTCGCGATCGTTGCTCGCTTCGCGAAGGTCAATCACCACATCGCTGTCATGGTGGTGATCGATGGTGTCGCCACCGATCAGATTGCGAAGGCCAAGTGCTCGAAGCGGAACGGCCACGATGTCGGTGAGAATTTCTGCCACCGTCGCCATCAGGATCCGCATGTCGAGACCGAGCGACCAGTTGCGAACGTAGTCGAGGTCGAGTGAGCGATAGCGGCCGAAGTCGGGATCGTTGCGGGCCTCGGCCTGCCAAAGACCGGTGATTCCGGGGCGCACGGCTGCACGGTCGATAGCGAGTTCTTCGTCAAATGAGAACGCCTCGTCGACAAGCGCCGGGCGTGGACCAACCAGGCTCATCTCACCCTTGAGCACGTTGATCAGCTGAGGCAGTTCGTCGATCGACAGGGCGCGAAGAGCTCTGCCGATGGGTGTCACTCGGGGGTCTTCGGAGAGTTTGAAGAGTGGGCCAGTCCGTTCGTTCTGGGCCCGAAGATCATCCTTGAGTGCTTCGGCGTCGATCACCATCGAACGGAACTTGTAGATGCGAAAGGTGCCGGAGTGTTGAGCCATCCGCTCTTGGCGAAAGAAGACCGGCCCCCCGTCCTGCTTGCGAATGAGAGCGGCAGCGACGATCAGGATCGGCGACGTTGCAAGCAGCAGTGCCAAAGAGCCGACCACGTCCATCAACCGCTTGAGGGCTCGTTCGAGGCGAGTCTTGCGGCGTCGGTCAGCCACCACCGATGGGCGGCGCTCCGGAGCAGCGAGGCGAATCGGTGACATGAAGGTCGAAACGGCGACGATGATCCAGGCGGTGAGTCCGAGGCCGACGACGATGGCTGGGTGAACGGGAGCAGCGACGATCAGGAGCGGGATCGAAGCAAGCGCAGTCGAAACGAACGATGCTTCTGTCACACGGCGAGCGGTTGCGGTGCGGGGAACATTGGTGGCCCATGGTGACAGTGGCAGTGAGACGGTGAGCGAGGCGCTGAGGCCAGCCAACATCGCCGCAGCTGGCAACCACGTGGTCGGGTCGAACCCGACGACCGCGCTCAACCCAAAAAACCACAGCGCAGTAATAGCTACGAGCTCTCCGCCCCGGAGCTCTGGGAGTTCGGAGGAATCCCGAACGTCCGATTGCGTTATTGTCACTTTGCCCGCTCTCAAATCGCCATGTTCATGCCGCCATGAATGAACAGATGCATGATGGCCGATTTCAGGCGATCTGTCGCCTTCGCAGCGTGGGTTAATTCACCTGTAGCAGGCTTGTAACGTTTGGCGCCGAGCTGAACTACGCAGCCGATCGAACGCGGGCTGCAGTGAGCCGCGCTGAGTCGAGCCGTTCGCGTGCGACGAATCGTTCCGACAGCTCCGCATCACGACGTCGAAGATCGTCGCTCGTCGTCCACGCATCGAGGAGTTCGAGAAGCGCACCGTCGGGGTTGGCGTCGGGGTCGGTGTTGGTTGGGCGTGAAGCAAATCTCGTGATCATGTTGCTCACCCTAAAGAAGTCGACACTTGAGATTCGCTGGTTGTGGGGGACGATGACGCAACAATGGCTTCGATTTCAGACCAAACAGACACAACAGCTTTCAAAATAATGCAGAATGGGTCGAATGGCCCTGGAATTAGATGACATCGATCTCCACCTTCTTGAAGCATTGGGAGACAACGCTCGGCTGAGCTATCGCGAGCTCGGGGACCTCGTCGGGTTGAGTTCTCCTGCTGCTGCCGATCGTGTCCGTCGGCTCGAACAGCGGGGGATCATCGCCGGCTATCGGGCCGAGATCGACTACGCAACGCTCGGGTTCCCGATCCAGTGCATCATCAACCTCAACACCAACGGTGGTCGGGGCGAGAACCTCGACGAGTTGCTCCATGACATGCCCGAAGTGATCGAAGCCGATCGTGTCACCGGATCTGAGTCACACGTGGTTCGTGCCGTGGTGCAAACGACCGCTCATCTCGAAGAGTTGCTGAACGACATGTGGGTTGTCTCAGACTCGGTGACCAACATCGTCACCTCGTCGCCGGTGCAGCGACGGCCCATGATCTTGCGCCGCGCCCTTCCGAGGTCGATCTCGTAGAGCTCCGCTTATGCGGGTGTGCCGCAACCGCAGACATCGCGGTCCGGTACACCGCTGCTGGGCATCAAACGCTTACGCATCAAGAACGGTGGGCCCACCATCGGCCGGACCAGCGAGAGGAGGTTCGCTCGACCACGGGAAGTTGATCCACGCGTCTGTGCGTTTCCAGATGTAGTCGCACTTCACGAGCGAGTGCGACTTCTCATACAGCACGGCCGTGCGCGACTCCGCAACAACGTCCTGACAGAACTCGTGGACGGTCTTGAGGGTGTGTCCGGTGTCGGCGACATCGTCTGCGACGAGCACTTTGGCTCCGGTGAGATCGAGCTTGTCGAGATACGGCGGGAGCATGATCGGCACGTCGAGACGCTCGTCGACGCCTGAATAAAACTCGAGGTTCATGACGTAGAGGTTCTTCACAGAGAGCGCGTAGCCAAGTGAGCCGGCTGCAAAGAGACCACCACGGGCGATGGCCAAGATCATGTCCGGCCGATAGTCGTCGTCAGCGATCATGCCGGCGAGTTCTCTGATCGCGTTTCCGTAGGTTTGCCAGTCGAGTTCTTCGCGGGCGTCGGCCATGTTGGATCTCCGTGAAAAGTGAGATTGATGCGGGCACTTTGAAACAAACAGTGTGCCGCGGCCGCCCCGCCAAACTGCGCCCTGACAGACCCTGTGTCAGGCGTGCTGTGCGTTGAGGTAGTTGTAGACGGTGAAGCGGGAGATCTCGAGACGATTGGCAACGTCTTCGACCGCCTTGCGCAGCGTAAAGGCGCCGAGCTGGTCGAGTCGATGCACGACCCGTTGCTTCCCGGCGCGATCAAGCGTTGTGACCGCGTCGCCGACTTCTCGTTCGACCTGATCGACGAGTCGGTCAAGCGCTCCGTGGAGACCGCCGAGCCGCAGACCGCCAACGATCTCATGGTCGAACACGAGGGGCAGGTCACCCGGAGCCATGTCGTCGCACTCGACGATTTCAGCCCCGACAGCAGCCGCGATCGGTTCGCTCGCAACGAGAAACGGATGCATGGTGAACCACGTTATCCACAGCGCATGGTGTGTCGTCAGCGGGATTGGGCGAATGTTCGCAGTGACGGCCCCCGACCTGAGGGTTTGGTGTCGTTTGGGTTACAGTCTTCAGCCGTGTGGAGTCCAGATCGGATGCAGGAGCGCGACCACCTCGCACGCTCTCGCCCTGACCCAACTCGCCGGAACCGGCGCGTCGTGGCCCGGGTCGCGGTGGCCCTCGCTGCCCTGCTGTTTGCAGCAACGACGCCGTTCTCCGCATCTGCTCAGGACACCGAAGAACAAGCTCGAGAAGAGCGCAATCGTGTGCGGGCCGAGAAGGCCGAAGCTGCCCGTGAGCTCGACATCGCACAGGCCGACGACGCGGCTGTGGCCACAGCACTTCGCGACATCACCGACATCGTCAACGCCCAGCAAGCCGAGGTCGACGAATCATCTCGTCAGCTCGAGCTGTCGAGAGAAACAGCGATCGCAGCCGAAGAAGCCATTTTCGCCGCTGATGCCGAGCAGGCCGAGCTCGAAGCCGGACTTGCCAATCGAGCCGTTGCCGGGTTCCTCAACAGCGACCGCGGTGCCGCGACCTTCTTTAGCTCAGACGACCTCACCCAGGCCATCCGGCAGACCTCGATGCTCGAAGAGGCCAACGCCGACACGAGCGACCTGCTCGAAGAGCTCCGGATCGTTCGCGAAGATCGCCAAGTCGCTGAATCGCTTGCCGCCGAGGCGGTGCTCGAAGCCGAGGCCCTCGAGTTGGAACTCGAGGAGAATCTCGCCACGTGGGAAGTCGAGAAGGGCGTTCAGGAAGAGTTGAAGGCCGAGATGGCGGCGCGGGTCGCGGTTTGGGAGGCCGAAGTCGCCGAATTTGAGGCCGAGGATGCCCGCCTCACCGAGATCATTCGGGCCGAGCAGGCAAAGAACAATCCTGTTGTGCCGACGTCGACGGCGGCTCCCGCCCCCGGCACCCCTTCGGTGTCGGGCTTCCAGTGGCCAATCAACGCTTCGGTCAGCAGCAGCTTCGGGTACCGCGTGCACCCAATCTTCGGCACCAGACGGCTGCACAGCGGCATCGATCTTGGCGCTGGTTCGGGTACGCCGATTGCGGCCGCCAAGAGCGGAACCGTGATTGCGGCCGGCTGGCAGGGTGGCTACGGCAACACCGTGGTCATTTCACACGGCGAGGGGATCACCTCGTTGTACGCCCACCAGTCGAGCATCGCAGTATCGGTCGGAGACGAAGTCAACCGGGGCGACATCATCGGCTTCGTGGGATCGACTGGTTGGTCGACCGGACCACATCTGCATTTTGAGATTCGAGTCAACGGCGTGGCCGTCGACCCGTTGCCGTACATGCCGTAAGGCGCTTCCGCCGAGCGAGCCGCGACTGCAACGTCTCGTCAGACACGATTGAAGATCAAGCGAGCCACGAGTGTCGCTAGACACGAATGTTGATCGTGTGCCAGCCGCTTGCACCGTTTGGTGCAGGCGCCGTGCGCTGCTCGGTCTGCGTGACCCCATCACCATCGGTCGCTCGCACGCTGACGATGTGATCGCCGGGAGTGGCTTCCCAGTTCAAGCTCCATTGGCGCCAGGCGTGGATGCCGAGGGCTTCGCCGAGCTCAGCCTCTTGCCATTCGCCACCGTCGATCTGCACCTCGACCCGCTCGATGCCGCGGTTCGGAGCCCAGGCCACACCGGCAATCGGTGTGGTTCCGGCTGCCACCGCTTGTCCACGCCGGGGGGTGTCGATGCGTGACTGCGTCTTGACTGGGCCTTCCTTGGACCAGCCTCGGGGAATCCAGTAGCCGTTGAAGTCTTCGAGTGTGGTGAGGGTGATCGAATCGAGCCACTTGGTGGCAGAGACGTATCCGTAGAGTCCACTGACAACAAGGCGGGCCGGAAAGCCGTGCTCGACCGGAAGCGGCTCGCCGTTCATGGCAATAGCCACCATCGCAGTTCGGCCGTCAAAGGCGAGGTCGGTGGGGAAGCCACAGGTCCAGCCGTCGACAGAACGACTGCTGATTTGCGTTGCTGCCGGGTTGACTCCTGCTTCCTCGAGGAGTTCGCTGAGCGGCACGCCCTGCCACACCGCATTGCCGACGAGGTTGCCGCCAATCTCGTTTGAGACACACGAGAGGGTCACCGGCGCCGTCATCGTCGCCCGGTCCAGAAGGTCTTGATAGGTGAAGGTGAGCGGTGTGTCGACCATGCCGTCGATGGTGACGGTCCAGTCGGTCGGGTCGACCTGGGGGACGAGCAGCGCAGTATCGATGCGGTAGAACTCGTCGTTTGGCACGACGACTGGGCTGATGTTGGCGACGTTGGCGACAGGGTGAGCATTCGCACTCGTGACCATGTTGTTGATCTCTTCAGGAATCTGAATCGACCCACCAGCGACTTGCGCTCGGGCCTCGTTTACCGAGAACCGGCCACGAAGGTTGTTTGCCGCCACAGCGCCGAAGGCAGCGAGCGCAGCCAGCCCACCTGACCAGCTGATGAACGTGCGTCGGCTGAGTGAGGGCTCGGTTGCTGTTGGGGTGAACTCTCGCCCTTCAGATTCGGCCTGCGCCTTGGCGATCACATCTTGTAGGACGGGGCCTTGTGTGGCTCGAAGCAGGGTGGCGAGCACGCCGACACCCGCAACCACGGCGATTGCTGCGATCAGGAACCCTGCGAACGCTCCGTTGCGAGCGTCGACCGCCATGGCCCAGAAACCGACGAGACCGAAAGCGGCGATCCCGAGTGCTCCGACGGAGAAGCGTCGCCGAGAAGCGATGCCGAACGCAGCCGCAAGCAGCAGGCTGATGATGAGGGTGCCGATGATGAGAGCTTCTTTGTCGGCAAGGCCGAACACGTCTTTGCCGAAGTTGACGACGGCGACGGGAGCCTTGTCGACGACTCGGTTGGCGACCGCCGTGACCGGACCCGGCCGACCGTTGGCGACGGCGGCTGCGAACTCGCCTGCGGCGAGGGCGGCGCCGCCCGCGATGACTCCAGCGAGCGCCGCTTTGGTCGCGCTCACTTCGTCGCCGGCTGACGCTGGTTTGTCGGCCGCTGCGTCATTTTTTGTTTGTGAGTTCGTGATGGTCATCGTGTGGTCTTCTTGTCGGCGAGGCTGAGGATGGCAGCAAGATCTCTACCACTGTGACTCAAGCAACCAGCGGAGTGGGGATCCTGTTCCTCCGTTCAGCACTTGTTCACAGCATTGAGGACCCAAAGCGGGAATGACGTCTCGGTGATCTTGGTTTGATGCGTTCGTGCACAGAACCCCCGTTTTGCCTTCCGAGGCTCTGCACGCCGACGTATCCAGTGTCAGGCCTGCTCCGCGTCCGCGCCTTTTGGCGCGCTCTGCGGCGCTCTTGCTCGGCCTGACGCTGGGTGCCGCGGCCTGCGGCTCCTCTTCCGATTCACCCGATACATCGGCTGCTGGCTCCAGTTCTGAAGCGATTTCGGCATCGTCCGACGGTGATGCCAACGACGGTGCTTCCAACGACGGTGCTTCCAACGACGACGCCTCCAGCGATGCAGCTGCTGACGCTGGCGCCTCGACGGAAAATCTGTTCCCCGACGTGAACGTGTTGTCGATCAGCGACGGGGCGACGCTCAACCTTTCCGAAGAGCTCTCAGGCGGCGACACTGCGGTCCTGTTGTGGTTCTTCGCCCCGCATTGAGCGACCTGCCGGCGGGAAGGTCCCGCTGTCGAGCAGTTTGCTCGAGACCACGCAGATGAAGTGCGAGTCGTTGGCATGGGCGCTCAGGACTCCTTTGAGTTCGCCCAAGAGTTCCAAGGAAGCACCGGAACAACTTCGTTCACCATGATCTGGGATGAGTCCTTCGCCTCGTGGGCCTACTACGGCGTGCGCGGTCAACCCACAGCAATCTTGGTCGACCCAAGCGGCAACCCGATCATCGGATGGAGCGGCTTCTTCGACCAGGAAGAAGTGCTGGAGCTCGCCGCCGAGTACTTGTAGCTGATCCTGCTTCGCCCCGACGCGAGATCAGGTGCCATGCTGGGTCGATGATCGACCTACAGGGACGAGTGGTGTTGGTGACCGGCGGCAACGGCGGTATCGGATTGGGCATGGCTGAAGGCTGCGCCATGGCCGGGGCCTCCGTTGTTATCTGGGGGACCAACACGACCAAGCTCGACAACGCCGAAGCCAAGTTGCGTGACCTCGGCGCCGAGGTGCTGGCAGCTCGCGTCGATGTGAGCGACGAGGAGCAGGTGGTGACCTCGATGGCTGCTGCGGTCGAACGTTTCGGCCGGGTTGATGCAGCGTTTGCCAATGCGGGCGTCAGCGGCGGCGGACCGTTTCTCGAACAGACAGCCCAGACCTGGCGCGATTGCCTTGCCGTGAACCTCGACGGTGCATTCTTCACGTTTCGTGAGGCAGCCCGCCACATGGTCGAACGCGGAGAAGGCGGATCCCTCGTCGGGGTCTCATCCACGTCAGCTATCCATGGTGCACCGGGTGCCCAGCCCTACGCGGCCTCAAAGGCAGCGATGTTGGCGATGGTGCGTGGCCTCGCCGTTGAGTTCGCACGGTACGGCATTCGGGCCAATTCGGTGATTCCGGGCTGGACCGAGACCGAGATGACCGAGGCCGGCCGCGAGAACGACAAGTTCCTGTCCAACACGACGAAGCGAACACCGATTCGGCGCTGGGGCACACCAGACGATTTCCGGGCTGTCGGCGCCTTTCTCGCCGACCCGACCCAGGCGTTTCATACCGGCGACGAGGTCATCCTTGACGGCGGATACACCCGATTCTGAGATATTTTGCCGACTGTGACCGGCGCGTGGCGGTCTGATACCGCGAGTTGTGAAAGGATGCTTGCCATGAAGGTGACAGTTGATTTTGACCTGTGTGAGAGCAATGCGATCTGCATGGCGGCGGCGCCCGAGGTTTTCGAGGTCCGCGACGATGACTTCCTCTACGTCCTGAACGAGAACCCCGGGGCTGAACTCCATGACAAGGTGCGGGAAGCCGCTGAGCGCTGCCCCAAGCAGGCCATCACCCTTGAAGACTGACGCTCGGTGAGCGATCGCCGAATCGTCGTGGCCGGTGCATCGCTGGCTGGCGCCCAGGCGGCCCAAACCCTTCGTCGCCAAGGTTTCGAAGGCGTCATCGAACTCATCGGCGACGAAGCCCACGCGCCGTACAACCGACCGCCGTTGTCAAAGAAGTATCTCGCTGGTGAGGCCGACTACGACTCGCTCCGGCTTCGGTCGATGGCGGACCCCGCCGAGCTGAACGTCGATCTTCAGCTTGGTCGGCGAGTGTCGGGTCTCGACGTTGGCAACCAGACGCTGCAGGTGACAAGCCTTGCGGACGCTGCCACAGTCGAGGTCAGCTACGACGGCCTCATCATCGCGACCGGTGCTCGGGCCCGGAGATTGCCCGGGGTTGACCTCGATGGTGTTTTCGAGTTACGAACCGTCGACGATGCAGATCGGCTCCGCGCTGAGTTTGAGGCTGGCCCGGCCCGTGTTGTGGTGATCGGCGCCGGATTCATCGGCGCCGAAGTTGCCGCCACAGCCCGAGAAGCTGGCCTTGCTGTCACGTTGGTCGAAGCCGAGGAAGCACCGCTGCAACGAGTGCTCGATCGAGATGCGGGCATGGCGATCGTTGATCTACACCGGGGCCATGGTGTCGACGTTCGGCTCGGTGTTGGCGTTCAACGACTCGTCGGAGAGCAGCGCATCAGCGGGGTCGAACTCGCCGACGGCACGGTGATCGATGCTGACGTCGTCGTTGTCGGCATCGGTGTCATTCCGAATACCGAATGGGCCGACGATTCAGGGCTTGCGATCGACAACGGTGTCGTGTGCGATGCCACCTGTCTCGCAGCCCCAAACGCGGTCGCGGTCGGAGACGTCGCCCGATGGGATCATCCCCGCTACGGACTCATCCGCTCTGAGCAGTGGGACAACGCAGTCGAGCAGGGGAGCTTCGGGGCGAAGCGTTTGCTCGCCGCATGGACGGGTGACCCGGTCGAACCCTTCGCTCCGATTCCTTCCTTCTGGTCTGACCAGTACGACCGCAAGATTCAGTTGTCTGGAGTGCCATCAGACAACGTCGAGATCGTGCAGGGCTCACTCGCCGAGCAGCGATTCGTCCAGCTCTACATCGACGGCCAGGGACGACCGACGGGTGCACTCACCTGGAATCGGCCCCGCCAGTCGATGCAGGCCCGCATGTTGCTCGACAACGATGCGGAGCTCGATGAGATGCGCGAAGCGCTGGGCGGCTGAACGAGCGTGACCCGCAGATCGCTCCGTTGAAGAACGCAGGGGACGAACTCGTCGAAGAAGTGGACGTCGACGGTCGCGTGCTGCGCATTGTCACCCGGGCGGAGATGCGAGCTGCGTTGCTTCGCCATCGCTGCACCTACGTTGCGGTCATCACGAGCCGAGACGAGATCGTCGTGCACAAGCGAGCCGATTGGAAAGACGTCTACCCCGGCTGGTGGGATGTGACCTTTGGCGGCGTGTGCGATCCGGGTGAAGCGTGGGACGATGCGGCCCGCCGCGAGCTCGCGGAGGAGGCAGGTCTTTTCGACGTTGCGCTCGAACCGGTTGGCCCGATGGCGTTCGCTGGGGAAGACGGTGCGGTTCTCGGGCGTGTCTACCTCGCTCGAACCGACCAAGAACCGGAGTGCCCCGACGGCGAAGTCGTCGCAACCGACCGGGTGAAATTGAACGATCTCAACGCCTGGTTTGAGGGGCGAGACGTGTGTCTCGACTCGCGAGATGTTGTTTGGCCGCTCCTCCGATCCCATCTGAAGAACTTGTGAACAAGGACCGGCGACTCATGACGGTGGGACGTTCTGCGTGCTCTTGTTGGTTACAGGCACCATGCCCTCACCCCAGACTGTCGTCGACTCCGATGAGGATCCACTCGTGACAACCGAGACCAACAACGGCTCCGCCGCTGCCAAACAGACGGATGTGCTGGTGGTTGATGATGAGCCGCAGGTGCGCGAAATCGTTGCGACGTACCTAGAACGAGACGGCTATTCGGTGCGAACTGCCGCTGACGGGAACGAAGCGTTGGCTCAGCTCGCGAATCAACGAGCTGACCTCATCGTCCTCGACCTGATGATTCCCGGCGTCGACGGATTGAGCGTGTTGCGAAAGCTCCGAGAGTCTGGCGACAACGTTCCCGTGATCGTCTTGAGCGCCAAGGGACGCGAATCAGAGCGCGTTGCCGGTCTCGAACTCGGGGCCGACGACTATCTCGCAAAGCCCGCATCACCCCGGGAAGTTGCCGCCCGTGTGCGTGCTGTCCTGCGACGGGCCAAGGCAACGGGACCGCAAACCCTGTCGGTCGCCGGACTCGAGATCGACATCGCCGGCCGTCGACTGAGCCGCGACGGCCAAGACATTGAGCTGCCACCGAAGGAGTTCGATCTGCTCGTTCGGCTGGCCACGACCCCCGGGGAAGTCCTGAGCCGCGCTGATCTGCTTCGCGACGTGTGGGGGTCGAGCCCGGATTGGCAAGACCCGGGCACCGTGACCGTCCACGTGCGACGCCTGCGACGCAAGCTCGAAGATGATCCAGCCAATCCGAGGCACGTTGTCACCGTGTACGGCGTCGGCTATCGATTTGACGTGTGATGCTGATGATGCCCTTTGCTGCCGACATGATGGACGACGAACAATCGATGACACTGTTCATCGTTCTTGTCGGCATCATCTCGCTTGGCGCCGCCATTGCCGGACCTCTCATACTTCGGCGACTGAGCCTGCGTCAGGCGGTTCCGGTCGTCGCCCTTATCGGACCGATTTTGGCGATCGTCGGCAGCTTGATCGGCAGTGGCGCCATGACGCTGTCTGGCCACGACATCGGGTTTGTCCTCTCGGTTGCGGCGTTTACCGGGATCGCCTCGATCATTGTCGGGTGGCGGGTGGCTCGACCGTTGGCCCGAGATCTCGACCGAGTTGCCGTCACGGTTACTCGGATCGCTGAAGGCGAGCGCGGAGCCCGAACTGATATCGACCGCAACGACGAGGTGGGCGGCCTGGCTGCCCAGGTCGACGCGCTGGGGCGAACATTGGCCCGGGCCGAGGCGGAGCGTTCAGCAGCCGAGGACGAGCGCCGGTCGGTCGTATCTGCCTTGAGTCACGATCTGCGTACGCCCCTGGCCGCGCTGCTGGTGTCTGTCGACGCGCTCGAAGACGGTCTTGTTGAAGGCCCAGCTCAGGTCACCTCAATGCGGCGAAACGTTGTTGCCCTTGAACGTCTCGTCGAAGATCTCTTTCTGTTGGCTCGAGCCGACAGCGGGAGCCTCGAACTCTCACGCGAGGATCTCGATCTCGCCGAGTTGATCGATGAAGCACTTGAGGCCGTTGCGCCATCTGCCCTTGATCGAAACGTCGAGATCAGGGCCGGGATGGACAGCCAGGTCATGATCTCGGGTGATGACACGGCCCTCGGCCGAGTTCTGCGCAATCTGCTCGACAACGCCACGCGCTTTGCCGCAACAACGGTGCGGGTTGATCTTGCCTGTGTCGACGGAAATGCCGTGGTCACCGTGACAGACGACGGTCCGGGCTTCGATGACGACTTCGTTCCTCGCGCCTTCGATCGTTTCAGCCAGGCAGATGCTGCCCGATCGTCCCACGGTGGGGCGGGTCTCGGGTTGGCGATCACGCATACCTTGGTGCAAGCCCACGGGGGTTCCGTCGAGATTGTGGCCGGTCGAGGTGGCACGGTGATTGTCACGTTGCCGTTGGCCAAGAGGTCGCAACGCCCAGTGCTCGAGCGACCGGGACCAGGCTCACAACACAGCGCCTGAGTGCTTCGTCTCGCCGAAGTGTGGTCTGAGCAGCCAGACTGTTGGTGTGAATCGCTCCGACCGACTTCAAGCCGTGATGGAAGCTCTCCGTGTGGCAGCTCCGGATCACTTGACGAGTCGAGAGCTCGCAGCTGAGTTCGGTGTGACGCCGCGAACAATCGAGCGTGATCTGTCGTCGCTTCGAGAAGCAGGCGTTCCGATTGTGGCGCCGGCTGGCCGGCAAGGCGGCTACGCCATTGACCTGCACCACACGCTGCCGCCGGTCCACCTGAGCGCAGGCGAGGCCAGCGCTGTGGTTGTTGCCCTCGCCCGAAACACTGGTGGCCGCTTCGCCGAAGCAAATCTGACGGCTCGGCGGAAGGTTCTTGGGGCAATGTCGGCTGTCGACGCAGCCTCGGCTCGGCGCCTCAGTGTGCAAGTGCACGACATCCAATCGGCAAACGCGCTGTCGCCTTCATCCGTGCTGCAGGACGCCGTTGGAACCCACGGTGTCGTCACCATTCGCTACCGTCGCGATGACGGCACGATCAGCGAGCGTGACATCGAACCGATAGGGCTCGTCAGTCGCGATCGTGCATGGCATGTCGTCGCCTGGTGCCGAATGCGAGACGACCACCGGACCTTCCGGCTTGATCACATCGAAGAAGCGACGCTGACAAACGAAGTTGCACCCGAGCGCCAGGCTGCCTCAGATGCCGAGATCCAACTCGGGCAAACTGGCTTGTTCGGCTGACGTCCGTCGCTCAGATGGCAGCGGCGAGGCGAGCGATCGCTTCGCCGAAGGTCGAAGGATCGGCGTTTGAGTAGCTCAGCCGCACGTACTCGCTGTGGCGTTTCGACGCCGAGAACGCAGAGCCGGGAACGAACCCGACCGGTGCTGAAGCAACGCCGGTGAGCGTGCGTGTCAACAGCTCGGAACTGTCTGTCACCTGCCCGTTCGCTTGGAACGGCAACGGAAGCCAACAGAAGAACCCGCCTTGTGGGCTGGTGACGTCAGCCTCGGGGAGTTCGGCCGCGAGGGCTCCAACCAGCGCATCGCGGCGATCCCGGTACCGATCCCGCAACGAGTCGAGATGCGTCGTCCACCATCGATCGTCAGCCAAGAGATCTGCTGCGGTGAACTGGGACAGCGTGTTCGTGTGGAGGTCAGCAGCCTGTTTGGCCCGCTCGGCTTTGATCAGAATGTCGGGAGCGGCTTCCATCCAGCCGACCCGAAGGCCAGGGGCCAGGGTCTTTGAGAATGAGCCGAGTCTGATCACGTTCGGTGAGTCCCGCAGTTCGATGGGCTTGGTCGCTGGGTCGAAACAGAGCTGACGGTAAGGATCATCTGCGATGACGGCGAACTCGAACTTTTCCGCGAGGTCAACCAGCAGATCGCCGCGAGTTTGGCTCAGCACGGTACCAGTCGGGTTCTGAAAGTTGGGGTTGACGTAGCACGCCGTGATCCGTTTGCCAGCCTCGAGATGCGTTGCAAGAACGTCGACTCGCAACCCGTCGCGGTCGACCGGTATCGGCAGCGGTTCGTAGCGGTGAGCCCGTAAGAGCTGCAGAGCGCCCACATAGCCGGGGTCTTCGATGGCTGCAGTCGCCGGATGGGACGATGACGGGCCCGGATCGAGCACAGCGAGGCAGAGACTCAGCGCTTGTTGTGATCCGCTTGTCACCAATACTTGTGACTCGCTGACACCGAGTTGACCGGCCAGCACGTTGAGAAGGTCAGGCTCGCCGGCCGACTCACCGTACTGAAAAGCGCACGCCCCCTTGCGAGTGATCACGCGCTCGAGCGCAGCACTGATGTGCTCGACCGGGATGCAGTCGTTCGCCGGAAGTCCACCAGCAAGCGAGATGAGGTCAGGTCGGCGGCCATCTTTCAGAAACTCACGAATGATCGACGGCAGAAAGCGATCGTCGTTCGGCAGAACGAGTGGGGAAGGCACCTGCGTCGTCGTCATGACCACAGAGCGTGAGAGGCGTTCGGGTGCCGGTCACGGGCCAACTCTTGGAAATTGGCTCTTCACGATCCCGACATGAGGTGTTTACTTGAGGGGGTGGCAGATCGGATCGGCACCAACGCATTGATCAACATGCTCGGTGATTGGTCATCGCTTGGCGTAGGCCCCCTCCATCAGCGACTTGCTGATGCCATCGCCCGGGCGGCCGAGAGCGGAGTACTGCCAGCGACGGCAACCCTCCCCGCGGAACGAGGACTTGCTCGTTCGTTGGCGGTGAGCCGGTCGACGGTCACCACGGCACTCAACGACCTCAAGGCCAGAGGCATCCTGGAATCGCGGCAGGGGAGCGGGACTCGGGTTGTTGGAGCCCCGAGGGTCGAGATGCCAGGAGCCACGATTCTGCCCGGGTTGCTCAAGGGCACGTCGGCTGACGGATCTGGTGCGATTGATCTGGCCGCATCGACGCCAGCCGACGGCGACGCCTTGCCCGCGATTGATGTCGATCTCGAGGGGATGCTGAAGGCGGGCCCGCGCCATGGCTACACGCCGGAAGGCCTGCCTGCGCTTCGAGATGCCGTCGCTGAGCGGCTCACGATTGGTGGCTTGCCGAGCACCATCGAAGAGGTGCTGATCACAAACGGTGCCCAACATGGGCTCTCGCTTGCGTTCTCGTTGCTGAGCGATCGTGACGACTTGATCCTCGTAGATGAACCGACCTATCCAGGAATGATCGACCTGCTGTCGAGCAAGGGCCTCGAAGCGGTTGGTTTGCCTCGCACCTCGGGGGGTATCGACATCCCTGCGTTGCGAAAGCTTGTCTCTGGACACAACATCCGGTTCGCCTACCTGCAGACATCGGTGCACAACCCAACGGGTCTCGTGGCTGAGGATTGGGAGTTTCGAGCGTTGGCCCGTGTGTGCGATGAGCTCGATCTCACCGTGGTCGAGGACATGGTGCTGGCCGACTTGCGCTATGACGGCTCGCAACCGTCGCCGATTGCCGCCCGTACTCGTGTGGCCACCGTGATCGCCATCGGCAGCATCTCAAAGCTTGGCTGGGGTGGGCTCCGGATTGGTTGGATGCGCGCTGAAACCTCGGTGATGGAGCGCCTCGTTCGAGCCCGACTTTCGGCCGATCTCGGCAGCTCGATCCCGTCACAGGTGATCGCAGCCGGAGTCCTTGCGAGCTTCGACGAGGTCGCTCAGGTGCGCCAGGCAACGTTGATGAAGCGAGCGAGCTTGGCCGAAGAGACGCTGGCGGCTGCGGTTCCAGAATGGACGGTGCAGTCGCCCGAAGGGGGGCTATCGCTCTGGGTCGATCTCGGCGCCCCACTCGCCGAGCCGCTCGCTCAAGTAGCAGGACGGTTTGGCGTCACGATCGCAACTGGTGTGTCGGCCTCGGTTGAAGGGGCCTACGACGACCACATTCGGCTGTGTTTTGACCGGCCGGAGCCGCTGCTACTCGAGGGGCTGCGGCGCCTCGCCGCAGCGTGGGAGAGTCTGTCGAGCTGAGCGTTATCCGCCCGTGCTGACGAACTCGATGCGCCGGTTGAGCGCCTTGTTTTCTGGCGTGTCGTTTTCGGCGACCGGTTGGGTTTCGCCGTAGCCGACTGCTGTCATGTTTTCGGCTGGCACGCCGGCGTCGGTGAGGTAGGCGAGAACGGCGTCTGCTCGGTCTTGGCTGAGTTGTTGGTTGAAGGCGTCGTCGCCGTCTGAGTCGGTGTGACCGGCGATCTCGACGACGGTGTTGTTGGCAATCAAGAACTCGGCCGCTCCGTCGAGCACGACGGTTGATTCGGCGGTGATCACCGCAGAGTTGACTTCGAAGTTGATCGCTTCGAGGCCGAGCGCCTCGTTGAGCGAGCCGCCGAGCTGGGCCTGGATGTCAGCGGGGATGAGCACGCTGTCGATGATGTGCACCACGCCATTGTCGGCCGTGAGGTCGGCTTCGATGATGTTGACGCCGTTGACTGTCGGCGCATCTCCCGAGAACCCGATGTTGAGGTTGGTGCCCTCGAGCGAAGTGACAGGACCGGCGACGAGGTCACTGGAGGTGACGGTGCCGGACACGACGTGATAGGCGAGCACCCGATTGAGAACATCTTCGTCGCCCGTGATGGCCTCGGGTAGATCGGCGAGTGCGTCATCGCTCGGAGCGAAGACGGTGAACGGACCCGGAGCTTCGAGCACCTGATCGGTGCCGGTTGCTTCGAGAACGCCAACCATCGTGCTCAGGTTGCCGGCCTCGCGGGAGACATCGACGACAGTGTTGGTTTCGGGCGCAGCGGCCTCGGTCGTTGTGGGTGCTTCAGTGGTGGTCGGAGCCTCGGTTGTGGTGGTTTCCTCTGGCTCGGCCTCGGTTGTTGTGGGCGCCTCGGTTGTTTCAGCGGTGGTCTCGACCTTGGTGCCGGCGTCGAAGAAGCCGCCAAGCGCGAGCATCGAAATGATGATTGCCGACACAACGGCGATACCAACCATGCCGCCGAAAGCGACGTCGCCATCGTCGGCAACTGCGGGTGCGCCGCCGACGGGTGCGCCGCGGCGCTCCGGATCGTCCTTGCGCTCGTCTCGAGTGTTGGTTTCCTCGGCCATGTCGGCACTCCTCGTCGCTGCCCAAGCTGGTGTGACGCTTCGTGCCTGCGGGGGCACGGGCATCCACATCAGCCGTCGCTGAGTCTGGCACCGATTGACCCCTGTTTCCTACCCCACCACCACGAAACCTGAACGGCGCAGACGAGAAGGCTCAGTCGAGGGAAGAGAAGGCTCAGTCGAGTGAAGAGAAGGCTCAGTCGAGGGAACAGCTTCAGTCGAGATAGTCCAGCGGAAGTGCTCTGGTGGCCTTCAGTTCCTCCATCACAAAGGTGGTGCGAACGTCATAGAGGTCGACCTCTTCAATCAGTCGTTTGTAGAACTCGTCATAGGCTTCGATGCTGGGCACGAGCACCTTCAAGACGTAGTCGGTCTCGCCGCTGGTGCGGAACGCCTCGACAATCTCGGGGAGCCGTTCGATTCCGTTGGTGAATCGATCGAGCCATGCACTTCCGTGGGCGTTGGTGCGGATCATCACCAGGGCGGTGACGCTGAGGTTGAGCGCAACAGGGTCGAGAACGGCGACTCGGCCGGTGATGACCCCGCTCTCCTCGAGGTTGCGGATGCGTCGCCAACACGGCGTTGGCGACAAGCCCACCTCATCGGCGATCTCCCGAACGGAAGTGGATGCATCCTGCTGGAGCAATTGGAGAATTTGTCGATCAACTAAGTCCACAATAGAACAGTACGGCACAAAGTGAGCTATGTGTAGAACAAACTTGCACTCTTGTACGGCAGATGGGCCAGATTCAGCCAAAACGTCTCTCTGGGATTTTCTACGATGGAGCCATGGCATCACTCGTCGACGTGCGTTGTTGGTTCACCGAACACCCCTCATCTGTTGATGAGAGCTATCGCGAGCACTTCATGGTGGCCCTCGGTTTCAG
>CALJSB010000150.1 GCA_937976305.1 uncultured Acidimicrobiales bacterium
GATTAGTACGCTTTAGAAGCGGCGACGGTCCGTGAGGCGACTTCATGGCAGACGACAAACTCAAGAAAAATCTCAACCTGTTCGACGTGTACGCCATGTCAACGGGGGCGATGTTCAGCTCCGGCCTGTTCCTGTTGCCCGAAGCGCCGGTGCGTTTGACGACACCGGCGCTTGTGATCATGCAATAGCGGCGAGTTGTGGGGCCCGATTGAGCGCAGGCCGGGCCGGCTGCCCGACCGGTAGCGCCACGAGCTGGCGACGTTCTTCGAGCTCACTCACCGAGGCTTCGATCGGGGCTGGCTCGAAGAGCAGCGCATCGAACTCTTGACGAGACATCACCAACACGACGAGTTCGCTTGCCGCATCGACCTCCGCAGACTGGGGAACCTGCGGAGCCCCGGAACCTTTGGACGCAGCGCCCTCGGAAACAACGATGTGGCCTTGCGACAGCTCGAGGGTGGTTGGCAGCCCGTTCAACGCAACCAACTCCTGGGCGGCGAACCGGCCGGAGAGAGCGACATCAACGCTGGGGTGGGTCTTCTTGGGGAGACGGGGGAGCATCGTTGTTCCTTTCTGGCACGTGGGTGCGGTTGTTGATGTGTGATGGAACTGACTGATGGGCGCTGCGCTTCCAGTTCAGCCAGTCGTTCAGAGCAGGTTCACAAGGTGCGGGGTGACCTCACCCCACCGGCTGCCCGCTCCGGAGTAAGGTCGTGGGGTGTCGGAGTTGCTCGACAACTACCGGCCAGCGGTCGGGTTTGATGAGGCCTTCGGCCCCGATGGCGTGCGCTCTTGGTACACCAAGGTCGTCGAACGCTTCGAGTACCTGACGACCGAAGAGCTCCATCGGATCGAACGCCTCGTACAGGACGAGTTCCGCCGCCAAGGCATCACGTTCACCGTCTACGACGACGATGCAGGCACCGAGCGCACCTGGCCGATGGATCTGTTTCCCCGCATCATCGATGCGGCGGAATGGAAAGGCCTTGAACACGGCTTGGCTCAACGGGTCACGGCTCTCAACCGATTCCTCGACGATCTCTACGCCGGCGAGCGAGCTGCGCTGCACGACGGCATCGTGCCCCAGTGGCTCGTCACCTCGTCGAAGGGTTTCGAGCGCAACGCCTTCGGCATTGACGTGCCCTTCGGTGCTCGCTGCATGATCGCCGGCATCGACCTGGTGCGGGGCGACGACGGCGGCTACCGAGTGCTCGAAGACAACTTGCGCAACCCGAGTGGCATCTCGTATGTGATCGAGAACCGAGCGGCGATGGCAAAGGCCTTTCCCGCCCTGTTCGACGATCACACCGTGCGCCCGGTCGACCAGTACGGCGAGCTGTTGCGGGCAACGCTCGAAGAAGTGGCACCACCTGGTGCTGGCGATCAGCCCAGCATCGTGATCTTGTCGCCCGGGCCATTCAACTCGGCCTACTTCGAGCACGCCTTCCTGGCGAGGGCCATGGGCGTCGAGCTGGTCGAAGGCCGAGACCTCGTGGTGGACGACCAGGTGGTGTACGCCCGAACAGTCGGTGGTTTGTCACCGGTCGACGTGATCTATCGCCGTATCGACGACGCCTTCCTCGACCCTGTCTCGTTCCGGCCCGACTCTGCGCTCGGCGTACCCGGGCTGCTCGGCGCGGCCCGAGCGGGCACGGTCACGGTGTGCAACGCAATCGGCAACGGTGTCGCAGACGACAAAGCGCTCTACCCGTACGTGCCCGATTTGATCCGCTACTACCTCAGCGAAGAACCACTGCTGCCAAACGTGCCCACCTACGTGATGTGGGACGAGAATCAGCGAGCCGAACTCATCGACAGGCTCGACGAGTTCGTCATCAAACCGGTGGCCGAATCGGGGGGCTACGGCATCGTGATCGGACCCCACGCCTCCGACGCCGAGCTGGCCAAGGCACGAGCCACCATCGAAGCCGACCCCCGCAACTGGATCGTGCAGGATCTCGTGCAACTCTCGAGCCTGCCCGCAGTTGTCGACAACAAGCTCAGCGGGCGCCACATGGATCTCCGGCCATTCGTGTTGACCGGCGAGCAGACTCGTGTGTTCCCCGGCGGCCTCACCCGCGTTGCCATGCGCGAAGGCTCGCTCATCGTCAACAGCTCACAAGGTGGCGGCTCGAAAGACACCTGGATCTTGGCCGACGACGCCCCCGAGGATGACGACACCGCCGAGGATGCAGCGTGATACTCGCACGCCACGCCGAAGCCCTCTTTTGGGCCGGCCGCCAACTCGAACGGACCGAGCACACCACCCGCGTGTTCGACGTGGCCAGTCGAGCGTCGATGCACCATCGTCCCGGCCAGGCCGAACACGAGTGGTTACGAGTGCTCGACACGCTCGGCCTCGGCACAGCGTTCGACGAAACAGCGATTCAGCCCAACGCCGCAACCGTCGGCGAGTTCGTGTTCTCTGATCCATCCAACTCCGGATCGGTCACGGCGTCGGCACAGCAACTCCGCGAGAACATCCGTGTGGTGCGAGACCGTGTGCCGGTCGAGCTCTGGGAAGAGTCCAACCGCCTGCACATGCTGCTGCAGGATCCGAACGAGGTCGCGAAACTGGCGACTCAGCCCTTCGAGTTGTTCTCGGAGGTTCGTCGAGTGTGTCAAGCCCTCACCGGCACGATCGCCGAAACCATGCCTCGAGATGAGGGCTACTCGTTCCTGCGCGTGGGGCGCATGATCGAACGATCATCGATGCTGTCTCGAACGATCCGTCGAGCCGTGTTGGCTGACGACGCCAACGACGATCCGGCCGTGGTGCTGCGCATGACGGCGACCCTCCAGGGCTTCCGCCGTCATCACGGCTACAACGATCGATCGATCACGGTGGCCATGTTCCTCCTCGTTGCCCCGGACTCGCCGCGCTCGGTGCTGTCGTGTCTGCGCCAGGCCGAGCGAGTTCTGGCGGCACTGGCCGACGATGCCTCCGGACTGCAACCCGCCCGCCGACTTGTGGGTCGGTTGCGATCCGATCTCGAGTTTGATCCGCTTGAGCAGCAACTGGCTGACGACGGCGAGAGCCGCCTGCTGCAGCTCGAAGTCGAGCTTGCGTCACTCGCCGACACCATTGCACTCAACGCCTTCGACCCGGCCCACTCCTCGGTTCTCACCACTCAGTTCGTGCGGCCGGGAACCGGCGACGGGCTCGGTGGAGCAGCGGAGGCACTGCGGTGAGGCTCGACATTCGTTACCGCATGCACTTCGCCTACAGCGACTACGTGCGCGAAGCCCACAACGAGATTCGCGTACGACCAAGCGATCTACCCTCCCAACGGCTGCTCGCCCATCGGCTCACCACCAACCCGCCATCACGTGTGCTTTCCTTCACCGATTACTGGGGCACCACGGTCGACCATCTCAGCCAGCTGGGTGACCACAACTCGCTGGTGATCCTGGCCGAGAGTGCCGTCGAGACGAGGCCCGAGCCGGTTGTTGGCGATGCCTTCACCTGGGCCCTCGAAGACCAGGCCTTTGCGCTCGAACACGTCGAGTATTTGTCCGCTTCACCTCACGTCGAGCAAACACCCGAGGTCGTCGCGGTGGGGCGCGACATCGTGGCGGGCCACGACTCGGTGCATGAATCGGTCCAAGCCGTCATTGATCACGTACGTGGCCGAATCAAATACACCTCGGGCTCAACTCACATCGGTATCCCTTTGTCGGAGTTGTTGACGGGCGGGGCTGGGGTTTGCCAGGACTTCGCCCACCTCACGATCGGCTGGCTGCGGGGCGCCGGCATTCCGGCCCGTTACGTGTCCGGCTATCTCTTCGCCGCCGACGAAACGACCGGGGAAGGCACTGAGGAAGCGATCGAAGTGCAGACCCACGCGTGGGTCGAAGCCGCGGTGCCGGGCCAGGGCTGGTTGCCCGTCGACCCCACGAACGATCGCCCCGTTGGTGAGCGACATGTCGTCATTGGCCATGGCCGTGACTACGACGACGTTGCGCCGGTGCGTGGCGTGTACGTGGGTGACGTGCAGCCCGAAGTCAACGCATCGGTGGAGATGCGGCGCATGGAACCGATGGATCGCACGCTGAGCCATCAGGTTCGTCGGCGATCTCATCGGGTGTTGGCCACCCCGCCGCCGGCCACGCCACAAGAGGCCCAGCAACAACAACAACAGCAACAGCAGCAGCAGCAGCAGTAGCTGCTGCGCCCGACTGGTTGTGGATCGCTAACCAGCGATCTCGTAGACCAGCCGCTTGTGGTCTCGGCTGAAGGGGTGCCAGAAGCCGGGCATCCGCTGGGTCATGCTGATACCGATCAGGTTGGCTTGCGGAGCCATCCAGAAGTGGGTGCCGGCCATGCCGCCCCAGTGGTATTCGCCATTCGCTACGGCTGGCTCACCTCGGGCCGGTGCTTCCTTCAAGGCGAAACCGAGGCCAAACGTCGTGTCCGGCATGCTCCACATGGGGAACTGCACACCCACTCCCTCGGCCAACTGGTTGGTTCGCATCACATCGAGCGTTTCGCTCTTCAGGATTCGGTGACCGTTCCATTCACCCCCGCTCACCAGCATGCGAACGAACTCGATGTAGTCGACCACGGTCGACATGAGCCCGCCACCGCCAGCAAGGAAGCGCGGCGGCCCGTCCGTCTCGGGCTCCATCGGCATGGGTGACAAGCCGGGGGTCATCGGGTCCATCGGATCAGCCGGCAACGACATGGTGAGAAACCGATCGCGCTTGCTGGCGGGCACCCAGAAGTCGGTGTCGACCATGCCGAGCGGGCCGAACAGACGCTCCTTCATGAACTCATCGAGCCTCTGGCCTGAGAGGACCTCAACCAGTCGAGCGGTCACGTCTGTGGCGAAGCTGTACCGCCAGCTCGTGCCGGGTTCGTAGGCAAGCGGCAACTCAGCGAGCTTCGCGCAGAGCTCCTCGAGCGTCAGGGCCTGGATGCCGCCAAGGGTGAGACCGGCCGCGTTGTAGGCGGTGTCGACCACCGAGTTGGGCTCGATGAACCCGTACGAGAGGCCAGCGCTGTGGCTCAAGAGTTGGTTGATCCGCATTGGCTCGGTGGCCGGGCGAGTGTCGTCGGCCGAGCTGGCGTCGGGCTCCAAGACCAGCATGTCGGCAAACTCGGGAAGGTGTTTCTCGACCGGGTCGTCGAGGGCAAAGCGTCCCTCCTCCCACAGCATCATGGCCACGACCGACGTGGCCATCTTGGTGCACGAGTGCATGCGGAAGATCGAGTCGGCAGCCGCGGTGGTTTCGGCTGTTCCACCGCCGAGATGCACCGCATCGATCACATCGGTCCCCCGGATCACGACCGACGTGCAATACGGGATGAGCTGTTCGTCGATGTACCACTGCATGCGCTCGTGGACGGGCGAAAAGTCGAGCTCGGTGGGGACGGCATCGAGTTGGTTCTGGTTCATAGCTTGGCGTTCACGCTTTCGATCTTGTCAGCCATGGGCTCTGTCATAGCAGGGAGCCAACGGCGGCATCGATCTCGCTACTGGTCAGGCTCTGGATACAGGTTCTCGGGCATCGAGGGGAGGTCCCAATGCATCGCCCATCTGGCGTCGAATCCATCTCGCGAGTAACCGTCGAAGAGCAGGACGAATTCGACGAGGTCGAAGTCGCTCCGCTCGAGGAGACCCGTGTCGAAATCGAAGTACGCCAAATGGTTGGGTCCGTGGTCCCAGCCGATCGGCTGGCCATCAACGGTCTGATAGGTCCCATCAGAGAGCAACGTCCACCAATCAAACCCACCCTGACCACTCGCAGCCGGCGACGGCGGCTCGACCTCACACGGATGCTGCTCGGGGTGGATCCATAGGCCGTCGACCGTCTTGATGCGAGCGTACGCTCGGAAGCTGTCGAGCTGTTCGTTGCTCAGATCAACGTTGAGACGCCAGCAGCCATTGCCGGCATCGACGAATCCCATGTAAGGCAAGTTGGTCGTACCGGCATCGACAACGCCATCGTCGGTCTCGATCAACACCAGCTGATCAGCGTGGGTGTAGCCGCCGGGCCATGGGTTGGCTTCGCTGCCTTGCTCGGAAGGCACCGGCTCTTCTTCGTATTCGCCGGAGTGCACGAAGATGTCCAGAAGCGGACCATCGATCGACAACTCGGGCGTGGAGAATTGCGCGCACGCCACACCCCTTGTGACGCTGATCCGGTCCCCGGGCACGAGAGCGTCGGCGTAGATCGGGCCACTGGCGTTGCCTGTGTTGGCCGGTACGCCGGGCTCGAAGATGGCGCCGTTGAGTCGGAACTCCTCGAACGACGCGCACAGGCCGGATGCGAGATGTTGGGCGTATGGCGCGGTCCAATTGAGCGAGTTGCACTGACCGTCATCGACCGTTGTGTAGGTGACAAGGTCGGTCTCGATGTCGAGTTCTGAGAGGTCGAAGATCACGGGACCACACCCAACTGCCTTGGTGCGAACGTCAGCGAAGCGTGTGCTGTTCGGAGAGGCACCATCGCGAATGTCTTGCACATCGGCCGCTGTTGGCACCGCCGGGTCCGGCGGGCATGTCAGCTCCGTCGCCCCCTCTGCCGCTCCTTCTGGATGGGCAACGCCGTCGGTGTCTGTGGGTTCGAAGCGCCATTCGATCACGCCCGTCTCACCTTCGACGCAGGCCCAGTCGAGCTCACCGTTGGTGATCGTGGCTGTGCGACCAGAGGGCCAGTTCAACGAACGTTCGACCGTGGGTGCTTCGCCGCACTCGGAGAACTCGAGTGCAATCTTTGACTGAACGTAGCGCTGACCGCTGTTGAGGATGCTCCGAAACTCAGGTTGGGCGACGTGAGCTGAGACCGCACAGTCTGCGTATGGCAATTCGGGTTTTGGAGGTCGAGGCGTCGGGGTTCCGCCGTCGTCGTCGCGAGGTTTGGGTGTTCCATCGCTTGGCAGCCAGTTCTTCTGGATGAACTCCGGCGCGTTCGAGATGAGAAGGATCACTTCGCCTCGTGGCATTCCGTCGTCGAGCAGACCTTTCCAGAAGAGGAAGCCTTGAGGGTCAGGGGCACGCCCCAGAACGTTTGGATACACCGCCTGAACAAACTCAGCGTTGGAGGTTCCAGGCCCGTAGAGAGCAACGAACTCGTCTGATTCAGCAAAGAAGTCAGCGATACGGCGCGTGCTCCAGTCGCCCGAGTCGAACTGGTTCAACCAGAACACCACTCCTGGCACGTCCGGCTGTCGGGCAAACACCGCCGCATACAGACGAATGATCTGCGAGTGGTTCGGTGTCAACGTCGGGTCGTTGATGACCTCTTCGTACGAAGGCTGGGCGGACACGGCTGGCGCGGGGATCAGCGTCATCGTGGCCCCCACAACAGCCGCAACCAGGAGTCGGGTCAGACGGTTCACAGAACATCTCTCCAAGTGGCGG
>CALJSB010000151.1 GCA_937976305.1 uncultured Acidimicrobiales bacterium
CCTCGGGCCATGGCACGCCCTCGAACTCCGAAAGGTCGCGCTCGGCGCACGCACGAACGTCTTGCGCTCGAGTATCCGGATGCCGAGTGCGAACTCGATCACGACACGCCCTTTCAGTTGTTGATCGCCACGATCTTGTCGGCCCAGGCGACTGATGTGGGCGTCAACAAGGTGACGCCGGGCCTGTTCGCTCGATTTCCTGATGCTGAGTCGCTCGCTCACGCCGATCGCACCGAGGTCGAAAAGCTCATTGGCTCGCTCGGCCTGTTTCGCAACAAGGCGAAGAGCGTCGTGACGTGTGCTGGTCAGCTCATGGAGCGGCACGGGGGAGAGGTGCCGAGCTCGATGAAGGATCTCACCGCTCTCGCCGGGGTCGGCCGCAAGACCGCCAACGTCGTTCGCAGCGTCGCCCTCGACGAACCTGGCCTCCCCGTCGACACCCACGTGTTGCGGTTGTCGAGGTTGCTGCACATCACCGAGCTCGAGGATCCGGTGAAGGTGGAGCTGGATCTCAATCCGATGGTGCCGGCGATGGAGCGGGGCGAGTTCAGTCTGCGCATGATTCTGCACGGGCGTCGAGTGTGTATCGCCCGCCGGCCGCGCTGTGAGGACTGTGTCCTCAACGATTTCTGCCCGTCCTCTTCGCTCTAGCGGAGGCCAACTGCGGAGCGGGGAACCTGCACCGCGGTGCGTGTCGCAGCACGGAGAAAACTAGGGAAGATCACCCACTCGAACTTGGGTGTGGTTTATGTTACGCGTAACCAGGTTCCCGCCACCTGGTAGCAGCGTCGTAGGGGATCCGCCGCCCCTCTTCGCGCCGCCGGCGCCTCCGTTCTCGGAGGCGCCGGTGTTAGTTTTCGGCTCAGGCCCGAGCTTGACGCTGTGCCTTCTCGAGTCGCCTCGACGCCGTAGCGAGTTGACGTTGCACCTCTCGCAATTCAGACCCGATCTCGTCGTCGTCATCGAGGCCGCGGGTTTGATCGCCGAGTCGTTCGAGCACCTCTTCGAGGCTCGACTGAATTGATCCAAGCGCGCTGACGTCGACGGGCACCGATATCTCCTGCCATTGACCGGGTCACCTACGGTACCGTCGACAGCGTGACCGCATCGCCCCGTCCAGGGCTCAAACTCGGAGTGATCACTTGTTGAACCGGCTCGACCTACGGGGCTTCGGAACCGACGTCGCCGACCGGCTTCCTCGGCCAACGCTCGACGGCGACGAACCCGTCGCCGCGGTGCGGGGAATTCTGGACGACGTGAAGGAGCGAGGCGACGCCGTCTTGCTCGAACTGACGGCCAAGTTCGATGGCGTCGAGCTCGATTCGGTTCGTGTGCCAGACGAGGCGCTCCAAGCTGCGGTCGACGGCCTCACCCCCGAGCTGCGGGCGGCAATGGACGCTGCCATCGCCAACGTGCAGGCTTTTCACGAGCATCAGCTTCGAGACACCGAAGTGATCGAGCGTCCGGGAATGCGGATTGAGGCCTACCAACGCCCGGTCGACCGTGTCGGTGCGTATGCCCCGGGCGGGCGAGCGGAGTATCCGTCAACGGTGATCATGACGGTCGTGCCGGCCAAGGTTGCTGGTGTCGACGACGTCATCGTGTGTGTGCCGCCTTCGGCCGAGCACGGTGGCATCGCCCCGTCGGTGTTGGCGGCCGCCAGCCTCGCCGGTGCCTCTGAGGTCTACGCGGTTGGTGGGGCCCAAGCCATTGGAGCGATGGCGTACGGCACCGAATCGATCAAGCCGGTCGACGTGGTCGCCGGCCCGGGCAACATCTACGTCGCGCTGGCCAAGCAGATGGTGGCCGGCGACGTTGGCGTGGCCGCGGCCTTTGCCGGCCCGTCCGAAGTCGTCGTCGTCGCTGACGAAACCACCGTGCCCGACTTTGCTGCGATCGACGTGATGCTGCAGGCAGAGCACGGCCCGGACGGCTTGGCCTGGCTGGTCACCTGGGACGAAGCAGTCGCTGACGCGATCTGTGACGCTGGAGAGAAGCTGATGGCCGTCGCCCCTCGGGCTGACGAGATTCGCTCGACACTCGACGCATCGGGTTACGTCGCCCTTGTCGACGATCGGGAAGCCGCCATCGCCGTCGTCGACGCGATTGCCCCCGAACACCTCGAACTCCAGATCGCTGATGCCGAGGCAACCGCTCGGCAGGTCCGCAACGCCGGCGCGATCTTCTGCGGCCACTACGCGCCAGCATCGGTCGGCGACTATGTCGCAGGGCCCAGCCACGTGCTGCCCACCTACGGCTCGGCCCGCTTCGCCAGCGCGCTGACCGTGGCCGACTTCCAGAAAGATCACCACATCGTGTCGATCGACGCCGACGGACTCGCCGAGCTCGGCCCGCACACGATCACACTGGCCACCCAAGAGGGGCTAGCGGCCCACGCCGACTCGGTTCGACTGCGGCTCGAGGCGACCGAGCAGTGACTCGCCCAACGGTACGAGAAGATCTCGCCAGCCTCGAGGGCTACCACTCGCCCCAGGTCGATGTCGACGTGCGGCTCAACACCAACGAGGCGCCGGCGGCCCCACCCCCGGCGTTCGCCGAAGCCGTCGGTAGGGCTGCGGCCGCAACGGCATGGCACCGCTACCCCGACCGGGCCGCGACGGCGCTGAGAACGGCGCTGGCCGAGCTGCACTCGACGGCCAACTCGCCGATCTCGATCGACCAGGTGTTTTGCGCCAACGGGTCGAACGAGGTGCTGCAAACGATCTTGCTCACCTATGCCGGCCCCGGTCGCTCGGTCCTCACCTTCGAACCGACCTATGCACTGCACACTCACATCGCTCGTCTCACCGGGGCCGAACGAATCCAAGCTGAACGGACCGACGACTTCCTGATCGACGCCGATCACGCCGTCGGCCTGATCAACGAACACCGGCCTGCCGTCACGTTTGTCTGCTCGCCCAACAATCCGACCGGCATGATCGAACCGACCGAGACGATCCTCGCCATGCTCGATGCCGTCGAGGCAACTGGCGGCCTCTTGGTGGTCGACGAGGCCTACGGGCAGTTCTCCGACTGGTCAGCCCTCGCAGTGCTCGACGAGAACCGCTCGCTTGCGGTGAGCCGCACCTACTCCAAGACCTGGGCTATGGCCGGAGCCCGGCTCGGCTACCTGCTCGCCCCCACGTGGCTCGTTGCCGACCTCGACAAGGTCGTCCTTCCCTACCACCTCGACTCGGTCAAACAGGCCGCAGGCCTCGCCGCCCTCGACTTCATCGATGACATGGACGAACGAGTGTCGACCATTGTCGAAGAGCGAGGCCGTATCTCGGTGACCCTCGACGATCTTGGCTGCAGGGTGTGGCCCTCTGGCGCCAACTTCATCCTCTTCCGGCCACCGGCCGGCGACGGCGAACGGGTGTGGGCAGAACTCGTCGAACGTTCGGTCCTGATCCGCAACACGGCAAGCTGGAACCACCTTGGTGGCTGCCTTCGGGTCACGATCGGCACCAGGGCAGACAACGACCGGTTCCTCAGCGCCCTCACCGACGTGCTGCAGGATTCGTGAATCACATCCGTAGACGCAGGACGACATGAGTAGAACATCAACCAAGAGTCGCAGCACCAAAGAGACCGCGATCGACATCTCGCTCGATCTCGATGGGTCGGGCACCACCGACATCAGCACAGGCATTCCGTTCTATGACCACATGCTCGATCAGATCGGTCGTCACGGCGGGTTTGACCTGACGATCAAGGCCGAGGGCGATCTGCACATCGACACCCACCACACCGTTGAGGACACCGCCATCGTGCTCGGTGAGGCTTTTGCGGAAGCGCTTGGCGACAAGGCTGGCGTTCGTCGGTTCGCGAGCGGGCTCTACCCGCTCGACGAAGCGTTGGTCGAAGTCGCCCTTGATCTGTCGGGCCGTCCGTTCTTTGTCTGGAACGTCGAGCTTCCCGAGTCGATTCCGCTCGGCGACCCAGCTTTCGACCCGTCGCTGGCCGAGCACATCATGCAGAGCTTTGCCACCGCTGCTGGTATCACATTGCACGTTTCGCTGAAGGACGGCCGCAACGTCCATCACATCATCGAGGCCTCGTTCAAAGGGCTCGCTCGGTGTCTGCGCGACGCCGTCCGCATCGATGATCCGGGCGGGATCCCCTCCACCAAGGGGCAGCTCTAGGTGGGCGTGAGCGTTGCGGTCCTCGACTACGGCATCGGCAATCTGCGTTCAGCTCAGAAGTCCCTCATTCGTGCCGGGGCCGATGCTGCGTTGACGGCTGACCCTGAGGTCATTGCTCGAGCTGATGGTGTTGTACTGCCCGGCGTTGGCGCGTTCGGGGCCTGTATGGATGCGCTCGAACGCACTGGGCTCGACGTCGAGGCCAAGCGAGCTGCCGCTTCTGGCCGACCGTTTCTCGGCATCTGTGTCGGCATGCAGTTGTTGTTCGAGGGCTCAGACGAAACGCCAGGCCGATCGGGGCTCGGGATCCTCGACGGCACAGTTGGGCTGCTTCCCGATGGTGTGAAGCGACCGCAGATGCAGTGGAACAAGTTGCACCTTGATCAGCCCGACCACGCGCTTCTTGATGGGCTCGACGAGGCCTGGATGTACTTCGTGCACAGTTATGTCGCACCGATGTCTGAGCACACGATCGCGTCCGTCGACTACGGCGGTCCGATGTGCGCAGCTGTCGGACAAGACAACGTGTGGGCAACCCAGTTCCACCCCGAGAAGTCCGCAGATGCCGGCCGGCGGTTGCTGACCAACTGGGTCGATCACGTCGAGCGCTCCGTTGGCGACGATTCCGGGGGAGAAGAGGCCTGATGCTGCTGTATCCAGCGATCGACCTGCGGGGCGGCAACTGTGTTCGTCTCTTGCGAGGCGATTACGACCAAGAGACCGTCTACGGAGCCGACCCCGTCGCTCAAGCTCAGGCTTTTGTTGATGCGGGCGTCGAGTGGCTGCATGTTGTCGACCTCGATGCCGCTCGCACCGGCGACCCAGTCAACCGGGAAGTCATCGGACGGATCTGCGCTGCTGTCGATGTTCCGGTGCAGGTGGGCGGCGGTGTTCGCACCGTCGAGGCCGGCCAAGCCCTCTTTGCGCTCGGTGTCACCCGGGTCGTGATCGGCACGGCCGCTCTCGAACACCCCGAGGTGGTTCGATCCCTCGCCGCCGACAACCGTGTCGCCGTCGGTCTCGATGCCCACGGCACCGAGGTGGCGACCCACGGATGGACCGAGAAGACCGGGCGGACAGTTTCTGAGCTCGCCGACGAGTTTGCTGACGCCGGTGTCGATGCGCTTGTGGTCACCGAGATCAGCCGGGACGGCACCCTCGAGGGGCCCGACACTGGTGGGCTGGCGACGTTGTTGTCCGACACAGAGATCCCGCTCATCGCATCCGGTGGGGTCGGCACCATTGCCGATCTCGAGGCGCTGGCTGCGGTGGAACGAAACGGTCGCCGCTTCGACGGCGCCATCGTCGGCCGCGCCATCTACGAAGGCACCGTCGATGTCGCCGACGCGCTCGTTGCCGTGAAGGGCCAGTCGTGAAAGTCATACGAGTCATTCCCTGCCTGGATGTCGACAAGGGCCGCGTGGTCAAGGGCGTGAACTTTGTCGACCTGCGAGACGCTGGTGACCCAGTCGAACTCGCCGCGATCTACGACGCCCAGGGTGCCGACGAGCTTGTGTTCTTGGACATCACGGCCTCGTCGGACGATCGAGACACCACGGTGGCCATGGCCGAGGCAGTGGCCGAGCAGGTCTACATCCCCTTCACCATTGGTGGCGGTATCCGCTCGGTCGACGATGCCCGGCGGCTGCTGCGAGCGGGAGCCGACAAAGTGTCGATTAACTCTGCTGCCGTTGCTCGACCCGAGTTGGTATCTGAGATCGCTGCTGAGTTCGGCTCGCAGTGCTGTGTGGTTGCGATCGATGGTCGACGTTCGGGTGAGATCGACACGAGCCTTGGGCCGGTTCCGTCAGGCTTCGAGGTCTACGTGAAGGGTGGCCGCGAGGCGACAGGGCTCGACGCAGTCGAATGGGCGGCCAAGGTTGTCGAACTCGGCGCCGGTGAGATCCTGCTCACCTCGATGGATCGGGACGGTACCCGTGAAGGGTTTGATGTCGAGATGACCCGCGCCATCAGCGAGGCGGTCGACGTTCCCGTCATCGCCTCCGGTGGAGTCGGTGGAGTGAGCGACCTGGCCCCGGGCGTGACCGAGGGCGGAGCCGACGCCGTACTGGCCGCCAGCATCTTCCACTTCGGCGAGTCGACCGTGGCCGACGCCAAGACGGCCCTCTCAGAAGCCGGACTCACCGTCCGCCCCGCCTGACCCTCACCCTCCACCCCAATTGGCAGATTCTCGCTTGGCGTCCGTGCAGGAATCTGCCAGTTCGCTAGGTGAGGGTGTTGATGAAGTCGGCAGTGTGGCCGACGAGTTCGTTGAGTTTGCCGGCGAGGAAGTGATCGGCTTGGGCGACGACCTCGATGGACGTGTTGGCCCAATCGGCGGTTCGATCTGCGGCTGATGCCGGGGGATTGAACTGGTCGTGCTCGGGAACGAGCAGGCGTTTGGGGCGCTGATCAGTCCCCGCCCCGAACGCTTCGATGTCGAGCACTCGGAGCGGGGGAGCGATAGCCACCCAGCCGGCAATGCGCTCATCGGTGACGGCGAGCGACACGTCGGCACCGAACGACCAGCCGGCAACAACCAACGGCACCTCTGCACCGACGGCGGCCAGCAATGAGTCGACAGCGGCCACTACGTCGAGCTGTTCGCCTCGGCCATCGTCGTGTGACCCGCTGCTGCCCTCGACTCCTCTGAAGTTGAAGCGCAACGCCGCTACGCCAATGTCCGGAAGCGCTCGGAACAGCGCATCACCAACTGGGGTATGCATCGAGCCGCCGTGCAAGGGGTGTGGGTGACAGATCACGGCCGCCGCTCGCGGACCGGTGTCGGGGAGCGCCAACTCAGCTTGGAGGTCGATGCCATCGGTGGTGTGGAGACGGAGTGGTCCCGACTCGGCTCGTGTTTCGTCGTGGCCCATGCGATGTGACGGTAGCGTGCTCGCCGTGAGCGCCGCCGATGCCAAACTTCCGATCAAAATGCTCAACGATCGGGTGTTGGTCCAGATGGAAACCGAAGGCGACCGCAAGTCGACCGGGGGCATTCTGATTCCCGCGACGGCGCAAGTCGGCAAGCGCCTGACGTGGGCCAGAGTCGTTGCGGTGGGGCCGAACGTCCGCTCGATGGAGCTCGAAGATCGGGTGCTGTTCAACCCCGAAGATCGCTACGAAGTCGAAGTCGGCGGTTCCGATTACATCATGTTGCGCGAGCGCGACGTGCACGCGGTCGCCGCCGAGCGTCTCGACGACTCGCCAACCGGCCTCTACCTATAGCCGGGTTGGCAAAATCGATCGGAGCCGTGAGCTCGGGCCCGTAGGATCGTCGCCATGCCAGAGGAATCTTCCATCATTGCGACGCCCATCACCGCCAGCGCCGAGCAGGTCGGGGCCGTGAAGTACGACGCCGACGGCCTCGTGCCCGCCATCGTGCAGGACGACGCAACCGGTGATGTGCTGATGATGGCCTACATGAACGCTGAGACGCTCAACATGTCGCTCGAACAGGGGCGCACCGTGTTTTGGAGCCGTTCTCGCCAAGAAGTGTGGCGTAAGGGCGACACCTCTGGCGACCGTCAGTTCATCCGCTCCGCGGCCTATGACTGCGATGGCGACACGCTGCTGTTCCGAGTCGAGCAAGAAGGCAACGGTGCGTGCCACACCGGCGAGTACTCCTGCTTCTACCGCCCCTTTGGCGAGTGACAACTTCATTCGACGACTTCCTCGCTCTGGCCGAGGAGTACCGGGCCATCCCGGTTACTCGAGAGTTCCTCGCTGATCTCACCACGCCAGTTGCGGCGTTTCTGCGCACGGTTGGTGATGAGCCTGGCTTCTTGCTCGAATCGGTCGAGAACGGCGAACGGTGGAGTCGTTTCAGTTTCATCGGCCGTCGCCCCCATGCCTCGCTCATCGCCCGAGACGGCACTGTTGAGCTCGTCGGCAAACTGCCAGACACCGACATTCCACTCGACCAAGGCATTCTCGCCACCGTCGAGCATCTGCTCGAGCGCTACAAGGCGCCGGTGCTCGAGAACCTGCCACCGCTGACTGCAGGCCTTGTGGGCTACCTCTCCTACGACGTGGTTCGCGAGATCGAGCGACTGCCCAATGTGCCAGATGATCCCCTCGGTTATGCCGACGCCATGCTCGATGTCATCGGTGAGATGGCCGTGTATGACCACTGGCGTCAGCGTGTCACCTTGATCGCTGTCGCCCTGCTCCCTGTCGATGCCGACGACGACACCAAGCGCGCCGCCTACGACGATGCCATCGTCCGTCTCGACCAGCTGGCCACCGACGGCGCACGACCGGTCGACGAGCCGATGCTGGTGCCGCCAGACACCTCGCCCGAACTGCCAGCCGTCACGTCGTCGATGCCATCAGGCCTTTACCAGGCGGCTGTATCGGCCACGAAGGAGTACATCGAGGCTGGCGACATCTTCCAGTGTGTGTTGGCCCAACGGTTCGACATCGAGCCAGAAGAGAACGGCGAGATGGGCTTCGACCCGGTCGACGCCTATCGGGTGCTGCGCCAGATCAACCCAAGCCCGTACATGTACCTGCTCCGTCAACCCGACATCACGGTGGTTGGCTGCTCGCCCGAGCCGCTGGTGCAGATTCGCGATGGCCGAGTGATCTCGCGACCGATCGCCGGCACACGACGTCGGGGCAAGAGCGATGAGGAAGATCGCCGGATGGCCGCCGAGTTGGCTGAGGACCCCAAAGAGCAAGCCGAACACGTCATGCTGGTCGACCTAGCCCGTAACGACCTCGGCCGCGTTGTCGAGTACGGCTCGCTTGAGGTCGTCGAAATGATGACGCTCGAGTTGTATAGCCACGTCATGCACCTCACGAGTCAGGTCGAGGGCGACCTGCGACCCGATCAGTCGGTGGTCGACGTGCTGCGAGCCACGATGCCGGCGGGCACGGTCTCTGGTGCGCCAAAGGTGCGTGCGATGGAGATCATCGACGAACTCGAGCCAGAGAAGCGCGGCCCCTACGCCGGCGTTGTGGGCTACATCGACTTCTCGGGCAATCTCGACACCGCCATCACGATTCGCACGATGTTCTGCGGCCCTGAGCGCACGTCGGTGCAGGCTGGCGCCGGTGTCGTGGCTGACTCTGACCCTGAGCTCGAAGATCTCGAATGTCGCAACAAGGCGAAGGCGCTGCTGGCAGCAGTCGAACCGGCCCGCACCATGCAGCGGGCTCGTCAAGCAAAGCGCTGACCGTCGGCCGGTCGGCATTGCTGTTACTCGGCTGCAGCCGGCAGACCCCACACCTCTGCAATCTCATCCCACACCAAGTCGGCAACCCACACTGAACCAGCACGGGTGATGTGCACGCCGTCGGGGGCTCTCGCCGTTCGATCGCGCCCGTCCGGACCGGTGATCCGCGGGTTGTAGTTGCCCCCTTCGTCGAGGAAGAGATCCCAGATGTCGATGTAGGTCACCCATGATCGCTCCGCCGCCTCGGATTCGAGGATGGCGTTTGTGATCGCCGGCAGCTCTACCCACTCATTGGCCCTCATCGGCGGCAGCCCGATCCAGATCAGTTGCACATCGGGGTTCGCAGCGATGTCCATCATCGTCCCAACTCGTCGCCGGTACTCGGCTTGCCACGCCTCGGTCGGATACTCGAGCTCGACGCCGTCGGGATCGATCATGTCTTGGTTGTCGTTGCCACCGACCATCCACACGATCGCTTCCGGAGCGTTGTCTGATGCCATCAACAGGCTGAGACGTTCGAACCAATCGAACTGATCAGGGCGGGCCAGACCAGTTGCGATGTTGTAGTCGTAGGTGATCGAGGTGAGGTCGCGATCAGCAGTGCCGCCGAGGAACGCGGTCGCAACGTATTCACCGAGCGAGTCGCCACCCATCCACACCCGAAGCGGTTCGTCAGAGGAGATGGTTCGCAGCTCTCGGACGGGAGGGGCTGCTGGAGAGGATGTTGTCGTCGAGGTCGGGGACGTCGTTGTGGCCGATTCCCCTTCAGCGGTGGACAATGTCGTCGTGGTCAGTGTCTGAGCTGTGGTGGGGGAGGGCGCCGCTGTTCCGGCCAGGGGCGGTTCTGTAGCGAGTTCGCCGACAACCAGAGGTGTCGTGTCTGCGTTTGTTGCCGCTCCCATGCCGGGCCGTGGCCGGTCGAGGAACTCAGCCAGCGCGTCTGCCGGCCGGTCGGCGCCGATCGACGATGAACCGTCGTCGAGCGCCTCAGCCGCGCTCAGCCAACGGTCTCGGTTGTCACCGAACGGAAGCCGGGCGGCCATGTCGACAAGGCGGCCCGAGCTCAGGCTGCCCGCAACAACGAGGGCGACGATGAGCCCGACGAGCGTCGAGCGGGGTGTCGATCCGGTGCTGGGTTCGGTCGCCATCAGAACTGGAAGTAGATGAACGGGGCCACGCCTTCGGGGCCGAGGGCGGTGACCAGTGCAATCCAGACGCCGAGAACGGCTCCGGGGATGGCTGCAGTCTGACGGTCGAACCAGTCGACGGCTCTGCCGGTGAGGCCAGGAGGTGCGAACTGGAGGGCCAAGGCTCCCACGACGATCAGCGCTGGAATGCCAAGGTCGAGCTGCAGGCTGG
This sequence comes from uncultured Acidimicrobiales bacterium, assembly GCA_937976305.1. Classification (GTDB taxonomy): domain Bacteria; phylum Actinomycetota; class Acidimicrobiia; order Acidimicrobiales; family SZUA-35; genus CALEWY01. The sequence continues at coordinate 10,685 of CALJSB010000151.1, forward strand.
TTTCACCGGTGAAGGCGATGAGTTGGCCGTAGAAGTCCAAGGCAAGCTCGAAGCTCTCGGCCCGAAACACCACCCAGGCCAAGCACACGACGTGGAAGGTCAGCAGCCACGTGGCGACGTGTTGAACCCCGGCCCGGGCTGCTGTTTGTTGTGCTGGGGCGGGGCGCAGCTCGCGCCAACGCCGTTCCGCCGCAAGGGCGAGCCCGTGAATGAGGCCCCACACCACGAAGGTCCATGAGGCGCCGTGCCACAAGCCGCCGAGCAGCATGGTGAGCGTCAAGTTGCGATACGTCGCGACGTTGCTGCCGCGATTGCCGCCGAGCGGGATGTAGAGATAGTCCCGCAACCAGCGCGAGAGCGTCATGTGCCATCGTCGCCAGAACTCCTGCATCGACGCTGCCTGATAGGGCAGGTTGAAGTTCTGGGGGAACCGGAAGCCGAGCAGCAGCGCCACACCGATGGCGATGTCGGTGTAACCCGAGAAGTCGGCGTAGATCTGGATCGCGTACGCGTACATCGCCAGCGCCGTCTCGCTCGTCGATGCGGCCGTCGGGGCATCAAAGACGGGGTCGACGACCCGGTCGGCCAAGAACGTGGCGATCACCACCTTCTTCATCAGCCCTCTCCCGATCAGCCATGCCGCTTCACCCGTCGGCACCCGGTTGGGTCGAGGCCCGGCCAGCTGGGGCAGAAACTCCGAGGCTCGAACGATCGGGCCGGCAACGAGCTGTGGGAAGAACGACAAGTAGACGCTCACATCGAGCAGGGACGCCGGCTCGATCTGTTCACGGTGGACGTCGATCACATAGGACAGTGCCTGGAAGGTGAAGAACGAGATGCCAACGGGCAAGACGATCTGGAGCAGCGGAAGATCTCGGTCGGGAAGTACATCGGCAATCGAGCTGACGAAGAATCCGTAGTACTTGAAGAAGCCGAGCACGGCCAGGTTCACCGCAACCGCCGTGCCCGTGGCGACTCGCCGCCGTCTTCCTTCGCTTCGGTTGACCACCTGCGCAAGCGAATAGTTGGCGATGGCCGATGCTGCGATCAGGAGACAGAAGCGAGGGTCCCACCAGCCGTAGAAGGTGGCCGAGGCGACCAGCATCGTGAGCTTCCAAAGAGTTGGCCAACGCCGAACCACCGTGTGCATTGCGAACACGGCGGCGAAGAAGACTGCGAATGTGAAGGTCGGAAACAGCACGTCGAAATGGTCTGGCCAATGCGAATCAACGCTGCCACATCGTGAGTGAACTCCGGCGTGGTAGCGCTGGTGAGATAACGCTGTGGTGATGCCGCTCAGTGCGCATGTTGGCATACTGCGGCGATGATTGATCAGAGCGCAGCTGTTGATCTGTTGGCATCGGGTGTTGTGGCCTTTCGGGCCGAGCGAGACATCATCGTGGCCACGGGTGCCGATGTTGGCGAATATC
>CALJSB010000152.1 GCA_937976305.1 uncultured Acidimicrobiales bacterium
TGTCGACTCCTCCGGTCACGTTGCGTTGCGCTGCGATGACGCTCATGATGATCTGGCCTCTCCAAGTCGTAACGGGCTTCTGGAAGGGCGGTCGACTGGGAACGGACGGGACAGCCACGAGTCTGCTGGAACAGGCTCCTACGAGGTCACGAAACCGCAGTCGACAAACCCAGGACGTGGTGGTCCTGTCAGAACGGCCGACAGTTCAACAAAAAGACACATCGGTCAGTCACACACCTGGGTCAGACCCAACCACAGGACCACCACCCCTGGAGTCTCCTCCAACCGGCAAAGACCGGCACGAACATCTTGGCTGTCACACCCCCTGATTACTGTTCGGAGTATGGAAATCGGCGGGCGATTCCCTGAATCTGAAGAGGTGTTCGGCGACGGTGCGATCGCCGACGTCGTTGCGTCCATGCATGCCTCCATCGACGAGCTGATGAAGTTGCACATCGAGGCCACCAACGACGGCGTCCTTGATCTGGTGCCCGATTTGGAAGTGCTCGCCCGCCGCACCCGATCGTTGCAAGCAGGGGTGTTGACCACCGTCGAACGTCGAGGTTTGAACGACCGTGACGGACACGGTTCACCTCGCATCCTCGAACGCCACGCCTGCAAGTTGAGCGGCACCGAATCAGCAGCACGCCACAAGACCCGCCGCATGCTCAACCATCTGTCAGAGGTGGCCGAGGCGTATTGGGCTGGTGAGATCCCAACTGCTCACGTCGACCTTTTGGGCCGAGTGTTTGCCAACGTCCGAGTCCGCGAGCACATGGATGAGCGGCAGAGCCGGTTCGTCGCTGACGCAAAGCGGCTGTCGTACCGCCAGTTCGAGATCGAAGTGCACACCTGGGCTCGACTGATGGATCAAGACGGGCCAGAGCCTGAACGCGATCGCGGCCATCAAGGCCGGGATGCCCATCTCGCGCAAGATTTCAATGGCTCGTGGTGGCTCAAAGGTCGCTTCGGCCCGTTGCAAGGGGCCAAGCTGAAAGAGATCTTCGATCGCTATCTCGAGACGGAGCTGCTCGCTGATTGGGATGAGGCCAAGCGGCTGCATGGCGATCACGCCAACGACGGCCATCTGCCCCGCACGCCGGCCCAGCGCCGGGCTGACGCACTCGCCCGGATCTTCGAAGACGCTGCTGGGTCGAAGGAATCTCCGGTCCCTTCCGGATCTGTGCACACCGTGGTGTGGTCAGCAGAAGCGTTCGAAGAAATGGTGCGACGGCTCGACCCGAACTACCGGCCGGTCCCGTTCGACCCCGACACGTTCCGGTGCGAGACCATCGACGGTGATCCACTCGATCCGCATGACGCGTTTGCAGACGCCCTCGTGTCGTCATTCCGGCGGGCAGTCGTGGATGCGAAGGGCGTCACCATCGATCTGGGGCGAGCGAGGTTGTTCACCGGCGGTGCAAAGGCCGCTGTGCAGCTCAGCGCCACGACCTGTGTGTGGCCGGGCTGTCAGCTGCCCACCACCCGCTGCCAAACCGACCACTTGAAACCTCACGGCCAGGGCGGCAGAACCAGCCCCGGCAACGGGGCAGTCCTCTGTGGCAGGCACAACCGACTCAAGGCAACCAGGAACTACCGCATCTGGCGAGACGCAGACGGCACCTGGAACACCCAAACCCCCGACGGCCGAATCATCCATTGAGCCACGGGGCAGGTTGTCCTGCGCAATCAGATCTGAATCTGGTGAGTGATTGAACGCTGGTGTCGGTTGAAGCCGAGCGACCGGTAGAGCTCGGCTGCGCCTGTGGGGTTGGCGCTGTCGACACCGATTGATGCATGGGTCAGACCATCGGCTGCGAAGGCACGCAGCGATCGGATGATCATCGCCGATGCGATACCACGACCACGCCACTCGGCAAGCGTGCCGAGGCTGTCGATCCAGGCATCGGATCGACCGATGAGCTCATCATCCTCGGGATATCGCCTGTTGAGACAGTGCCCGACCACCCGGTCGTGATCATCGACGGCGATGAACGAAAGATCCAAGCGGGATCCGTAGCCGTGCACCGCCTGTTCCCAATGCTTGGGGCTGGTGGGAGTCGATCCCCAATGGTCGGCGAACGCTGCGTTCTTCTCGAGTCGAATCTCTTCATCGCGATCGGCCGGCCACGGCACGATCCGGATGCCATCGACCTCACGGGAGGCAGGCAGGTTGGTGAGCGGCCGAAGGAGCTCGTCCATGTAGCGAATCGGCTCGAAGCCCATCCGGCGATACAGCCGGTGCGCATCTTCGATGAACTCAAAGGCATCAACACGAATGAACTTTGGAAGCTCGCTGCCTGACGACTGCAACAGCTCGGCAGCACGATCGATACCCCACGCCAACAGCTCACGACCGACACCGTTGCCCCGGAAGGCCGGCTCGACCTCACCGTTCAGGTAACAGCGCTCTTCTTTCACATCGCTCGGGAGGTGATACGCCCAACACGTTCCAACGATGACACCGTCGACGACGGCCACACGGGTATCGGTCTCCAGAACAACGTGCCCGTCGTCGAGCTCCTCCTCCACCTCCTCGAGCGAGAGCACTTCGGGCACGCCGTCGTGGTCAAACGACCTCTGGTGTAGATCACGGACAGCCGGCCGCTCGTCGGGCCGGACCGGGCGTAGCTCCATGCGAACGGACTCTAGATCGAGCCCAACATGCACTCCGCCGAATTAGGCGGCGCTGTTGTCAACAACTCGCTCGAGGTGCCAGATCTTCGACACAATCTTCCAACCGTCTTCGGTCTTGACGAAGCCGAGATGGTCGACAAACACATTCTCGTGTGCCCGCAGTCGAATCTTGACCGTTGCGCTGATGGGAGACAGGTAGTCGATCATCAAGATCTCGTCCTCACGAGCCTGACCCTTGCTGGCGGGAGAGGTGCGGCCGCCGACATCGTTGCTGAAGCTCTCGATCGGCTCGACGAACAGCTTCCCCTCGTCAGCATCAAAGAGGCTGGAAGACTCGTGGAACACGGCGTTGAGCATCTCGGTGTCGCAGTAGTAGAGCGAGTCGAAGTACAGCTGAATGGCGTCGAGCAGCTCGTTCATCTCGGGCGTTGAGGTCGGGTTCGTTCTTGTCATTGCCCCCATGATCGCCACGAAGCCCCGAACCCACCAGTGGCCGATATGACAATGATCACTAGTATTCTGCCAATGGCTGCTCACCCAACAGGTCCTGCGAATCGGCGAGTCGTGGCCGTGGCCTACGACGGGCTGTGCATGTTCGAGTTTGGCGTGGCGACCGAGCTATTCGGGCTCGACCGGCCCGAACTCGACGTCGATTGGTACGAGTTCACTACGGTCGCCGCCGACAGCGGCCCGATTCGAGCAACCGGCGGCATCAGCCTCGACGTCACGACAGGCCTCGACAAGATCGAGAAGGCCGGCACCATCGTGTTGCCGGGTTGGCGCGACCCCAACGAAGCGCCACCAGCGGAACTCACCGATGCGCTACTCGCCGCCCACGCAAACGGAGCTCGGCTGATGTCGATCTGCTCCGGCGTGTTTGTGCTGGCTGCTACCGGCCTCTTGAGCGGAGCTGCTGCCACCACCCACTGGCGCTACGCCGAACAACTCGCCGAGCGCCATCCCGAGATCGACGTCCGGCCCGACATTCTCTATGTCGACAATGGCTCGGTGCTCACCTCAGCGGGAAGCGCCGCCGGCATCGACCTCGGGCTTCACTTGATCCGGCGCGACTACGGGTCAGCCGTCGCCAACGAGGTTGCCAGACGACTCGTCGTGCCTGCCCACCGAGACGGCGGCCAAGCGCAGTTCATCCAACGACCGGTCACCCACCACGACGATCACTCGATCAGTACAACGCTCGATTGGGCCCTCGAACGACTCGACGAACCCTTGACGGTGAGCGACCTGGCCGCCCACGCGCACATGAGCGAGCGAAGCTTTGCCCGCCGCTTTGGCGACGCCACCGGGACAACTCCGCATCGCTGGCTCACCCGCAATCGAGTTGATCGAGCCAGGCACCTGCTCGAGACAACGTCGTTGAGCATCGCGCTCGTGGCGGAACGCTCGGGGCTTGGCAGCACGGCCAACTTACGCACGCACTTCGAGCGCGAGCTCCAGACAACGCCGAGCCAGTATCGGCAGCGCTTCAGCTTGAGCCGATGAGGGCCCAGGTCGAGCTGATCATTGGTGAGCCATCAGCCTCGGTCGTGCCTGACACCTCAACCCTCCCCTGCTTGTGAAGGGCCAGGAGGTGTGAGTAGACGGAGTTAGCAGCGGCACGCCACAGTCGCTTGTCGGTATCGGCATACATCGGCGGCACGATGTCTTTGATCGTGGTCGGCCCCGCTTCAAGGGCAGCGACGATCTGCGCTTCACGCCCGTTGCGGTGGTCGATGAAGCTCTGCACGTAGGTCTGCGGATCTTCGATCGACGTGCCATGAGTCGGCCAATAGCGAACGTCGTCCCGCTCGAGCAGTTTGGCCAAGCTGTTCATGTAGTCGAACAGGTCACCGTCAGGCGGCGAGATCACCGACGTGGCCCAGCCCATCACGTGATCGCCGGTGAACAACACCTTCTCGTCCCGCAGGCCGAAACAGATGTGGTTCGAGGTGTGCCCAGGGGTGTGCACCACATCGACCGTCCATCCTGAACCCGCGATCTCGTCGCCGTCGCCGACTACCACGTCGGGGACGAAGTCGGCATCTGGTCCCTCACGCTTCAGCTCATCGGGCGTGTCGGCCCACTGCTTTTCGAAGGCGACCTTCTCTTCTTCGGTGAAGTACTCGTCGAACGACACAGCGTCGAGCGGATCCTTGTCGGGGACGGGCCCGTGCGGACCAAAGCCGTAGGTCGTGGCGCCAGTTCGAGCAACGAGCTTGGCGACCCCGGCCGTGTGATCGGTGTGCGTGTGAGTGATCAGGATCTTGGTGATCTGTTCACCGTCAGCCAGTGCGCCTTCGATGGCATCGAGGTGCTCATCGAGCGTGGGGCCCGGATCGATGACGGCAACGTCGCCACGACCGATGAGATAGACGCCCGTACCCGTGAAGGTGAAGGGATTGGGGTTCTTGGCGACGACTCTGCGGACGAGTGGTGACAGCTCAACCACCGCTCCGTAGTCGGGAGTGAAGTCTCGATTGAACGCTGGTCCTGCCATGTTTAGAGAAGTCCTTCGTCGCTGAAGATCCGGGTGAAGACCATCCGGTCGTCGCTCCCGAAACCGATCCGGAAGCGCCGCTGGCCATCGACGGTCAAGAACGTTGCGTCCTCATCATCGACATCGATGTCATAGTTCGTCCCGAGCCATTCCTCCAGACGAGCACGATTTTCGGCCAGCCATCGCCGCAGGTCTTGGTCCTGTTTGCGGTCGAACAAGTCGAAGTCGAGCTCGACCCAATCCTCGCCGCCAGTCCCGATGTAGCTCATGCAGGCGGTTCCATGATGGGGCCGACCAGGCCCTCGAAGAGCCACGCCGGTGGCCGAGTGGGTCGGCCGCTACTGTTCGCAATCGCCACCCGCAAGTCTTCGGTGACCAACACTTCGTCACCCCGTCTGATGCGCTGCGACCACCGGGTGCTCGCTCGGCCAATCTCTTCGATCCACGTGTCGATCTCGAGCACATCACCCTGCACCGCTGGCTTCTTGAACTTGACGGCGATCTCGGTGACCACGAATTGGATGCCCTGTGCGGCCACATCTTCGAGAGCTCGCTCACAATCGACGAGCGCTTCGGTGCGGGCCACCTCGAAGTACGTCACATAGGCCGCGTGGTTCACGTGGGCGTATGGGTCGAGCTCTGAGAAGCGGACCTTGAGGTGCGTGACATGCGGCATCGCTCAAACGGTAGTCAGCGCGGCGCACGCTTTGGTTACCCGTAACCTGCTCGCGTGACCCGAGGCCGCAAACTTCTCACTGTGGTACTCGTGTCGGCGATGGGTGTGTCGACCTTTCAGTTCTTCGCCATCGCCGTCCTTTCGTCCGACTTGATCGAAGACTTGGGCGTGACCCGCACCGAGCTCGGCTTCGTCGCCGCCGCCAACACCCTGACCGGCGCCCTGATCGCGCCGAAGCTCGGGGCGCTCACCGATCGCATCGGTGCTCGAAACTCGATCGTGGCGCTCTGCGTGATCAGCGCTGTCGGCATGTTTTTGACGGCGATCGTGCCGAGCCTGGCCCTACTCCTTGTGGTGTCGGCCCTGTGCGGGCTTCCTCAGGGCTGGAGCAACCCCGCCACCAACAAGTTGATCTCCGAGCAGTTGGCCCCCGACGCCCGCGGTGTCATCACGGGGTTCAAGCA
>CALJSB010000153.1 GCA_937976305.1 uncultured Acidimicrobiales bacterium
CCCGCACGCGTTCTCGAGGAGAGCTCATTGTTGACCACCACGATCCGCGAGGATCTCCCGACCCATGCCACCATCGCCCCGCCAGACGACGAGGAACTGTGGTCCTACGTCGCCAACGACGGCAAGCGGTTCTTGCAGTTCTCGGCCTTCTCGCGCATCTGTCTCGGCTCGGCGCTCGTGTTCTTGTCGTTCCACGGCAGTTGGCTCATCGCTCTTCTCCCGTTCGCCTTGGCCATCGTGGTCGGCGGTGCGATCAACATCATCTGGTCGACCCAGATCCCGCCCTTTGACCGGGCCAGGCACCTCCGAGGGCTCAAGCGTTCAACCGCCGAACTCGCCGACTCGCCAAGCGTGGATGTCTTCATCTGCACGTGCGGTGAGGATCCGATCATCGTCGAGAACACCATCGTTCACGCCTTCCATCTCGACTATCCGGCCGACCGGCTCAACGTCTATGTGCTCGATGATCGCGACTCACCCGAGGTGCACCAGGCGGCGATGCGCTGGGGTGCGACCTACATCGCGAGGCCCGACCGGGGCTGGATGAAGAAGGCCGGCAACCTGCGCCATGGCTACGACCAGACTGACGGCGATCTCATCATCATTCTCGACGCCGACTTCGCCGTGCGGCCCGACTTTCTCCAGCACACCGTGCCGTACTTCGACGACGACAAGCTCGGCATTCTCCAGACCCCGCAGTTCTTCCGAGTCACCTCAGACAACTGGGTCGAGCGTGGCGCAGCCGCCCAGCAGGAGCAGTTCTACCGCGTCGGTATGCGAGCCCGCGACAAGCACGGCGGCGCCATCTGCGTCGGTACCAACGCCGTCTACCGCCGAACTGCCCTCGATGAACGAGGCGGCATGGCGCTGCTCGAACACTCCGAGGACATCTTCACCGGGCTGAAGGTGATCGACGCCGGCTATCGGGTCGATTACCTCCCGCTCCCCTTGGCGGCAGGCACCGCTCCAGACAACGCCACCTCGTTGGCCTCTCAGCAATATCGGTGGGCTCGAGGCAACTTCGCACTCGCCGGAACGCCGCTGTTCAAACGGATGAAGCTCACACCGATGCAACGCCTCGGCATGTGGGACGGCTGGATCTTCTATGTGTCGAGCGCGCTGAGTCCGCTCATCGCAATCTTTGTGCCGATCGTCTCGCTCGCCGAAGCTCCGCACGTCATCACCTTGGCGCCGACCGCCATGATCCTGCCGGCGCTGTTCACCGAGTTCTACCTGCAGCCTCGCTGGCTCCACTTGCCCGACGGTCGAGCATCCAGACGCGTTGGTTTGATCTCACAGATGGCCCACCTCTACGCCCTACGTGATCATCTGACCGATCGCGAGCAAGAGTGGATTCCCACCGGCGGCAAATTCACGAAGAACGATCAGGATTCCAAGCAGGGGACCGACCGCATCCCCGAACAGATCGCCGTCGGCGCGCTCGTCGGGTTCATCGTCATCATGGGGCTGCTGTTCTTTCGTGTGGCCACTGGCTGGTCGGCGATCGACCTTGCTCCCGTCGGCGTGCTTGCCGCTATTGCCCTTCCGGCCGCGCTCGGCACCAGTGCTTCAGCTGTTGTCTCTGACAAGCCAATGGAGCTCGCAGCGCCGAATCCCGAGCGTGGTCGCGATGCATTCCTCGACATGGTGCGCACGATCTCCATCGTGCGGGTGATCTTCTGGCACGCGCTCGGTTACTGGTGGATCTCCTGGAGCTTCGCCGCCATGCCTGCTGTGTTCTACGTCTCGGGCGCAGTGCTGGCCAAGAGCATGCGAACGACGCCGTGCTGGCAGGTGATCAAGGGACGAGTCGAGCGTCTGCTGCCACCGTTCTACGCGTACGTTGCCCTGTCGCTCTCGATGGTTGCACTGGCTGTGCCGAACCTCGCCCGCGACTATCGGCTCGACGTGATCTCGTGGCTCATCCCCTACCGAGCACCGGCCGCGTTGCCGTGGGAAGCCGGTTGGCTGTCGGCGCCGCTGTGGTTCCTGCGAGCCCTGTTGATCATCATGCTGCTCACCCCGATCGTCCGACCCATCGGTCGACGAATCCCCGGCCTGCTCCAGCTTGCGGTGTGGGGTGTGTCGCTCTTCGTGCTCGATCGCTGGGTCGCTCAGCAGTCGACCGCCCACGCCACCTCGGTCGCTCGAGGTGTGGCCGACGTGATCTGCTTCGGCGGCTTCTTCACGCTGGGCGTGAGCGGCCACCAGCTGCGGCACCGGCTCAGCCGCCGAGTGCGTATCCAACTGGTTGCAGCTCTTGGTACTGCCGCAGTGGCCTGGGCACTGATCTCTCCACCCACCGGCATGGTGGTCAACAACTCCTACGTCCTGTTCGGCCTCGTCGGCTTGGCCTGGCTGTGCGGCATGCTCGCCGTCGAAGATCACCTTCGCCGCTTGGGAGAGATTTCGTCGATCAAGTCATTCGTGGGCTGGATCACGAAGTGGGCGATGTCGATCTACCTGTGGCACACCCTCGCCCTTGTCTTCGCTTACCGGGTGGTGGGTGGCCCCCGTTCGCTGGCTCACTGGGTGCTGTTTGGAGCGGTGTTCGCGGTGATCTTGAAGGCGGTCGTTGCCGCAGTTCGGCCGCTCGAAACCATGCTGTTGGCCCGCAACCGCAAGCGTCCTCGGCCTCGGCCTGGCGCCGTCTTGGCGCTGACCGTTGCCATTGGTCTCGTGCTCTCGCAGACGGCGCTGTTCCCCGTCTTTCAGGACGACATCGGCCCGCCGACCCCATCAGGCCGTCCGCCCGTTGGGTCCGAAGCGGCTGGGGGCCCGCTCGTTGAGCCGACCGCAGCTGAGCTCGCGACGATGGCTCGGAGCGCTGAGGCGTGGCTGGTTGGACACAACGTCGAGAGCCTGGCCGTGGTCGAGATCGGCGAGATCACCGGTGACCGACCCATCACCGTGCAGTTCGGCGACGCCGAGGCACTCGACCCCGAGGCTCCGTTCGAGGCCCTCAGCCTCACCAAAACCATGGTCGCGACCACCGCGCTTCAGCTGGTCGACGAGGGCCAACTCACTCTCGACGGACCGCTGCCTCCGCTCGAAGGCATCTCGGTCGATGTCACCAACGAACTCACCCTGCGTCGTCTGCTGAGCCATTCGTCGGGACTTGTCGACTACCGCATGTCGCCCGACTTCGAACCGGACGGCATCATGTCGCCACTCGACGCAGTCTCTCTGAGTGTGCGGGCAAGCGACTTGGCCTCGACGACACCGGCGTACGCCGCCCCGAACTACCTGATGGTGGGCCTGGCCATCGAGTCGGTCACCAACCAACCGCTGAGTGAGGTACTCCAGCAGCGCATCTTCGAGCCACTCGAGATGCACGACTCGGAGCTCATCAACAACCGGCGATCTGGCTTCGTCGGCCACGGCTCGGCTGGTGTTGTGTCGACCCTGGGCGACCTTGCGCTCTGGTATCACGCACTGATGCGGGACGACACGATGTTGAGCCCGCAGATGCGCGAGGAGATGTTGTTTGGCGGTCAGGCCTACCAGGGCAACGCCGGTCTCGGAGCATGGCGCCACTGTCCGTGCGACCCGCCGTCGATCGCCGAACCCGAACCGTTCCTCTACGCCTTCCACGATGGCGGCGACGCTCGCTTGGTGTACATCCCTTCGCGTGACGTGGTGCTGGCGATGCGGTTCTCAAAACCCCTCTATGACGCCGACCGGATCGTTGGCGACATCGACGACGCCATCTTCGCCGTCGCCGACCGCCGCCAGTTCCTCGCCGACACGGGCATCGACTCCTCACCAACACCCGACGCCGAACCCGCCAACTAACCCCCGTTCTGGAGGCTCCCACCGGGGTTTCAGCCGGTACAGCACTCCAGTTCACCAGGCACCCCTCGTTCTGGAGGCTCCCACGGGGTGCCCGTAGCAAATGGACGAAACGCAACGGTTTCAGGTTCGTAGCGGTCGGAGGTTGCCCGGAGCGGGTGCTGTTGGTGTGTGGAAGTCGTATCGACCGAACCGGTTGATGTGATCGTGAGTTGTCGGCGAGAGATGGCGGATCTGTTCCTGGGTGATCTCGCGGCCGTTGTCGCGGAGGTGGTCGAGGGCGGCGCTGATGTAGACGGTGTTCCAGCAGACGACGGCGTTGGTGAGCAGGGTGAGGCATTCGCCTTGGAGGTCCTGGTCGCTGGTGGCGCGTCGTCGGATCGTGCCTCGGTTGACGAAAAACAGCGCCTGGCGTAGGGCGTGAAGGGTCTCGCCTTTGTTGAGTTGGACGAGGATTCGTCGCCGGTGTTCGGGGTTGTCGAGGTACCGCAGGATCGAGATGGTCTTGGCGATGCGGCCGTATTCCTGGATGGCTTGGGTGAGGTGGTTCTGTCGTGCTGACGCTTGGAGCCGGGCGACAAGGGTGGATGCGGGAAGGTAGCCGTGGCGGATTGTCGCAGCGACGCGCAGCATGTCGTCCCAACGGGCGGTGATGCGATCGGTGCGGATCGGGTGGCGGAGCAGGTCGGCTGCTGGCGTGCCGGTCGGTGTGGTGGGGAGTCGCCAGAGGCGTTGATCGGCGAGGTCTCGGATACGTGGTGAGAAGCGGAGCCCGGTGAGGTCGAAGAGTCCGTAGACGAGGTCGGTGTAGCCGGCGGTGTCAGTGGTGTGTTCTTCGATCTCGAGGTCGGTCTCGTTGTCGAAGATGGCGTCGAGGACGTAGGTGGCTTCTCGAACGGTGGTCGGGATGATGCGGGTGCCGTACTGGGCGTGGCGGTCCGATGTCCAGGTGTAGATGGTGGTGCCGGTGCCGGTGAAGTACTTGCGGTGGTGACGGGCGCGCGGGGTGTTGACGGAGACGGGGAATCGTTGTCCGTCCGACGATGACAGGGTGCCGGTGCCCCACTCGTCGGCGATCGGGAGTGCGGTTTGGTGGTTAACGATGCGGTCGTTGGCGGCTCGGACGGTTTCGGTTCGGAGGTGCCAGGTGTTGGTCCAGGCGAGTTCGTCGGCGGTGAACCCGGCGATGCGGGCCATGGTGTCGATTCCGAAGTTGCAGCCATGTGCAACGATGCCGGCGAGCAGTCGTTCGGGGTGGTTCTCGGATCGGGTGGTGGCGTTGTCGACGTGGGTGAGCGTGGAGCGGAAATCGGTCCAGGAATCGACCTCAACAAGGAGGTCGACGAGGTCGATGTGGGGCATGAGGTCGTCGACGAGGTCTCGGAGTACGTCGGTGCCGGGCGGCTGCTCTTCGGCTGCGAGTGGCGGAACGACGAGTTTGCCATCGTCGACGCGCACCGATTCAGCGCCTTCGAGGACGCTGTCGAGTTGTTCGAGGTGATCGTTGATGTCGGCGCGGAGTTCGTCAAGGCGGACATCTGGGTTGAGTGAGATGCCGGTGGAAGCGGTGAACTCGGGGCGTAGACGCTCCCAACGTTCAGGTGGGAGGAGGTAGTCGCTGGGGTTGCGGTAGCGGCGGCTGTGGTCGACCCAGACGTTCGCTCCTCGAAGTGCCCCGCGCAGTTCGATCAGCAGACACATCTCCCACGCGTGGCGATCGAGGCGCCCGTCGTCGTCGAGCATGTGTCGCCGCCATCGCCGTGATGCGAACCCGATCGGTGCATCGGCGGGCGGGATTCTCGTGCCGGTGTCATTGAGCGAGCGGAGCGTGGCAATGGCGTCCAACAGGTCGGTGTCAGCGGCTGCGTGGAACGAGAACGTGGCCAGGAGCAGTGGTGCGAACTTGCGGAGTTGGGTGTATCGGCGCGAGACGAGTGACAGATAGGAGTCGACGGCCACGTTGATACCGGCGGCGAGTTCCATGGTCTGCTGGAATCGGTCGGCTCCGACGTGTTGCAGGATCGTTGACCGCACATCGGCGTCGGACACGTTCGGATCGGTGACGATCTGCGCGACCTGGTTGAACACTCGGACGGTGTCGAGGGCGACGTCGGCCGCTGCCGTCTTGGCGTCGGTGTGTTGGGTTCGAGCGGCCCGCTCGATGCCGGCGATCGAGATGTCGAAGAGGTCGAGGACTTCGTCGGTTCGGTCGATCAGGGTCGACGCGACGGTGGCGGCCAGGATCTGGTATCGCCGCTCCGGAGCGAGCCGCTGCACGGCTTGGGCAGTCATCCGGTTGCCGACCGCCGCCAGGTGCCGGACTCGGTTGGGGTTCAACATGGTGAGATCGAGTTGGTCGGCGCCGACTTCTCGGAGGAGGTCGATCTTGGCGATCTGTTCCTTGATCGATCCTGGCGCAGCCGTCGGTGCTTGGCGCCGGAGCCAAATCCACGGCGTCACGCCCAGGTCGGAATCCACAACGAGCAATTCGGCAAGACGGTCGCGACGGCGTTGGTCGAGGTGAGGAGCGAGGCGCATGTAGGTCTCGTTCGTCGCCCGCTGGCGGGCGGACACGACGGCTCGTTCCACAGTGGTGACGGCCGGGCGTACGATCCGTTCGGAGCGCAGATGCTCGCACGCGAGTCGAAACAGCACCGACGGCCGGTCGTGTTCCAGAGCGCGCTCGACGAGCCAGTCGCCAAGGGACTTCAGATCACCCCGGTCGGCGCGACGGAACCCGAGATGGCGCTCCACGTCGGCAACGTGGTCGCTGCGCGTCTGATCGCGCTTGGTGTATTCGGCCAAGCTCGCCGCACCGACACCGACCTGTCCGGCAACGAAGTCGACGATCTCCGATGGTGCTGTCGTCAGGTCGAGCGGGACGAAGCCGAGCAACCGCATCGCGCCGATTTGTAGACCGCCGGCCACGCGAGCGGCCGAGCCGTAGCGGGCCAGCACGAGTTCGAGATCCTCGGCGAGCAACGTGAAGTAGTTCGCCGGGTCCTCGACGAAGGTGGGGAATTGCTCGAGAGCGCGTCGATCGGTCTCGCTGACGAAGCCTCCCCGATCAACCACGATCGGTCACCAAACACCAGAATGGTAGAGATACGTACAAGATATCTCTCATCCGGCTACGGTAGCTGTATGCGGACGCAGGCCTCGACTCGATCGGTCGCACGTCGAAGCACGCGTGATATCTCTACTACGGGGACTACGGACCGCTGATGGTGGCCGACATCGGGTTGAGGGCAGCGGTCGAGGCGTTCTTCGTCGATCGAGATCTAGCGCTCAACAGCGAACGCACCTACCGGCCGGTACTCGACGCATTGGTCGCCGACCATGGTCCGGACCTTCCCATGAGGTCGCTGTCAGCGTCGAAGGTCCGCCGCACACTCACGAACCGATGGGACACGTCAGCTCCATCGACCTGGAACTCGCGGATCACGGCGCTGCAGTCGTTCATCGGGTACTGCGATCGCAACGACTGGATCGGGCGTGACCCGCTCCGCGAGGTAGAACGCAAACGCGAACCGCGCGACGAGACCAAGGCCATCGCCTACGACGACCTCGACAACCTGTGGTCTCGACCGGATGTCGCACTCAGGGAGAAGACGTTGTGGCGGATGCTGTACGAGACTGCGGCACGAACCAACGAGATCCTGGCGCTCAACATCGAGGACCTCGACCTCGCCCGCAAGCGAGCGGTCGTGATCGGCAAGGGAGGCCACCGCGAGGTCATTGTGTGGGCCTCCGGCACGGCGCGTCTGCTGCCTCGATACCTCAACGGCCGACGACGTGGACCGGTCTTCGTCACCAGCCGCCAACCCAACGTCGTGCCCGCCGACCGGGACCGATGCCCCGACACCGGCCTCGGCCGACTGTCGTACCAGATGGCCTGGAAGCTGTTTAGCCAACACAGCAACGGTGCCACGCTTCATCAGCTACGGCACTCGGCGCTCACCCACCTCGGAGAAGACGGCGTGTCCGCCGTGCTGCTCCAAGCCAAGAGCCGACACCAAGACCCGCGCACCCTTGCTCGCTACTCCAAACCAGGCGTCGAAGCTGTCGCCGCCCTCACCGCCGAACACGACCGAGGACGCCGACACCGGCGTTGACCCCCATCGCGATTCTGATCGCTTCGCCGTGAGGAAGAAGTGCCTGATCGGACTGTGGCTTGGCTGAACCTCGTTGATATCGAGTGGGTGGTGTGTCGTGGCAATCGTGGCC
>CALJSB010000154.1 GCA_937976305.1 uncultured Acidimicrobiales bacterium
CCCTGATCCGACCACGTTTGCTCGATGAGTTCGCCGACCTGTTCGGGATCGCGAATCGTCATGGCGGTTGGGGCAACGCTGACACCGTGGCGGCCGAGCGAGTCGGTCAACTCAGCGAGCTTCTCTTCGTCGCGCCCACACGTGACGATCGTGGCGCCGAGACGGCCAAGCAGCATGCAGATCGCGCGGCCGATGCCGCCGGCCCCGCCTGTCACCAGCGCAACCTGGCCGCTGAAGAGATCGGGCCGATAGGCGTGGCTGAGCGTCGCGAGCTCGTCGTCGGTGTAGCTCCGATACGGATCGTCCGTCATCGGCCGACCTTATGACGTGCGTCGATTCGGAGCGACTCGACGGCTCACTCCACGATCCACTGACCAGCTTCGATCGTCGTGCCCCACACCGACTCAATGATAGGAACTGCGGCGATAGCGACAGCGAGCAGGGCAAACGTCAACCAACGCCGTCGGTGTAGGCGATGGAGCGCCCAGACCACGAGTGTGAAGACAGGGAAAAACGCTCCGGCTCCAGCGATGTAGAGCCACGTCGTCCACAGCCGGTGAACCTCGAGATTCGTACTCTCGCTGATTCGATCATGGATCGTTGGCAGATCAAGGGCAGCTTCGCCGACCAGTTCTTCGGTGCGCACGATGGCGTACACCATTTGGCCAATCAGGTATCCACCCGCTCCGACTCCCCACCATCCGGCGGTCGCCGCACCCCTCACTCGGTTGCGAGTCGAGTCACGACTGGAGGTGGCCAACAACAGCAACAGCACGCTGAAGAAGAGCGCTTCGGTGAGAAGGGGTGTGAAGCTGCTGACTGGATCGCTCTCGCCACGAATGAGGAGAGACCCGTCGCGTTCGTCAATCGTCCACCACTCTCGATCGCTGATGAGATTGGTGGGGTCGCTTTCAGGTTGGCGCCAGTAGCCCGAATTGCGCTCAGCTGCTCCGCGGATCAGCTCATCGGCCGAGACGGAAGCATCGAATGAACCGGTCCCTTCATCCGCGAGCGGTGTCAGCTGAATGTCGACGAGCCGGTAACCGTCGAAGGGGTTCGAATCGATCACTCGGGTTGTCCGCACAGTGTCCAGATCTCCCAGCGCCGGAGGGGCGGCAACGACATAGGCGACGGAGCGGGCACGAACGTCTTGGGCAACGACATCCCAGACGGGAAAGACGACGGAGACAGTGATCAAGGAGACCCTGGCGACCTTGGTCAACGTGAGATCGCCGACCGAAGGACGCTGGAGCGGTGCTGAGGCCAACACCCGGTTGGCGGCTCGCCAGCAAGACCAGAACACCAACCCGACAAAGGTGATGGCGGCACCGGCGCCTAGCCATGTTGTGACTGTGCTGATCGAACCTTCTCCTGAAGCTCGCCAGTATTCGATGTCCTGCGGCACCAAGAGTCGCCACACTCCCCGGGTTGGGAGTTCGGTTCCTTCAGCTCGCTGCCAAGCGAAAAGGCGCCCAAGTGCGTCGAGCGCCACCGTCAGAATGGGGAACGCCATCAACGACGTTGCGCCGCCGAAAACCAATGATCCGAATCGCCAGATCGACCGGCCTGGTGCAACACGCTCGGCTTGACCACAGAACAAGAGCGCAACAACGGCGATCGCAAACGCCCTCGATGAGATCGCGAGGAACGTCACGAGCCAGCTCTGACCCGTCTGTGCGGCAAGAGGGTCATAGAGAACCAAGAGCGAAGCACCCGCCAACACGCCGACGCCGGTGAGGGTGCCGGCTGCACCGGCAGCGGCGAGCGTTCCTCGGGCCCAACGTTGCGATGGTTCTCTTGTTCTGAGATGAGCGGGTGCTGCCGTCCAGAGCGCAAGTGCCACGAGTCCGGGCAGACCTATGGCGACTGCCCAGGCAGCCCACAACGGCGCGCCGGGTCGGTCGCCAGCTGCATCAAAAACACCTGAAGCAGTCGGCCACGACGATGGCTCCCCTGAGCGAGGTTCGAGCGTTTGAACGTCTGGACCGAAGAGAGCAGCGGTGAGGTCGACGTTCTGTGAGGTCCCGAGAACAGCGCCGAGGGCAAGGACTGCAAACGTCAAGACGGTGAACCGAAATGTGGCGACGCGCCTCTTGCGACGACGATCAGCAGTGCGAAGGACTGCGTCCCAATCGCCACCGGCTGTGTCAGCTGACGGCGGGCTCATCGCCTGTGACAGTCTTTCTTCGACCAGCGTCATGGGGCCTCATCTCCTTCGAGTGCTGCTTCCAGGGATCGCAATGCCCGATGCAGGTGCGTCTTGACCGTGCCGCTCGAGATGCCCAGCGTCTGCCCGATCTGATCAACCGTCATGTCCTCGTAAAACCGGAGGACAACAGCTTCTCGCTGCCGAGTGGGCAGCGAAAGAACGGCACGACGTAGCTCGTTGTCTGACGATGGCAGGCTCGTCACTTGCTCCGGCGTTGGATTGGCATGCAGCCGCTCGAGCCTGAACCGCCGGATCTTGTTGCGGCACCGGTTGACAACAGCAGCTCGGACATAGCCGCTGAGTTGCTTCGGGTCTCGAAGCCTCGGTGGGTTCTCGACGATTCGAACAAACACATCGTGCACGATCTCTTCAGCCACCATCGGATTGCCGACCATCCACTGTGCGAGTC
This sequence comes from uncultured Acidimicrobiales bacterium, assembly GCA_937976305.1. GTDB lineage: Bacteria > Actinomycetota > Acidimicrobiia > Acidimicrobiales > SZUA-35 > CALEWY01. The sequence goes on from CALJSB010000154.1 coordinate 2,619, forward strand.
CTACGAGCCGTTTGTGCTCGCGTTGGTACACCTCTTCGATGGTTCGCCCTGGCTCAACGGCGTCCTGTGTATGCGCAACGTCAGCCGGTGGAGGCGCAATGCGCGAGATGTCCACACTCAATAAGACACCGGCCTGGTTCGAAACGTTTACCGAACGGCGAGATTTCTCTCACGCCACTGGTCGTCAGTCATGCGACGACCCTAGAGTTCAGTCGGCGATGGCGACGAAGCTGCCGTTGCGGGTGCCGACGTAGATGCGGCCCTCCCACACGGCGGGGGTCGACTCGATGCAGCCCTCCACATCGATCTCCCACAGCTTTGGAGGTTCGACAGTCGTGTCGCTCACGTCGAAGGCGTGCAGGCTGCCGACGCAGTCACCCTGCAGCAAGACGTCGTCGACCACAACCGGGCTCTGCCACAACGGCCCCGGCAAGTTGAGCACCCACCGTTCATCGCCGGTGTCGCGATCGAGACCGAGCACCCGTCCGTCGTTGGTGGCAACGATCACGAGGTCGGCATGGAGGGCTGGCGTGGCCCACACGCCCGAGTCGAGACCGCTGCGAGCCTCACGACCCCACACAAACGGATCATCTGGCTTTGACGGGTCGAGTTTGATGACCTGACCGAGTTCTTGTGAGCGGCTGTTGCCCCGCTCGTACTCAACGCCGACGTAGAGCATGCCGAACTCGTCGATCACCACGCTGGCGTCGACGTCATCGCCAACCCAGTAGCGGAATACTCGCTCGGGAATGCCTCCAGCATCGAGCGACGTGATGTCCCAGCCCTGGACGAGCCCGCCCGAGTTGGCGAAGTACACAACGTTGCCGCTGATGGCGACCGAGTTCTCGATCGACACGTCGTTGCCGATTGCCGCCGTCAGCTCGTCGTCCCATCCCTCAACCGAGAACACGATCTCGGGGTCGACGGTGACAAGGCCGTCTGCATCGAATCCTCGGTTGAGCTTCACGATGAAGAAGCGTGAGTTCTCGCCGCCTTCGAAGAGGTAGTCGTCGATGACGAGGGCCGAACTGTCCCAGTCGTCGTTCCACTTCGTTGGTTGGATGGCGTTGGCCGACAGCTTCCAAAGTGCTTCAGGGGTCGGCCGATCAAGGGCGACGACGTGGAAGAAGTCGTCGCGGCTGCCGGTGTAGAGCAGGGGGAACCCATCGGGGTCGATGGTGATCGTGCCCTTGATGATGTCGCCGGTCTCATAGGCCGGGTAGACCTCGTCGCCGGTGAGCGGGTCGAGGAAGTTGACCTTGCGGTTGTAGGCGCCGAACGCCAGCCACCACTGCTCGTCGTCGTCCGGGGGATGGAAGATCGCCGGCTGACCGGTCCAACCTGAGCCGCACCACTGCTTGTTCTCTCCGGCCACCGGTGAGTTCGAACAGCCGATGTCGAAGCGCCAGTCGATACGTGGGTTGAGGGGTACGGGCCCCCGGCCGTAGAAGGAGCGAGTCGGATTGCCCCGGAACGTGAGCAGACCATCAACAGCACCGAGTTCGGTCCACGGCTGGCCTGATGACGCTGGGTCGACCCAACCGTCGTAAGGCGGGATCGTCGTGGTGGTGGTTGTCGGAGCCGTCGTTGTTGTCGGGGCGACAGTGGTTGTGGTCGTTTCGATGACGGTGACCGCGGGCTCGTTGACGAACGAAACGCCGGCAACATCGGAGGCTTCCTCGCGCTCGCTGGCCGCCCGGTTCGCTACGAACAACATACCGATCAGCACCAGACCGAGCACGCTCAGCAATGCGCCCAGGGTTCGGTTCGAAATGCCCTGCACAGCAGCTAGTCGTGGATCTTGCGCTTCACCCTTCATGAGCGTCCCTCCCGCTCCATCAGCTCACCGCCATCAGTTCAGTCCGCCCTCGGCAACCATACGCTCGAGGGTGAGCTCGGGGTGATCGCCGAGCACGCGATCCATCCAGAACTTGCTCTCGAATAGGGCCAGCAACGTGCCATCTTCGCGGGCGAGCACGCTGACGCCTTGCATCTGGTGCAGCTGCTCGCGTGACTCTTGATCAGTGCGGCGGGCGATCGTGAAAGGAGTCGCAGTGAGTTCGACAGGAGCTCCGAACTCGTTCTCGAGCCGATGGGTAGCCACCTCGAACTGGAGGTGGCCGACCGCGGCCAGGATCGGGGCCTGGTCGCCGAGGTCTGCATCTCGCAACACCTGCACCGCACCCTCTTCGTCGAGCTGGGCAATGCCTTTGCGGAATTGCTTGAACTTCGAGGTGTCCTTCACCCGAGCGCGCATGAAGTATTCGGGGGCGAAGGCCGGCAGGGGAGGGAACTGGCACTCCTCGTCGACATAGACCGAGTCGCCGGCCCGCAGGTCGTTGGCGTTGACCAAGCCGAGAATGTCGCCGGGGTAGGCCTCGTCGACCGTGTCGCGATCTTGGCCGAAGAGCGTTTGCGCGTACTTGCTGGAGAACTGTCGGCCCGAGCGGCCCGTGGTGAGGATCTCGCCTCGCTCGAAGACGCCTGAGCAGACCCGCACAAAGGCAATGCGGTCTCGGTGGGCCTTGTCCATGCCAGCCTGCACTTTGAAGACCAGCCCGGCGAACGGTGCGTCGACTGCTCGGCGGCTGCCGTCTGCCAACACCCGTGGCGCCGGAGCCGGCACGAGATCGATCACTCCGTCGAGCAGGAACCGAACACCGAAGTTGGTGAGGGCAGAGCCGAAGAACACCGGGGTGCTCTCGCAGGCCAGGAAGGTCTTCGGATCGACCACTCGCCCGAGTTCGCGGAGAAGTTCGGCCTCTTCTTGGGCTGCGGTCCACCACTCGCCTTCGTCGATAGCGGCCTGCTCGGCGCTCACGACTTCTTCGGGCGCCATGGTTGAACCACGGGCTGTTCGTTCGAAGCGGGTGTACTCGCCGGTCTGCTGATGAATCACGCCACGGAAGTCGCCGGGGATACCGACCGGCCACGTGACGGGTGTGGGCTCGACCACAAGCGTCTCTTCGATCTCGTCGAGCAGCTGAAGCGGCGACTTGCCGGGGCGGTCCCACTTGTTGATGAAGGTCAAGAACGGGATCTCGCGCTCGCGGCACACCTCGAACAACTTGAGGGTTTGCGGCTCGATGCCTTTGGCCGCGTCGAGCACCATCACCGCAGCATCGGCGGCGGCCAGCACGCGGTAGGTGTCTTCGGAGAAGTCGCGGTGACCAGGCGTGTCGAGCAGGTTGACGATGCAATCCCGGTACTCGAATTGCAGGGCGGCTGAGGTGATCGAGATGCCGCGCTGTTGTTCGAGATCCATCCAGTCGGACGTCGCGGAGCGTCTGCCTTCCCGGGCCTTGACGGTGCCGGCTTCCTTGCCGAGTGCTCCGCCGTAGAGCAGAAACTTCTCGGTGAGCGTCGTTTTGCCCGCGTCGGGGTGCGAAATGATCGCAAACGTTCTTCGGCGCGCCGCTTCAGCGCGGGGATCACTCACCGTGAAGACGCTATCGCCCAGCGCGGGCATGATCCCCGATGGTGGGGGCGGAATCCGGACGACGTCTCATGGCCCAGCGCATGCGACACTCGCTTGATGGAACGGATTCTCGGGACCATCGAAGCCGTCATCGACGATCGTGTCGATGCTGAGGCCATCGAAGTTGTCGACCACGGTGATCGCCTGGTGATCCGGGCCCGAAGCGAATTGCGCGATGTTGCAAGCAAGAAGTTCTCGCGGCCCACCGTCGGTGCTGCGTTCTCACCCGCTGCTTTCACGGCGCCGGACGTCTCGCTTGTTGGCTTTGCCTACACCCAGTTTGCTCTCCCGGTCCGAGCCGCACCTGGCGACGGATTCGACTTTGCTCCAGCGCACAACCTGCGCTCGCCGTCCGCTGTGTTGCCGTTGTTGCTGTGCGCTCCCGACGGAAGGTTCGACTTGCTGGCGCCCCTCGATGCCTGGCACGAGCAGCTCATTGCTGTCGAGCAAACGACGGATCCTCGTGGGATCGATCGATTTGTGTGGGGGTGGCACGGTGATCTCGATGTGGTTCCCCCCGGGTTCACCGCCACGCTCGGGATTTTCACCGGCTCGTCGGCCCGTGACGTCATCGAAGAGTGGGGCCACACCGTGCGCTCAGCGGCAGGGACCAAGCGGCCCCCGGCGGATGCCGACCCGCTCCTTACTCACCTGTCCTACTGGACCGACAACGGCGCGGCCTACTGGTATCGAACCGAGCCGGGGAAGGACATCACCTCGACGTTGAGTGAGAAGGTCGCCGAGCTCGAAGCGCTCGGCACTCCTGTGCGTTCGGTCGAACTCGACTCGTGGTTCTACCCGCACGAGGTTTCGCGATCGGTGTCGGAGTCGGGCTACCTCGAGGAGGTGCCGCCCACTGGAATGCTGTCGTGGACGCCACGGCCCGAGGTGCTGCCAGAGGGCATCGAGGGTTTGCGTCGTGCGCTTGGCGATCGACCGCTCGCCCTTCACAGCCGTCACATCTCACCCCACTCGCCGTACGTCGGTGAGGGAGGTGAGTGGTGGCTTGACACCGCGGCCCACCCGGTCGATCCCGCTTTTTTTGATCGATGGGTCGCCGATGCCAAGGCGTGGGGAGCGACGTGCATCGAGCAGGACTGGATGATGATGGTGTTCTTCGGCACCCGCGATCTCCGGTCCGCACCCGGTCGGACCATGGCCTGGCAGCGAGCGCTCGATCGTTCGGCATCCGCGCACGACATGAATCTGCTGTGGTGCATGGCGCTCCCTGGTGACTTCGCAGCGACGGTGGAGCTCGATCGGGTGATTGCCGTGCGCACGTCCGACGACTACCGCTTTGCCGATGATCCAGCTGACCTGTGGATTTGGTACCTGACAGTCAACGCCATCGCCGCAGCGCTGCGCTTGCCCGTGTTCAAGGACTGTTTCTTCAGCAACCCCGATCCGGGCGACGGCGACACTGATGGCGACCCTCACGCCGAACTCGAAGCACTGCTGTCGGCAATGTCGGCTGGTGTCGTTGGTCTCGGCGACCGGCTCGGCCGGACCGACGTAGAGATCGTGTCGCGCGTGTGCCGCAGCGACGGTCATCTCGTTGGCCCGGACCGACCGATCACGATTGCCGACCAGAGCATGGTCGACGCTGGCCGGAACGCGGGACTCTGCTGGAGCTCGACCGAGACGGTCAACGAACTCGGCACCTGGCGCTACGTGCTGGCGATCAACACGTCGGCCGACCACACAACGAGAACCGATCGGTTCGACGTCGGTGAAAACACGCTCGTGTACCGATGGCGATCGGGAGAGGCCGCGCTCAGTCCTCGTATCGAGGTCGAACTGGAGGCTCGCGAATGGGAACTCTTTGTCTGTTGCCCGCTCGACGATGCCGGTAGCGCCGTCATTGGCGACCCAAGCGTGTACGCCACGATGAGCGGAGTCCCGGCATCTCCAGCTCGTGAACCGCTCCGTTGGTCACAGGAAGACGGCCTTCACACGAAGATCGTTAGCCTCGGCTCGTGAGCACAACGCTGAGCTACCCCGGCGCCCGTCGGCCCGACCGATCGTGGAGTGTCGATTCTGACGGTTTGTCGATCGCCGCCTACCAGTGGGGCTCCGACAATGATCCCGTGATGTTCTTGGCCCATGGTGGTTTCGATTTCGCGGGAACCATGGACGGACTCGCCGCTCGGCTTGCTGATGGCGGTTGGCGAGTGGTGTCGTGGGACCAACGGGGCCACGGCGACTCCGAACACGCTGCGCTCTACAGCTGGGATGCCGATCTGCGCGACGCCTTCCGAGTGTTCGAATCGGTGACGAGTGAGCCTGCGCCGTTGGTCGGCCACTCGAAGGGTGGTGGGTTGATGATGGCCATGGCCGATGTCCGCCCGGACCGAGTCTCCGCCCTCGTCAATCTCGACGGACTGCCCTCGAAGCGGACGGTGCCCGACATGCCCGATCGGCAGCGTCGGCGCATGATGGCCGAAGAAATGTCGGCCCGGCTCGACTATCGGCGTGGATCGCATGACAACACTCGTCGACCGGGCACGCTCGACGAACTCGCCACTCGACGAGCGCGAATGAATCCCCGGCTCGACATGGACTGGCTCCGCTACCTCGTGACTGTCGGGGCATTCGAGAGCGATGACGGCTGGCGCTGGAAGCTCGACCCGTCGATGCGCTTCGGCGGCTTTGGCCCCTATCGGCCCGAGTGGTCGCTC
>CALJSB010000155.1 GCA_937976305.1 uncultured Acidimicrobiales bacterium
CGATGCATCGGTCTGTTACAACCCCGACAATCTCACGTATCCGTTCGGTGCCTACATCTGCGTCGTCGACGTCGACCCCGGCACCGCCGAGGTGAAGGTTCGCCGATTCGTTGCGGTTGACGACTGCGGCACGCAGATCAACCCGATGATCATCGAGGGCCAGGTCCACGGTGGCCTCGCCGACGGTGTCGGCATGGCGCTCATGGAGATGATCAGCTTCGACGAGGACGGCAACTGCCTGAACTCGACGTTGATGGACTACCTCATCCCAACGGCGATGGAAGTGCCAGATTGGGAGACCGGCCACACGGTCACCCCGTCGCCCCACCACCCCATCGGGGCCAAGGGCATTGGTGAGTCGGCCACGGTCGGATCGCCGCCGGCCGTCGTCAACGCCGTTGTTGATGCGCTCAAGCCGTTCGGGATTCGTCACGCCGACATGCCACTCACACCTTCACGGGTGTGGGAGGCCATGCAGGGCAACCACACGCCGCCGATCTGATAGGTAGCGTTTTCTCATGACTGCTCAGAGTCGTCGCGTGGCAGCGCGGATCAGCGAACTCATCGACCAACGCCGCCCCTTCGTGCAGGCCACCGTGGTTCGGGCCCAGTGCCCAACCTCGGCCCGGCCTGGCGATGCGGCGGTGGTGTTCGCTGACGGATCCATCGAAGGGTTCGTCGGCGGCCAGTGCGCCGAGGGTTCCGTCCGCGTCGCGGCACTCGATGCGCTCGAACAGGGCGAGTCGGTGTTGCTGCGGGTGCTGCCCGAAGACTCTGAGGCGTTCCCGCCCAGCCCCGGCGCCATCTCGGTCGTGAACCCGTGCCTGTCGGGTGGGGCACTCGAGATCTATCTCGAGCCGAAGCTGCCGGCGCCCGAACTCGTCGTGGTGGGGCGGACTCCCATTGCTGATGCGTTGGTCGACTTCGGCCAACACCTCGGGTTTGCCATGACGGCCGACCCCGAGGCTGACATCGATCCTGTCACTGCGACGGCCGTGCTGGTGGCGAGTCATGGTCGGGGTGAAGAAGAGACGATTCGGCGAGCCCTCGATGCCGGCGTGGGTTTCATTGGCCTGGTGGCCAGCACAACCCGCGGTGCCGCGGTTGTCGAGAGCCTCGACCTGAACGACGACGAACGTCGTGTGGTGCACAGCCCGGTTGGGTTTCACATCGGGGCCAAGACGGCTGAAGAGATTGCGCTGTCGATCCTCGCTGAGGTGGTGCGGTCGGTTCGCCTCGACGGGCTGGTTGCCCCCAAGCCGGCCAACGACGAGGTAGAGGCAAAACCAATCGAGGCGATCGATCCGATTTGTGGCATGACGGTGGTCGTGCAGCGCGACACGCCGCATCTGCGCCACGACGGTGTCGACTACTGGTACTGCAATCCAGGCTGCCGGTCCCGCCACCAAGGCGAACTGTGAATCCAGCCGGTCTGGGGCTCGACGAGCTGAAACGGTCGCTCGACAAAGTCGACTACTTGGTTGACGAGGGCCTTGCCATGGCGTTGTTCCTGGCCCAGTCGTTGGGTCAGCCGTTGCTGCTCGAGGGCGAACCAGGTGTGGGCAAGACCACGGCCGCTAAGGCACTGGCCGAAGCCATCGACACCCCATTGATTCGGCTCCAGTGCTACGAGGGCATCTCTGCGTCTGAGGCGCTGTACGAGTGGAACTATCCCCGCCAGCTGCTCGCCATTCGAGCTGCCGAGGCTTCATCGTCCGCCATGGACGATGCCGACCTGTTCGCGTCCGACTATCTGCTCGACCGACCGTTGTTGAAAGCGATCCGCCACGATGGGCCTCGTCCGCCCGTCTTGCTCATCGACGAGGTCGACCGGGCTGACGACGAGTTCGAGGCATTGCTCTTCGAGTTTCTCGGCGAAGCATCGGTGACGGTCCCAGAGCTCGGCACATTCACCGCCGAGCGCAAGCCGATCGTTGTGCTCACCTCGAACCGCAGTCGTGAGTTGCACGACGCCCTCAAGCGACGCTGCTTTTATCACTGGATCGAGTTTCCCGAACTCGCAACGGCCACCGAGATCATCAGGCGGCGAGTGCCGTCGAGCAACACGGCGCTCGTCGACGCCGCGACCGGCTTCGTCACGAACGCTCGCGATCTCGATCTCGACAAGTCGCCCGGCCTGGCTGAAGCCATCGACTGGGTCGCTGCGCTTCATGCGCTCGGTGTGTCTGAGCTCGACCGCGGGCTCGTTGGGGCGACACTCGGCTCGATCGTGAAGACCCCCGATGATCGCGAGACCGTGCTTGCGGCGCTCGATGACGGGAGCATCGGCGTCGCTGAAGGCACATGACCAACGACTCCTCGCGGCGGGGCATGTTTGCCGGCACCGACCAGGCGCTGTTTGTTGCGGTCTTCACCCGCAAGCTCCGCTCAGCCGGCCTCGAGATTCCGCTCAGTGCAACGCGCCGCAGCGCAGCTGCGCTCGAACTGATCGGCCCGCGGATCCACCTCTCTGATCTCTACTGGGCGCTACGCATCTCGCTGGTCGAGCGCCGAGAAGATCTTGCGTTGTTTGATCGAGTGTTTGATGCGGTCTTCAGCTCAGAGTTCACCCCGAGGGGTGAGAACAAACGGCCAAGCGGCGCGTCAGGGTCCGGCGACACCGAACAGAAACTCCGAGTCGAAACGAACGCCAGCGTGATCACGGGCGCGGGTCTGGCGTGGTCATCGATGCCGTCCGTCGTTGAGGATGAAGGAGATGATGACGGTGATGAGGAAGACGACGACGAGACATTGCTGCCCGAACTGAGGCCGTCGGCGGAGAACCCACTCGTTGATCGCCCGTTCGACCTGCTCGACGAAGCCGAACTGATCGAGGCCGGACAGCGCCTCGAGAGCGCGATGCAGCAATGGCCAACGCGTCGAAGCCGTCGTCGTCAGCCCTGGTCGTCCGGATCGAGTCTTGATCTCCGAACCACACTGCGCCGATCGATGCGAACCGGGGGAGAGCCGGTGAGCTTTGCAACGACTCGACCTCGGCATCGCCTGAGACGGGTGGTTGTCCTCGTCGATGTCAGCGGATCGATGGAGAGCTTCGCTCGCTCCTACCTTCACCTCACCCGAGCGCTCACCGTTGCCGGTCGAGCCGAGGTGTTCGCCTTCGGCACCGAGCTCACACGGATCACGCCTGCGCTCAAACATCGGTCGCCGGTTGAGGCGATCGATCTCGCGACCGCGGAAGTGGTCGACCGATTCGGGGGCACCCGCATCGCCCACAACGTGTCTGCCTTTTTGCGGCATCCTCGATGGTCGGGCTTGGCTCGGGGTGCGATCGTTGTCATCGCAAGCGATGGATGGGATGCCGACAACCCTGACGACCTCGCTGCCGCCATGACCAGGTTGAAGCGCCTGGCTCATCGCGTCGTGTGGGTCAACCCGAGAATGGCAGCGGCAGAGTTCGAACCGCGGGCCGGAGCGTTTGCCGCAGCCATGCCTCATTGCGACGCTGTCGTTTCAGGTCATTCCGTCGCCGCCATCGACGATCTCGTGAGTGCCATCGTCGCCTGAATTGCCCCCGGGGACCATCACCGTTTGGTCATCCTGGGACGCCTACGTTTGGGGGGATGCGGACAAGGGCAGTTGCCTGCTTTCTGACTGCGTGTTTGGCGTTTGTGGGCGCCGTCTCTTCGGGAACCACAGCAGCTGGCGCGCAAGGTTCTGATCTCTCTTCGGTGACGGGTTCGGCGAACGCACAATGGATTGCGTACGCCTACGAAGACCTGCTTGGCCGCGAGGCCGACGCCGCCGGGCTCGACTTCTGGCTCGGCCGACTTGCCGGGGGCGGAGACCGCGCCCGGCTCGAGGTTGCTCGCCAGTTCGTCTACAGCACCGAAGGTTCCTCCGGGGAGGTCGAGCGAGGCTTCAACACGGTGCTCGGCCGTGCGCCCGATGCAGGCGGCGCCCAATTCTGGACCAGCTTCCTCATCTCGAATCCGGTCGTGACCCTGCGGGCTGCTTTGTATTCGAGCCCCGAGGTGTTCAACAGAGCGGGCGGCATCGATCCGTGGATTCAGCTCGTCTACGCCGACCTGCTCGGCCGTGCCCCCGAAGCCGAGGGCGCAGCGTTCTGGCGAGGCCAGCTCGCGGCTGGTGTCAATCGCTATGTGCTGGTCGACTTTGTCTATACGAGCGACGAGGCCCTCGGGAACCGAGTCAACGGTTACTACGCAGAGATCCTGGGCCGTGCGGCGACACCGGCAGAACGGGCCGAAGGCATCGCCCTCATCCGGGCGTCGGATGAACGCGAGCTACGAGTGCAGCTGATTGCGTCTGACGAAAAGTTTGAGCAATTCTTGGGTGCGAACTGATGGGCGCCGTCGGGTTCGTGTCGGCCCTGCTGTTGGCCGTTGTATTTGTGTGGGCGGCCGGGGCCAAGGTGACCGATCGACGCAACGTTCTCAGCGACTTCGCAACGATGGGTCTCCCCGCACCGGCAGTAGCTCTCGTTGCGGTGGTCGGCGCCGAGTTGGCGACGGCCGGCCTGCTGGTTGTCCGGCCTCGGTGGGGCGCGGTGATGTCGATCGTTCTGCTGGCGGTGTTCACAATGGCGTTGCTTCGACTCATGGCCAGCGGTCGTGAAGTCCGATGTGGTTGCTTCGGAGCCAACCATCGCGAGCCGATTTCTATGGTCGAGGTTGTTCGCAACCTGGCGCTGGTCTGTCTTGCGGCTCTCGCCCTCGGAGCCGAGCGCGGCGCCCCGATCGAGGTCCCGACCGTCATGATCGTGAGCCTCACAGCACTGTGTCTGCTCCTTGGTCTCAACCTTGTCGCTCTGGCCCAAAAGAGCGGCGCCCTGTTTCGAATCGAACTTGCTGGTGAGCTGAGTGATGCCGCCGGCTCCGGAGGTGATGCGCCATGAGTGGTGGCGTGTGGATCGTGTCCTATGTCTTGCTGTGGGTGGCCGTCGTGGTGCTCGGCCTCACCGTTGTTGTGTTGTTGCGTCAGATCGGCTTGCTCCACACTCGCATCGCGCCGATGGGTGTGAACTTCGCCGGTGAGGGGCCCGAGCTCGATCAGCCAGCTCCACCACTTCCGCAGGTCGACTACGACCGGGCCGAGGTCACCGTGGTCGCCTTCACGTCGCCAACGTGTGAGCTGTGCGCTGCCTTGGTCCCCGGTCTCGAGCGCATCGAGGGCAGCTACGACGAGGTTCGTCTCGAGACCATCTCGTCCGAGGGTGGTCAGCGTGTGTTTGGTGCATTCTCGGTGCGGTCGACGCCGTATCTCGTCGCGGTTGATCGGCAGGGTGTTGTTCGCAGCCGTGGTGTCGCGAACTCGGTCGATCAGGCCGAGGAAATGCTCGCTGAGGTCCTTGCCGGACCACCGATTGTCCCGGGGGTGGGCGTGATCGATCTCGACGCCCTCGATGCCGACCCAGCTCGAAAGCGTTCGAGCCATTCGGGGGAGAGAACATGAGTCGTGTCGATCGTGCTGGTGAGAGCCTCACTCGATGGAGCGCAACGCGGACAACCCGCCGATCGTTCATCCACCGGTTGGGGCAACTGGCGATGTTTGTTGCCGCCGGCCCGACCATCGCCGGTCTCCTCATTCGCAAAGCCGAGGCCCGCGTGTGCGGCCAAACCGGGGTGACACCGAAGTGCGACACGTTCGACTGCGAGGGCGTCGACGATGTGTGGGGATGGTGCTGGTACGCCAGTGATGGGTGCTGTCGCAACAACGGTCTCAAGAAGGTTTGTGACTGCTGCACCGTCAACTACCCGAACGTGCACGGTTACTGCCCGTCAGGAACCAACGTGCGCTGCATCGTCGAGAGCTGTGGCAACGATCCCCGTCTGCTCACCGTTGCGCTCACCGGGCTCACGTGGCAAGCCGGTGCCGGATATGCAGGCACCGCCGCCGTGGCCGCCGAACCCCGCTCGCTGCGAGTCGTGGTGACAGCCGCAGATCAGGTGTGGGCCACGGCCATCGCTGCGCCACTTGCCGGTGCGCTTGGCAGCCCGCTGTTGCCGTTCGTCGATTCGGTCGCGACCGTCACTGGCGACTCGAATGCCGCCAACATCGAGGCCATCGCCAGGCTCGGGGCCGACACCGCCATGATCGTCGGCCCGGTTGCTCCGGCAATTGTGAGCCAGCTCCAGGGCCTCGGTCTCACCACCGAGGTTGTCTCCGCCAGCGCCAACATCGGCACGCTCAGCCAAGAAGTGGCCCAGCGCATCATCGAGATCAACGACATCAACCGCACGGTGAGCGTTGCCACAACCGGTCTGTCCGCCTCGGCGCTGCCGCTGGCCGCCAGCTTCGCATCGCTCAATGGCTATCCGCTGCTCGTCGGCGCAGCGGCGACCCAAGCGGTCGGCCTGCCGACCGTCTACATCGGGCCCGAGCCCGAAGAGGTCAACGTCGTCACCGCCGAGCGCACCAGGTCGACCGACCTCGCAGCGTTGTCGATCGAGCTCGCTGAGCTCGCAGCCGCAACGCCATTCGTGGATCCGTCGAAGGTCACGATTGCTCCGCTGGGCAGCGCCGACCTGCTGGGGTTGGTCAACACCCAAGCCCCGATCGTGTTGCACCCTCCGGGCTCGCTCGGCCCGGTGGCGGCATGGCTGCAGACTCACTCGCTTCGGTTCGGCGCCCTGTCTCAGGTGTTCTATGTCACCGGCCCCGGTGCCCTCGACACGCCCAGCTACTGGGAGCTCCAGGGCACGGTCAACGGGTTCCGAGTTGATCAACTCATGGGACGATCCGGCGACGGCCTCCCGGTGCGCCGTCAGCCGTTTGCTGAGCGACCGATCGGCATGGCCCGCATCGACGGTGCACTTGAGTGGGGGAGCGAGCCAACTCCCTCGTACTGGACCACCACGGCACAGACCTTTCGGCGATGACATCAAGCCTCGTGCTGGTGCTCGGGGTGTCGTGCCTCGCCGCAGTTCACACGCTGTGGTCGCCCTGAGGCCTGTCGGTCGCAGAGACCCTTCTGCCCTCGGTCGAGGGCGCGGAACGACGTCGCGTGCGAGGCATCTTCGCTCTCACGGCAACGCTAAGCGGAGCCCTCGTCGGTTTCGGCTTTGGCGTCGTCGCTACTGGCGTTTCCATGCTTGCCGGCGTCAATCTCCCCATCGGATTCTGGCCACTCGCTGGTCTGACCCTTGTGGCCCTTGCGCTTGATGCCGTGCATATGAAGCTCGGTTGGCCTCGCCCTGTTGCCCTTCATCGCCAAGTGCCTCAGCAATGGGGCAAGCTTCTGTCCGCTCCGGTCGTGGCCGGTCTGTACGGTGCTCGGCTCGGAGTTGGCCCTCTCACCATGCTCACTACGTGGTTGTGGTGGGCCGCGATGGTCGGGGCGAGCGTCATCAGCGTGTGGGCGGCAGTGGGAGCCGGCGCCGTGTTTGGTGCCAGTCGAGCGGTCGTGAATGAAATCGCCGCTCGACGAATCACCGCTGGCGGCCTCGGAACCATCGAGCGGCTCGGTGTCACAACCCGCCGTTCCTGGATCACCGTCAACGGCAGCACGCTCGTCGGGCTCGCTCTGATGGTGTTGATTGCCGGTGGCTGCGTGGCGGGCAACGACGTCGTCGCCAACGACACCGACTCCGGCGGCAGTGATTCGAACGAAACCGACTCGATCGCTGTGCAAGGAACCTCGCAGACTCGCGCAACCGACACCGGCGACGACTCCGCTGGGCAGACAGACCACAACGACAACCCGTCAGAAACGACGACAGGAGACTCGATGACCGACAGCGCAGGCGATGATGCAGCGACCGAGTCGAGCGGAGCGGCTGCCGAGGCTGACAGCGAGAGCAGCGAGGCAGCGTCAGCCGCTGCGACTTGGCAACCGTCAACGCCCGAGGTCTTGTCGTCGGCATTGATCGGCGACGTTGCGTGGTTCAATCGCCTGACCGAACCGGGTGCTGATCTCTATCTCGACATCGATGCGGCGTCGAACCGTCAACCCGACCCGACCGAAGAGCGGCCATTGCTCGAAACTCGGGGCTACCTCGGTGGCTGGAGTCGAGTGTTTCGAAACGACACTCAAGACGTGGTTGTCGCCCAGGTGTACGAGTTCGCAACCGAACAAGATGCATCGTTCTATTTGGAAGACGGGTTCATCACCCTCACCGGCCATGGCGCAGAGTTCTTCGACCTCGAATCGCTCGTTGGAGTGCGTGGTTTCCGTATCGACGGGGCCGACGAGATTGGCCCCATTGTGAACTACGGCCTCGCATACGCAGAGCAGAACCGCTGGTACCTGTTGACGCTCACTGGCGACCCCGACACCGCCACCCTCGACATTCTGATCGCGGCGATGGAAGCACAACGTCGAGTCGAGGCCGAGTAGTTCTACGGGCGTGCCATCCACCGCTGCGGCTAGATTCTGGCCATGGCACCAGCTGCGTTAGAGGCCGGAAAGCAGGCCCTCGAGAGCTTCCGCTCGGTCGTGCGGTTCAAAGAATTCGAGCGCGATCCCGTCACCCGGCGTCTCAACACCACCGCTGATGTGAGCGACTTGCGCTTGCACGCCAAACGTCGCTTGCCTCGCGGCATCTTCGACTACATCGACGGTGGGGCCGAAGACGAACGGACACTCGCCTCGAACTCGGCGGGGTTCGCCAAGCTGGAGTTCAAGCCCCGCATCCTGCGAGATGTCAGCGATCTCGACACGTCGATCACGTTGTTTGGCCAGCAACGTCCGACACCGGTGCTGTTTGCGGCGACGGGGTTCACCAGGATCGCCGACGCTCAGGGCGAGTTGGCTGTGGCACGGGCCGCAGCTCGGGCTGGGATTCCTTACGGGCTTTCGACCCTTTCGACGAGGTCGATCGAAGAAGTAGCCGCCGTGTCGGATGCGCCGTTGTGGTTCCAGGTCTACACCTGGAAAGACCGAGGCCTCGTTACCAACATGGTCGAGCGAGCCGCCGAAGCTGGTTACGAAGCCCTCACGCTCACGGTCGACACCGCGGTTCTCGGCCGTCGCGAGCGCGATGTTCGTCGGGGCTACACGCTGCCACCCAAGATCGGTCTCGAGACCATCATCGACGGCATCATCCATCCGCAGTGGACGAAGGACTTTCTCACCAACGAACCGATCACGTTTGCCAACGTCGTCGGTCACGGCGACGAAGACGGGTCCAGTGCGGTCACGCTCTCTGAGATGGTCAACAGCCAGTTCACGCAATCGCTGTCGTGGGACGACGTCGAGTGGCTGGCGTCGATCTGGGATGGGCCGATTGTGCTGAAAGGTGTCCAGACCGTTGCGGATGCCAAGCAGGCCGTGGCATCCGGGGTTGCCGGAATCGCGCTGTCGAATCATGGCGGTCGTCAACTCGACGATGCTCCCGCTCCTATTGAGTTGGTGGAACCCGTAGCGCAGGAAGTGGGTGGCCAAGTCGCCATCATCTGCGAAGGCGGCGTGCGTCGAGGCAGCGACATCGTGAAGGCGCTCGCGTTGGGTGCCGATGCGGTGTCGATCGGTCGGCCGTATCTCTATGCCCTTGGTGCAGCGGGCGAGCGTGGGGTCGATTGGCTGATCGATTTCCTCGATACGGGGATGCGCCGCACGATGGCCCTCAGCGGTGTTCGGTCGGTCGCTGAGATCGATCGAGAGCTCGTTCGCTGGAAGTAGCAGCTGGCTGATCTGGCTGATCTGGCTGACTGGTGTTGGTGCGCCGTGCCCTCAATGCCCAGAACGCAGCGAGCGCAAGAGTGACCGCAACAACCGCCGCTTCGATCGAAACCAGGGCTGCGAAACCTGCGCCTCCGATGGCGATCGCGGCCACTAACTCCAACCCGCAGACGATGCCAATGATTGACGCCCATCGGCTCTTCTTTGTCATGTCGCACTCCGAGTGCCAAGGAATCTCTGTGCCGCAATGCCGGCCCAGATGGTCTCGAGGACGGCGAAGATCCATGCACCCGTGAGGATGGCGTAGGTCGCGGTCGCAGCGCAGCCGACAGCAAACGCCGCGATCCACGCCGCATGGCGCGCCTCGAGTGCATACGACGTCACCATGAGAGTCGCGGCAGCAACGCCGAAGGCGGTCAGCAACAGGTGTCCATTCGGGGACACTCGGCCACCACTTGGCAGCCGCACTCAACAACTTCTTCGAGAATCTCGATCATCGTGGCGAGTTCGGCCTGTTGCGCCCGGAGCACATCAATCTTGTCTCGGGCGAGCTGCTGCGAAGCGCCGGAAGTGTCGTCGAGCATGTCTCGGATCTCTGTGAGGCTGAAACCAAATCGCTGCGCTCGACGGATGAAGTTGACTCGCCCGATTGCGTCCATGGCAAAGCGGCGCTTGCCGCCCACCCGACCCACTGGCGTGATGATGTGCAGTTCGTCGTAGTGGCGGAGTGCTGAAACGGCGACGCCCGTTGCTGCTGCGAGTTCGCCAATTGGCAATGAGGCAGCCGTGCTCACGCGAGCTCGACCCCGGACAGCAGCGAGATCACGGGGAGGGCCTGCGGGTTTTGGCTCGTGACCTCGAGCTGCACCGCATCGCCAATCGTTGAGAGGCTGATCTCGAGGAAGGCGCAACAGGCCCCTTCGCGAGCGGCGAGATCCTTGATGTCGTCTTCGAGTGCGGCGGGCATCGTCATGCGTACGCCACCGGGGATGGCTTCTATCGTCTGCGCCTGCCCTTGCAGGTCCGCCCACTCGTGAACTTGGGAGGCGGCCTCTTTGGTTGTGAGGGTGCATGCCACCGGAGGAGTGTTGTTGGTGTCCATTGGAGGATCGTATGACCTCAAGTCGACTTGAGGTCAAGGGAAACCTTGCAATCCGGCGCTGTGCTGTGGCGTTCACCGCATCGAAACACCGACGAACATCCCCAGAAACAGCGATCCCGTACAACTAGCGCATGGACTTTGACAGCGGCCCGCTTCCACAGCGACACCAGCTCATCCGACGCCTCCCGAAGGTGGATCTGCATTGCCACCTCGAGGGCACGGTCCAACCGGCGACACGGGCGAAGCTGGCCCAGGCCAGAGGCATCGAGGCCGTGGTCGATCTCGATCAACCAAACCGACACAGCTCAGCGACCGAGCTCGTCGGCGTATTCGACCAACTCGGCTCGTTGCTGCAGACATCGGCCGACTTCGAGTTGCTGGTCTACGAGGCAGCACGAGACGCCGCAGCCGCCGGGATCCACTACCGAGAGATGCTGTTCTCGCCAGGGTTTCATCTGCAGCGTGGTGTCACGTTCGCAACGCTTTGGGAAGGAATGAATGCCGGGATCGAGGCCGGAAAAGCCGACTTCGGTGTCACCACTCGACTCATCGTCGACGTTGACGCACCAAGGGGAGCGCCGCTCGTGTTCGCACTGCTGCAGCTGATCCGAAACACCGATCGTCAAGTGTTGATCGGGATCGGCGGCGATGTCCGGGGCGTGGTTGCTGACGATGCACTTGAGCGCGTTGTCAACGATGCAAACGCCATCGGTCTCAAGACGTGTTTCCACATGGGTGCCGACGCTCCGGCTTCGCGCATTGCGTCGCTCATCGACGCCGGCGTTGATCGAATCGGACACGGGGCACGGTTGCTCGAGAACCGAGATATTGCCGTGCGGGTCATCGAGATGGAGCAGCCGGTCGTGAGCTGCCCATCCTCAGATGTCGCCTTGGGCGTCGTTGACAAACTCTCAGCGCATCCCTTTCGGGAACAGTTCAGACGAGGCGTTCATGTGACGCTGAGCAGTGATTGCCCGGCGTTGTCGGGGCTTGATCTCGCCGACGAATACGCAGCCGGGGCTGACGCGTTTGGGATGACTGATGATGCACTCGACGACGTGATCGTGGCTGGCATCAACGCCGCCTGGCTCGACGACGGTCAGAAGCGATCCATGCGAAATGCGCTTGTCTCGGTCAGGCGTTGCGGATCGATGGCCGAAGCAACAGCAGCGGAATGGTGATCGCCATGGTGACGAGCCCGACTGTTCGCATCGTGAGCACCGGGCCGAGGGCTGGGGCCAACACCGTTTGGGTGAGCGCTCCAAACGGCAAACCGCCAGAGAAGCCGAGCGTCATGATACCCATGACTCGACCCATCATGGCGTCCTCGGTGCGCTGCTGAAGCAGCGTTCGGTGCGAGGCGATGGCGATGCCGGCGTTGATGCCCCATGCGACCATCACAGCCACAGCGACCCAGTAGTTGGGCGCCAGACTGAGCAAGAACTGGCCCATGCCGAGACCGATCCCGATGAAGAGCCCGACGTTGAGCCCGTGCCGCATGTCTTTGCGTCTGGCCACAACCGCTGAGCTCGCGAGCATGCCGACACCAAAGGTGCCGAGCAGCAAGCCGGCAGCAAGTGAACCCATGCCGAAGTCTTCTTCGACCACGCGGGGCATGGCGATCTGCATCACGCTGAAGGAGCTTCCGAGCACAAGCGTGGCGATCAGCAGGCTTCGTCGAGGCTCGGAACCGAGCCCGTAACGGAGGCCCTCGAGCACGTCGGACCGGAGACTCTGAGGTGGCCCGGTCTTCTCGGCGTCCGGTGGGATGGTGACACCCCAGATCAAGAAAGCCGAGATGAACATGACGAGGGCCAGCAGGGCGAAGCCTCCCTCGTTGCCGAAGATGGCAATGGCGCCTCCTGCGAAACCGAGTCCGACGAAGCTGGCTGCTTGGCTGCCGCCGTTCTGCAGAGCGGCGGCGTTCAGCAACCGCTCGCGTGACACGAGCTTTGGCACCACGGCATTGAGGTTCGGCTGCATCATCACGATGGCGGTGCCTAACAAGACGGCGGCGAATCCCGTGCGTCGAGGCGTCGCCTGATCGGTGGCCACCACGATCGACCACACGAGCAACAGTGCGCCGGTCACGATAATCCAGAACAGCATCATGCGGCGACGATCGAATCGGTCTGACCAGGCGCCGGCGGGAAGGGCGAGGATCAGCGCAGGAAGGCCGAGAGCGATGCCGAGGAGTCCCTCGGCAGAGGGCCACGCCGTCAGAGTGACGATCAGCCATACGAAGACGAAGCGCAGCGTGCCGTTTGTGCCAAAGACCAGGACGCTTGCGATCCAATAACGACGGAAGTTCCGATCGCTCAACAGCTCCCCCACAGGGGACTGTTGCTTGTCTGTGGCTTGCGTCACCGGGGCATCCTCTCACCGATCCCACCGTCGTCCCAACTGGCAACGACCCCGGCCCCGTAGGCTCAGCCGATGCGTCTTGATGCCCTTCGGCTTGTGGACAATCGCCTTCAAGTCGAGGGCATCCCTGCTGCCCTGTTCGTTGCACAACCAGCAACGGAGCGCTGATGGCACCGCTTCCCCTCGAGTTCGTTCAATCGGCATCCAAGCACAGCCAACTGCCCGAGACTCGGGCGGAGGTCACGGTTGTCGGCCGGTCGAACGTTGGCAAGTCGTCACTGCTGAACGCGCTCGCACTTCGCAAGAAGCTTGCGCACGTGTCGAACACGCCAGGCCGGACCCGACTGCTCAACCTGTTTGAGATCGTCGATCCCAAAGACAAACGTCCGGGCCTGTCAAAAACAATGGTCGATCTGCCCGGCTACGGCTTCGCCAAGGCGCCGGGCAACATGCGAGCCGAGTGGCAGTCGATGATCGAGAGCTACCTGCTCGAGCGGGACAACCTTTTGATGGTGATCGTGCTGGTCGATGGGGCCATCGGACCGACAAAGCTTGATGTCCAGATGCTCGACTGGCTACGAGCGAATGGTCTGCCTCACTCGGTGGTAGCGACCAAGCACGACAAGGTGAAGTCGTCGATTCGGGAGAAGCGCAAGAAGGATCTCGCCGAGGGATGCGACCTCGAGCCTCGCGACGTGATCTGGGTCAGTGCCGAAAAGGGCACCGGCCTCGACCGTCTCCGCGGCCTCGTCATGACCTGGCTCCAAGACTGACCGCCTCTATCTCACGCATTCTCACCGTTCTGGAGGCCCCCACCGTCTAAAACGCCGCTGGGAGGCTCCAGAACGGGGTGGGTTGGGGCAAAACGTGCCCAGCGGCCCCCAGAACGGGGGTGGGTTGGGGCATAGTTGGGCATGGCGACATCGGCTGGTCCAACCATTTGCATCTTCGGACTCGGCGAGGCCGGCTCGTTGATTGCGTCTGATCTTGTCGCTGCGGGTGCGTCCGTGGCCGCCTTTGACCCCGGCGACGTCGAACCGCCCGACGAAGTGACGCTGCATGAGTCAGCCAGCGAGGCCGTGACTGGCGCCGATCTCGTGATGGCGGTGACGACACCAGCTCGAGCCCCGGCCGCCTTGGCCCAATGCCTCGATGCCATCGAGAGCGGCACGGTGTACGCCGACTTGTCGACCGGATCACCGAACATGAAGCGTGGCCTCGCCCTCTCCGCCGAGCGTGCCGACGTGCTGTTTGCCGACGTCGCTCTTCTGTCGAGCATCCCTGGCGTCGGCCTGCGAGCTCGAGCGCTCGCCGCTGGCTCGGGTGGCGAACGCTACGTCGAGCTCCTCGAACCGCTCGGGGCCGACGTGACCTTTTGCGGCCCTGAGGCGGGCAAAGCGGCGAGCCGCAAATACCTCCGAGCCATCATGCTCCGAGGCTTCGGTGCTGTTGCCGTCGAGGCGCTGCAATCTGGTCACTCCGCGGACGACGTCGATTGGCTCTGGTCGAACATGACCGAAGAGATCGGGGCCGGTGGTGAGACCTGGCTTGAGGACACCGTCAACCGTCTCGGCCCGTTTGCCAAGCGTCGACGGCGCGAACTCGACAGCTGCCTGCTCTACCTCGACGACTTGGGCGTCGACCCAATCATGACTCGGTCGACGGTCGAGATGCTTCGTCGGATCGAGGCCAACGGGTTGCCAACCATTCCGTAACTGCTGGGTCTCCTGGTTCGGCCAGCACAACGACCGGTGAGTTCTCGCTAGCGGTCGTGCCTGAGCGGCGAATCACCTGCGAGCGACGCCCCACCAGATCGACGTCAAAAGTGCCACCCTCGATACACGGGACCGTCCCCTTGGCCCGCAGCACCGAGGGCGGCGCTGCAGCGAGCCACAACGTGAGGGCCGGCCGGTCGGCCTCGCTCAGAGGTTCGAGCTGGATGACGGTCGACTCGAGCTCCGGAGTGGTGTCGAGAGAAGGGGCCCTGGACGTGACGACGTTGCGCCCGTCATCATCCCCTTCGCCGGACATCGTGCCGAGGAGGATCGCTGGATCGACGTAGCCATCAACGACGTCGAGGACGGGTCCGGTTTGCATCTCGGCCAGACAGCGTTGGGCGTCGGCGAGATCTTCAGCCAGATCGAGCTTGGTGGCCAGGATGAGGTCGGCTCGTTCGATCTGGCGACGAATTGATGGGCCGATCCGTTTGTCATCGAGCTGCGTCACCACAGCATCCATGTCGACCGCAACGGCAACCCCGGCCAGCTCGAACCCTGGCATGTAGGCGTACTGGGCCACACTCATCGGGTCAGCCACGCCGCTCGGCTCAATCACCAGATGGTCTGGCGGGTCGGGCCAGTCGAGGATGGCATCGAGGGTTTCGACGAAGCTGTCGAGAAGGGCGCAACACACGCAGCCGTTCGACAGCTCGATCACGTCGTCGGTCCGCCGGGCGATTCTGGCGGCGTCGATGTTGACTTGGCCGAAGTCGTTGACCAGCACCGCGATGCGTTGCGGCGAACGCCCATCGTCAGCAGCGCCTTCGAGTAGACGGCTGATGATCGTGGTTTTTCCGGCACCGAGGTAGCCGCCAACCACGGTGACACCGATGGGGTCGGCGGCCACGAATCAGGCGCCCTGGTGAATGCGGCCAGACAGCACGGTGCCCCACACACCGATGTCCCGAATGGCCGCCGGATCTACGGCGAGCGGGTCGGCGTCGAGAATCGCGAAGTCGGCCTTCTTGCCAGGTTCGATCGAGCCAATGTCGTGGTCGAGCTTGAGCTGTCGAGCGGCGCCGAGGGTTGCCGCTTCGAGCGCCTCGGCTGCGGTGATGCGCTCGTCGGGGCCGAGCACCACGCCACTCGGCGTCTGACGATTCACGGCACACCACATCGTGTGGAGCGGGCCCATTGGAGTGATCGGGGCATCGGAATGGAACGCCAGCAGCACACCGGCATCCAGCGCGCTCCGGCAGGCGTTCATGCCTGCAGCACGATCCTCACCGACGGTCATGGTCCGGTGCTGATCTCCCCAGTACCAGAGATGGTTGGTGAAAAGGTTGGCGGCCACGCCCAACGAGGCCATTCGCTGGAACTGATCTGGATGGGCCAGTTGGCAATGCTGTGACGTGTGGCGATGATCCCAACGAGGAGTGTCGGCCAGCACCGTCTCGACGGCGTCGAGAAACACATCGAGTGCTTCGTCGCCGTTGGTGTGGCAATGCACGGTGAGGCCGGCGTCGTGAAACGCTGCCATCATCCCGGCGAGCGACTCAGGCGGAAACAACCACAGGCCGTTGTCGACATTGGCTTGGGGCAGGTAGCCGGGGGAGCGGAGGCGAGCCGTGTAGCCCTGAATCGAGCCATCCAGGATGATTTTGACCACGCCGAATCGAAGCCGGTCACTCTGCGACTCCATTCGCTCGAGGACCTGCGCCGCCAGTTCAGCGCCGCCACCCGAGTTGCCCTGTGCTGCCATCATCAGACGTAGCGGAAAGCTGTCGTCACTTGTTTCGGCCGCCCACGTGTCCCAGTCCTTTGATGGTGAGGTGCCCAGATCGGTTGCCGTGGTGACGCCAACATTGCGAGCGATGCGAGCAAAGTCCCACATCGAGGCCGGCTCGCTCAAGGGTCGCAGAATGCCGAGGAAGCCTGACCGGGCCAGCATCATCGCTGCTGGCTCCTGCAGTTCGCCGTTGGGGTAGCCGTCCGGTCCCTTTGGGATGCCCTCGGCCGGATGGTCGGGGCCGATCCCGCTGGCCTCGAGCATCGCTGTGTTGACCGTAGCGAGGTGGCCGCTTGCGTGAAACACAAAGATGGGCCTGGTCTCTGAGACCGCATCGAGATGGTGGCGGTTCAATCGCTCACCGGGGAAGTAGATCGGATCGAGGCCCCAGGCCAGAAGTGGTTGGCTCGGGTCCTCGAGCGCCTGTTCAAACGTGCTGAGCCGGTCCACCACTGAGGTGATGCTGTCGCAGCCCTCCCACAGTTCACCGTCCGGCGAGCTCCGGGGGTAGAAGCCGACGTATGGCGATCGCCAGATGCCGCCGGCCATGGCGTGGGAGTGCGCTTCGACGAAGCCGGGGACGATCACCTTGTCGGCGAACTGGTCATCGACGGTTGCCTCACCCCACTGGGCAAGCGAGTCGACCGAGCCGACGGCGACGATGCGGTCGGCCTCAACAAGAACGGCCTCGGCGAGCGGATTGGGCCGCCACATCGTGCGAACGGCGCCAGCGGTGTAGATCGTGCGAGTCTGATCGCTCATCGCGTGACCCCGCTCCATCGTAGAAAGTTCGAGATCATGCGTTCTCCGTCCGGATAGTCGTTGGTCCAGTACTCCGGATGGAACTGGGTGCCGACAATTCGCTGCTCATCGTTGATGGCCACTTGTACGGGCGTGATGGGTGTTGAGGCCAGTACGTCGAAGCCGTCTGGGGGACTTGGTACATGAAGTGAGTGAGCGTGTCGAAACACGGGGGCATCGCCAAGCCCTTCCAGCACGGGGTGCACGGCCCCGGTGTCGGACCCGCCAGCCACATGGACGTCGACGGGGAGATACCCGAACTCGATCGGTCCTCCCGCCTTTGCATCGGCTGTGGGATCGGTTGACTCGCCAACCTCGGCCACGCCTCGAGCGGGCTCGAGCGCAACAACCTCGGAGCCCAACGCTTCGGCGATGAACTGGAAACCTCCGCAGAAACCGAACATGGGAAGGTCGGTCTCTCGCACGATTGCCCGGAGCGGGGCCAGGCTCTCTGTGCTGTAGAGCGACGGATCGGTCCCGTTGCCGCTGATGAAGATGGCCTCGACCTCGAGCTTGTCGATGAGCCCGGGGGTGACCCGGTCATAGCGGACCAGCATGCAGTGTTGGCCAGCCAAGTCTTCGAGTCGGTAGGTGATCCTCGTCCGGGCCGCGAGCAGCTTCTCTCCCCACTTCGCAGTGTGAGCCCGAGCATGTTCGTAGTCGACGAAGATGATCACGGCTGGAGGCTACTCACCGGGCGATCGGGTGGGAGGTGAGCGTCCTTGGGCCGAGCGCAGCCGCAGCCGAGGTTGGTCCAGTGAGAAGGCCTGTGGCATCTATCCTGATCGCTGTGGCGACATCACCATCATCGGCTTCCGGAGACGGCTCCATCGAAGACGGACTCGCCGCTGAGCGGTTGGTGATTGCCGAGATTGCTGCTGCCCACGAGCGCGAGCTCGGCCGGGCCCGCAGGGTGGCCGAGGGCCTGGCTGCTGAGGCCGCCGAAATGACCGAAGAGGGCATTCGCGACATCTTCGATGACGACGCCGAGGCTGATGCTGCGGTCGAAGCTGCACTGGTGCGACAAACCTCGGATCGGGCCATGCACGCAGCTCGTCGCGTCGCCGAACTCGAAGCTCAAGGTGAGGCACTTGCCTTTGGTCACTTCACCAATGACGACGAGCGTCTCTACATCGGTCGGATGACTGTCCTCGACGGTGACGATGCGCTGCTCGTCGATTGGCGCGCTCGTGCGTCAATCCCGTTCTACCGGGCGACGCCGCTCGACAGCTTGGGTGTCCGGCATCGTCGTCATCTGCAGTTCGACGCCGCGGAGCAAACACTCATCGGCTACTCCGACGAGGTCTTCGACCTCGAAACGCTTGACGCCGCTCGTGGCCCTGGTGGTGGAGGTCTTCGAGGCGAGGCGGCGATCTTGGCGTCGGTGTCGGCCCCGACTCAGGAGCAGATGCGGTCGGTCGTTGCCACGATCCAATCCGAACAAGATGCGGTTATCCGAGCCTCGAGCGACGGACCCCTTGTTGTCCAGGGGGCACCGGGCACCGGGAAGACCGTGGTGGCGCTTCATCGGGCTGCCTATCTGCTGTACGACCAGCGGGCTGCGCTCGCCGACTCTGGTGTGCTCATCGTGGGGCCGAGCAACGAGTTCCTGCGCTACATCAGTGGTGTGTTGCCGTCGCTTGGCGAGTCTGGCGTCGTGTCGGTCACGGCCAACAAGCTCTACCCGGGCATCCTCCTCGGCGGCACGGAAGCTCCCGAAGTCGCACGACTGAAGGGAAGCGAGCCCATGGCCAGTTTCCTGGCGGCTGCGGTGAAGGATCGTCAGCGCCGCCCGAAGGCACCGCTCGACGTCTACTTCGGCTCGGCCCGGGTCCGGATTTCGGTCGAAAAGGCCCAACAGATCTTCGATCGGGCAAGACGACATCGATCACACAACGACGGAGCGGACGAGTTCCGATCGCTCACGCTCGATGCCTTGACGGCGGAAGTCTTCAACCCCGCCTTTGATGCCCAGGGCGGTGGCAATGCCGATGCCCGTGCGTCGTTCAAGCAGTCGTCGGCGGTCGAGGCGTTCCTTCTCGGTCACTTCCCGCCCCTCACGCCCGAGCGTGCTCTGCGCGATCTGTTCGGCTCGCGGGCCCTCGTGCGGTCTGCGGCGAGACAGGCCGGCATCGACATGGCCGTAGCTGATGTGCTGGTGCGAGATCGGGTTGCTGAAGACGAGATTGAGAACATTCGCTGGACCAACGGAGACGTTGGGCTGCTCGACGAGCTTCACGGGCTGCTTGGTGGCTCGATGGGCCAGACCGAAGAAGAACGGGCTCGAGTTCGTGACGCCATCGACGAGTTCGAGTTGGCTCGCCGAAGCGACGATGTCGAACCCATCTCGTTGCCCGAGTTCGACGACCTGGTCGAACTCGACGACGACCCTGACGAGTTCGAGATCATGGCCTTTGAGGACATTGCCGAGCTCACTGAGGTCGAAGAAGAAGGCGCTGTTGTCAATCGAAACCCTGATGACCGCTACGTGGCCGAAGACGACGACGATGACGAGCCGGTCCGCGAGCTCGAGCTCGCCGGCGCGGATGATCTCGACGAAGCAGGCTCCACCGTTGTAGAGCTCGCCTTCGGCCAGCGCTCATGGCGGTTCGGCCACGTCATCGTTGACGAAGCGCAGGACCTGACCCCTATGGAGTGGCGCATGGTGGTGCGGCGGGCCAAAGGGGGTTCGATGACCATCGTTGGTGATCTGGCGCAGCGCTCGATCGGAAAACCCGGCACGTGGCGTCAGCACCTGCCCGCCGCGATCGCAGAGTTCGACTACCAAGAACTCACCATCAACTATCGATCGCCCGCAGAAGTGAATCGATTGGCGGCGCAGGTCTTGACCGAGCTCGCTCCCGACCTCACGCCAGCGACGTCGATCCGATCATCGGGCTATGAGCCGGTGGTCGTTCACGTTGGATCGCTCGACCAAGACCTGAAGAGTGTTGTCGCCGATGCGTCGTCTGATGAGGGCACCACCGGTGTCGTTGGTTTCAACCTCGACGAAGAACATGGGCAGGGCGAGGTGTTCGTCCTCAACCCGTGGCAGGCGAAGGGACTCGAGTTCGAGACGGTTGTGGTTGTTGAACCCAGCCGCTTCCTGAAAGAACCCGGCGGGTTGAGTTTGCTCTACGTCGCCATTACTCGAGCAACAAGCCAGCTTGTGATCGTCCACGAAGACGAGCTGCCAGACGTGTTGACCTGAACACGTCGCAACTGAGTGGCCTCTGGGTTGGTGGTCTAGCGGGGATCGCTGCGCAGCCGGTCGAGAAGCTCGGCGACGACCGCTTCTGGCGGTTGGCCGTCGGTGGGAACCGATTCGAACGCCCCGTAGACGTCGGCCCGCTCGGCCAACAGCTCACTGACCCGCTGTGCTGGGTCTGGCCCAGCGAGAAGTGGCCGGTCATCTCCGGTGCCCACTCGCTTGATGATCTCGTCAGGCGAGGCAGTCAACGTGAAGACTCGTCCGGCGTCAACGAGAAGCCGCTGACTCTCTGGGTCGAGCATCAGCCCACCGCCAGTTGCAACAACACCGCTTGCCTCGGCAGCGACTGAGGTTGCGACCTGACGCTCCAAGTCTCTGAAGTGCTCTTCGCCGTGCGTGGCAAAGATCTCCTTGATCGCTCCGTGTTCTGATTCGATCTCGGCATCGGTATCGATGAACGCAACGTCGAGCACGCTCGCTAGTTCCCGGCCGATCGTGCTCTTGCCCGTTCCCATGAAGCCCGTCAGCACCACAAGTGGGCGGATTGCCTTGAGAATCCGGTCCCGTGTCGTCGACCACACCTCATGGTCGGGATCAATGAGCTCCATGTGGGCGATGCCCTCGAACTCGTCGTAACTCGGTGCGATGGGAGAGGCGTTGGCCTTTTCTACATAGGCCCGCACGTGGTCAACAGGCACCGCTTCGTCGGCTGTGCCTTGCATGATCGCTTGGCGGCATCGATCGTTTGCCGAGTTGAGGAGCGCTGCAGGTGATGCCTCGTTGTAGCGGTCGGGCACTTCCGAAGGAGTTCCGCCAAGCAGGTCGCTGATGGCACCGTTGCCGACTTCGTTGACCCAGCCGTCGTGTAGATCGCTGACCGGAGCCAATCCCAGCGCGAGCGAGGTGTTGATCTGCAGACGCCCTGACATGGTCGACCAGAGGGCCAGATGGCCACCGGCGCTGTGGCCAACCACTGCGTGGCGACCGAGATCGAGATCGTGCTCACCGGCGATGACGCCGAGATGATGCAGGGCATCGATCACGTCGTCGCCAGTACCCGGCCAACCTCCTCCTTCGTGGCCGACTCTTCGATATTCGATGTTCCACACGGCGCAGCCGTCATTTGTGAGGGATGCAGCCATTGGATCCATCAGGTCCAGCGCCCATTTCGAGCGCCAGAATCCACCGTGAATGAGCGTGAGGACCGGCCGCCCGGCGGCAGGGGCTGCTCGGTCGGGCAACCACAGCTGGCCGAAGTGGTGGACTCCTGCCCCGTACGGAATGGTCAGCGGCGTGGGCACCGCAGGATCGTAGTGCCGTCGTTGGCAGTGCGTATGTCCCAGAAAGAGAGCGTACGTCCAAGAAACAACGCAAGGGAGAGCACCGGGGCGCCGATAGAGGTCCTATGACTGCCGATGCACAAGCGGCCCATGCTGCGACCCGCGCCGGGACCACGCCGCCACCGCCTCCCCCAACCGCAACCGCGCCACCCCCGGTGGCGCCTGGGTTCGCTCGGCCGATAAGCCGTCGGTCGCTGCTCGATGCGCAGCCAGCAGCCGCCGAGCAGCCACGACCAACATCGTGGGGCAACCAAGGCGAGCAGCCACCTGTCATCGAGGAACGCCGATCGGTGCAACGCCCTCCCAAGAACCTCGACGAGTTGGACATCCCGAGTGGATTGATCGAAGACATCTTCATGCGTCGCTTGTTGGGGCTGAAGCAGAGCTCGACCAGCGAGATGGCGGACGGCCTTGCTCTCTCCCTCTCAGTCATCTCTCAAATCGCTGATCGCCTCCGAGACAAGAACCTGCTCGAGTATCTCGGGCTCGATGGTCGCGACTACCGGTTCACGCTCACCGAGCTGGGTCACCAGGCGACAAACGAACGATTCAAGGTCTCGATGTATGCGGGCCGAGTGCCCGTTTCACTCAGCGAGTATGAGCGGGTCATCGAGGCTCAGCGCAAACGACCACCGTTGAGTCGCGAGTCGACCGAAGGAGTGATGCACGACTTGATCATGCCTCGGCGCCTGATCGACAAGCTCGGTGCCGCCATGCTGAACGAGGGCGCCGTTTTCATCTACGGGCCACCCGGCACAGGCAAGACGAGTATGGCCGAGCGAATCGGCCAGGTCTCTGCTGATTCGGTACTCATCCCATACTGCATCGAAGTCGATGGCAACGTTGTCATCGTGTTCGATCCGTCGATTCACAAGCCGATCGACGATCAGCCCGCCGGTCTCGACCCTCGGTGGATCGCGTGTGAGCGCCCGTTTGTGATCGTCGGTGGCGAACTCAACATGGGCATGCTCGAGTTGAACCACGACCCGGTCAGCGGCGTGTACAGCGCACCGAAGCAGCTGCTGGCCAACAACGGCATCTTGGTGATCGATGACTTTGGTCGCCAGCTCGTGTCACCAGATGAGATTCTCAATCGATGGATCGTCCCGCTTTCGCGCAGCATCGACTTCCTCAAAATGGCCAACGGAACAACCTTCACCACACCGTTTGCCGTGAAGCTCATCGTGTCGAGCAACCTCGACCCCAACTCCCTCGGCGACGAGGCGTTTCTCCGCCGGCTTCGCAACAAGGTCTATGTCGGCGCCTGCAGCGAGGATGAGTTCGACGAGATTCTCGAAATCGCAGCGGCCAAGTCGAACGTCTCGTTGACCGATACCTCAGCACAGGTGCTGCGCAAGGTGGCCTATCACTACGTTGGCGCCCTCCGGCCCTACATCGCGATCGACTTCTGCGAACTGATGAGCGGCATCTGCGAATACGAGAAACGGCCAACCGTCATGGACGAAGCCATGATCGCGGACGTTGCTGAGCTCTACTTCGTGAGCACGACGAGTGCCGATCTGGGGCCGACCCGCGCCGGCTGAGCGATGCCGCTCGCAAACAGTTGGTGGCGCTGGCCCTCAGGCCGCGGCCCGGGTGCGGCGCAGCAATGGGTCAGCAAACGCAAGCGCCTTGTCGGCAACGTTGAGGACCCTGGCCGACGCGTCGGTTGAGTCGGAGTCGATCAGGTTGCCCATCACCTGCAGCGTGATGTTGGCGACGGTTTCGGTGCCGACAGCAAAGCGAAGGCCGCTACGCAGGATCCACGGGTGACCGATGAGGAACGAGAAGCGGCGCCCGGTCCGCAAGAAGCTGTCGAAGCGCTCACCCACGAGCCGGTCATACTCTGATGCGGCTGTCGTTGGATTCGCAACAAACAGCTCAGCGGCCAGCATCCCCGACTCGAGCCCGTAGTCGATGCCCTCGCCGTTCATCGGGTTGACCAAACCCGCCGCATCGCCGACGGCGACCCAGCCATCACCGTGACGCTTCTGGGTGCTCATCGGCAGCCTCCACGCTCGTGGCCGCTCGAGGTTTGGCCCCAAGTCCCACGGACCGTCGACCAGGGAGCGATACGACGCCAGCAAGTTATTGAGATTGAGCGACTTGAAGCTCTTCATGGTCGAGAGCGCACCAACGCCGATGTTGACGGTGCCGTCGCCGGCCGGAAACATCCAGCCGTAGCCGGGGACCGGCGTGCCGTTCTCATCTTTGAGCGTCAGGCACGCTTCGAGATGGCGATCGAGATGGCGAGGCGACTCGGCGTAGGTGCGGATGGCGAGGCCAAAGGGTTCGTCTGCCACCCGGTCGGCGCCGAGCATTCTGGCGACTTGACCGGGAGCGCCGCTGGCAACAACGGTGAGGTCGGCATCGACCTTTGCGCCACCAGCAGTCACGCCGACGACGCGGCCCTTGTCGTCAATGCGTGGCAGCGCCTCGGTCTCCCAGATCACCTCGGCGCCTGCGTTTGAGGCGGCATCGATCAGGGCTGCGTCGAGTCGCCGGCGAGGCCAGACCGCGCCACGACCGGGAAAGCGATCGGTTTCGGGCCAGGCGAGCTCGCGCACCGTTTGGTTCGCAATCATTCTCAGGCCGTCGATGCGATGAGCATCGGTGAGTTCGATGTCGAGCTCTTCGAGCGCAGCGACGGCGCGCGGCGTGAGGCCGTCGCCACACACCTTGTCGCGGCCATAGGGCGCCTTGTCGAACACCCGGACGGTCGCCCCGCGTGATGCTCCGGCGATAGCTGCAGCCGCTCCGGCCGGGCCGGCACCGATGATGGCTATGTCGACGTGGTCAGTCACAGGAGTCCACTCTGGTCTGCTTTGTGGGCAGGCGGCGGATCGCGTGACGCCTGACCGGTCCGGCGGGCTCGAGGTTGTTATCCGATCGAGCGCAGATCAACGGTGAAGATCAGCGTTTCGTTTGGGCCGATCACGCCGCCGGCTCCGGCTGGGCCGTAGGCCATGTCGGGGGGAATGGTCAGTTGGCGGCGGCCGCCGACACGCATCCCCGTGACGCCTTGATCCCATCCTTGAATGACCTGCCCGGCTCCAAGGCCGAAGGAGAAGATGTCGCCCCGGTTCCACGACGCATCGAACTCTTTGCCGGTCGACCACGAGACGCCGACGTAGTCGACGTTGACTTGGACGCCCGGTTGGGCTTCGGGACCATCGCCAACGACGAGCTCTTCGATCACGAGACCCGACGGTGCGTCGCCTTCTGGCACGCTGATGACGGGGCGGACAGAGAGGTCAATACCCTCTGGGTTGGGGGAGTCTGGGTGATTCACAACAGCGACGCTAGCGCTCAGTTGCGCCCTTTGGCCCGCCTCGCTGTGCCGATCGAATCATCTGCCTCAACTTGTGCACAAATCGCTCCGATTGAGTTGGCATGACTGACCAGACCCCCATCTCGAACGAAGAGGCCTGCGCAGAGCGAGGCGCCAGCCTTGTCGAGTATGCGTTGCTTCTGGCCCTCATCGCTGTGGTGTGCATCGCCGCAGTAACCACCCTTGGCGGCACGACTGCTGTGCCATACAGCGAAGTGGCCTCAACCCTCGGCTGACCACGAAGCCGGCGCCGACCACAAGGCCGGCGCTGAACGCCAGCTGAAGAGAGCGGGTACGGGGAATCGAACCCCGGTCAACAGGTTGGAAACCTGTGGCTCTACCATTGAGCTACACCCGCAAGAATCATCACGATAGCTGACTGCACTGTTGTTTTTCACCACTCTGGTTGGTGGTGGTCAATCCGTGGCACAGTGGCCCAAATGACACAGTGGCCCAAATGACAGAGACCGCGACGCCTCGACTCGACCAATGGCTTGATGATTGTGTCGATGCGTTAGCTGCACATGCGGCACAGCTCAACCCCACGATGCAAGCCGAAGTTTCGAGCGGACTCGCTCAGTTTCGCGACGAGCGAGTCCCGGCAGCAGAAGGGCGCGAGCCATCATCGCTCCCGGTCGTCGACGAGGTCCTCCGAGATGACGGCACGTTGCCAGCGTCGCTGAGCGAGCTGTTCGTCGATTTCCATTGGGAGCCGACGTTTCGGGCCACCGACGAGGGTTGTGATTACGCGCTTGCGATTCTGACCGATCGGCTCGGTCTGTCGACGACCCAAGCCGGGGTCATGTTGGTTGGCGATCAGCGTCAATACCCGGTGCACGCGCATCCTCCAGCCGAGGTGTACTTGGTGCTTCACGGGACCGGAAAATGGCGATCGGGCGGATCAGAAACCTACGTCGCGATCGAACCGGGAGCCATCGTGGTCAATCGCCGTGGCGACACCCACAGTGTCATCGCCGACGCGGGCCCAGTTGCCGCACTGTTTGTTCTGTGGCCATAGGCGAGGTTCGCCTGGTGCTCGCTGCGCCGGCTACACCCGATACCCTGCCGTGCCCGAGGGAGACAACGAAACATGGGACGCAAAACGCAACGCCACCGTAAGGCCGCTGAGATCCGCTTCCGCCTCGAGGAAGGCGACCAGATTGATGTCGCGCCCGTGGAGCGCCACGAGCTACTAGAGCTCATGGGAGAACGCAGCGTGTCGGTTGTCGAGCGACTTCGGCCTGTTGTTGGCGAGCGACGGGCCAGCCGTTCGGCGGTGGCGGCGATCAGTGCCGACGACGTGACGGTCTTTACAGGTGCGCTGGTCGACGTTGTGCTCACAGTTGTTCCTCGTGAGGGTGATGCCGCCGACGTCCACGGGGTTGTGCTCCCGCCTTCTGATGTCGATCTCGCCGGAGCCGATCGGGGCTATCTCGACGGCTTCATCGCCAACCTGTGGTCCGAAACAAGCCGCAGTCAGACGGTGTCTGAGCTGGGGGAATTCGCCTTTGCGAATGTGCAGGCGGGTCCAGCGGAGATCGCCTTCAGCTTCGGCGGCCACCTCATGCTCGCTGATCTCACGATCGCCGGCCGCGATTGATCGAGTCGGAACCAGGCCCTGCCTGGCGCGCCGAGTTCGAGAAGATCGAAGGGCTCATCGCTGGAGACCCGGCTGCCGCCACCGCTGCGGCACAGGCCATCGTGGCGAAGCAGACAGACCACACCGATGCCGAGCGATGCCGAGCGCTGCTCGTGCTGGCCAAGATTGCGCTCAACAAGTGGGAACTCGAACGATGTGCAGAGTTCCTCAACCAGGCGTCGCCGATCGAAGACTCGTTTGTCGAGGACGACTCGCTCACGTTCAAGGTCGTTCGGGCCGAATACCTGTCGAAATCGCACGACATTGATGGCTCGCTCGGTCTTGCTCGCGAGGTCGTTGAGCGGACACTTGTGCGATACCAAGACGGGGATGAGTCACAGAAGACACTTCAGCTGCTGTGGCGATCGACGTTCATGGCTGGCATTGCATACAGCGATCTTGGACGGTTCGGTGAGGCTCTCGCGGAGTTTGAACGGCTTCTCGAGGTAACGACTCCCGACGATCCGTCGCTCGAGCTGATGTTGACGGCGAATATTGGCTACAGCCTGATTGACCTCGGGCAGCCCGACAAAGCCGCAAACAAGCTGGCCGAGGCGATGGATGGTTTCGCTGAGCTCGGTGCGGCCGGTTACCAACAGCTTGCCGCGGTTCACTTGGCGCACGCTCTCGCTCGTCAGGGTCTGTTCGACCAGGCTCTCGCGACGATTCGTGAAGCAGGAATCGACGCTGAGGCTGCACGTGAGGCAGACGACTGGGCCGAAGGAGGGTACGAAATCGGCGCTGCCCGGTTGATCTTGGCGGAGATCTATTGGCTCATGGGCGCAGCGGACGATGCTCGCGAGCTGCTTGCACTCGCTCTTCCCGCTGCGGCGACCCGAACTCGAGTCCGAGATCTGAAGCAGGTCGCACTCGTTGCTGCCGAAGTTGCCGTTGAGTCCGCTCCCGATGAAGCGATCGACATCCTCGACTCTCTGCTTGTCGTTGCTCAACGCCGAGGAGATCACCTCCTCCATGCCCGCA
This sequence comes from uncultured Acidimicrobiales bacterium, assembly GCA_937976305.1. Taxonomy (GTDB): domain Bacteria; phylum Actinomycetota; class Acidimicrobiia; order Acidimicrobiales; family SZUA-35; genus CALEWY01. The sequence continues at coordinate 27,878 of CALJSB010000155.1, forward strand.
CGGTTATTCGGACGCTCGAGCTCTTCCCCGAGCACTTGGATGCGCAGACCTTGACTGAGGCCGCCTCCGTCATCGAGTCGTTGGGGAGCAATGCGGACGTGGTCCGGTTGAACCTCCTTCTGGTCAGCCGGGCTGAGCAAGAATCCGTTGGTCAGTGCCTTGCCCGGGCGAAGGATGCTGCGCAGGAGTGCACTGATCCGAGCCTGCTCTGGCAGCTGCATGCGAGTTCTGGGCGTCTCGCCCTCGACGAAGGACGGCATGAGGAGGCCCGAGCGTCGTTTCGGGCGGCGGTGCAGATTCTCCGCGAGATTTTCACGTCGATTCCGGATGAGCATCTGCGCATTCGCTATCGGTCGGCGCACGCGCACGTTGTCGACGACCTCACCCACGTACTGCTCGAGCTCGGCTTGGCTGACGAGCTCTTCGAGCTCATGGACGAGACCTACGGGATAACGCTGCGAGAGCGGTTGCAAGGCGCGGTGTCGCCTTCACAGTGGCCACGTGTGAGCGGTGAGCTCGACTCGTTGTACAGCCAAATGACACAGGCAGGACCCATGCAATGGGAGACACTGCACCGTGCCGCATCTGAGCTTGGAGAACAGAGCGCAGTTGCGCTGGTCGATCGCCCGCCTGAGGCGTCGGCGCCGGTCGAGTCTGCTTCGATCGTTCGTCCCCGGTACCACCTGGTCTTCGGCATCTGTGGCGCTGAGGTCTTCGCTCTGGTCAAGCGTCAAGAAATGGCGCCGGTGTTGTGCCGGCATCTCACAACGCCCACCGAGCTCGAACGGCTGCGTCTGCAGCTCGAGCTGCAGCGCCGGCGATCTGAGATTGACGCCTTGCAGTCACACGGAGCCCAGCTCGATGCGATCACCAACCAGATTCTCACAGACCTGTTCGACGTGATGCTCGACCGGGCTGCTCGCAGCGTCGGGGTCGATCTCGAGTCGGCCATACAACGCGGCCTGCTCGAACAGGTGGTCGTCGTGCCCCCACCTGGATTTGACGATCTCCCGTTCTGTGCCTTTCGTTCCCAGCCGGGCCCGGTCGTTTCGGCCTTCGCGCTTTGTGTTGCTCCGAGCACGTCGCTCGCAGAGTGGGTCGGCGGTCGAGCTCGGGATGGACGATCGACCTTGGCGGTTGGTTTCTCGTCGTCTGGGCTTCAGTTCCCCGAAGAAGAGGCATCTCGTATCGGCGAATTCGCCGACGGTCAGGTGCTCGTCGGAGCAGCGGCCACGATCGAACGAGTTGCCGCACTTGCGCCAGATCATGACGTCATCCACATTGCCTCGCACGGCATCGCCCGAGATCGAGAACCGTGGCTCAACGGTGTGCAGCTCGCTGATGGCTGGCTGAGTACGGCCGAGCTGAGCACGTGGCGATTTGACGGACAGATCTTTGTCTTGAGCGGGTGTCATACCGCACGGCAATCTGCCCGTGGTCATGAACAGCTGGGTCTTCCCCGAGCCTTGCTCGCAGCGGGCGCTGGGGGTGTCATCGCTTCGATCGCTGATCTCGATGACGAGGCCGCAACCGACTTCATGCTTCGCTTGCACTGGAACCTTCGCGAGTGCGGCCCTGCGGAAGCTCTTCGTCGAACGCAGGTGGCCTTTGCCAGCAACGGAACAGACCTTCGTCAGTGGGCCTCGGTTGCCTACATCGGAGGCCCCGACCGGGTGCAGGCCGCCGCGTCGTGACGAGACCGATGTTGATCGGCCGGCACCAGTCGTTGCTGTCGCAATCGTTGCTGTGCCAATCGTTGCCGTGCCGATCGTTGTCGGGATGGTGAGATTTGAACTCACGACCCCCTGCTCCCAAAGCAGGTGCGCTACCAACCTGCGCCACATCCCGGTTCGGCACGTGGCCGAGTTGGCAGGGTAGCGGGCCGGTCTGCGATTGTCGTGCAATTACTGCCTTGGCGGCACCGAGGTTCGTTTGCTGAGCCGCCTGGGCCGGCCGAGCGTGGGCGGGACATGCTGGGGCACCGTGCAGCAGCACTATTGCAATTCCACGAGCGTTACACTTCGGCCGGTGAAATCCTCAGTTGAAGCCCTCGAGGGCAACAAGGTCAAGCTGGTCGTCGAGGTAGACGAGGTCGAATTCGACACCGACGTCGATCAGGCCTTTCGGAAGCTCGCGAAGGAAGTTCGGTTGCCGGGCTTCCGACCGGGCAAGGCACCCCGCAAGGTGCTCGAAGCACACATCGGTTCAGAGTTCGCACGCCAAGAAGCGTTTCGCGATGGGCTGCCCAACTACTACGTCGAGGCTGTCAAGGAGCACGACGTCGACGTCATCGCTCCGCCCGAGATCGACATCACCGACGGTCAAGAGTCCGGCCCGGTGGTGTTCGACGCTGTCGTGGAGGTTCGTCCGAGCATCGAGATCTCCGACTACAACGGCTTTGAGCTCGAGATCCCGTCGCCGCTTGTCGACGAGGCCGAAATCGATGAGCAGATCGAGCGGATGCTCGGTCAGTACGGCACGCTCGAGGATGCCGACCGCCCGGCTGCTGACGGCGATCGTGTCTCGATCGACATCGAGGTGAAGCACGAGGGTGAGGCCGTCGACGGCCTCACCGCAGACGACTACCTGTACCAAGTTGGCATGGGAGCCGTTGTCCCCGAGATGGATGAGCAACTCACGGGCGCTTCCGTGGGTGACGAGCTTTCGTTCGAGGCGGCGCACCCCGACGAGGAAGAAGAAGAGCCGCTGCACTTCTCGATCAAGGTCAAGGCCGTGCAAGAGACGGTCCTGCCGACACCTGATGACGATTGGGCCAAGGAGAACTCCGAGTTCGAGACGCTCGCTGAGCTGCGAGCCGATCTCAACAACCAACTTTCTCGTACCAAGATCAGCCAAGCTGTTGTGGCGCAACGCAATGCGGCTGCCGACAAGCTCGTCGAGCTCACGAACGACGACGATGTGCCTGAGGCGCTCGTCACGATGGAATTCGAAAACCGTGTGCAAGACATGTCGATGCGGTTGCAGGCCCAAGGCCTCGACTTCGAGCAGTTCCTGCAGTTCAGCGGGCAATCGCGCGACGATGCCCTCGCAGGGCTGCGTGACCAAGCCCTGCACAGCGCCAAGCTCGATTTGGCCCTGCGAGCGCTCGCCGGCCAGGAAAACATCGAGGTCAGCGATGCTGAGCTCGACGAGGAGTTCTCCAAGGTTGCCGAACAGGTTGGGCGCCCGCTCGAAGACATTCGCCAAGAATTTGCAGACGCTGGACAGCTCTCAGCGGTACGATCAGATCTGCAGAAGAGCAAGGCGTTGGACTGGATCATCGACAACTCTTCGATGGTTGACGAAGACGGAAACGCTGTTCAGGCCACTGATCTGGAAGAACCTGAAGACCCTCCCCAGCCAGCAGCCTCTGATCAGCAACAATCTGAGTCCGCCGATGCTGACACCGAGACTCAGGCCGACGATGCAGGGTCCGAAGGAGACGACGAATGAGCAACCCAGGTCCGATCGCTACCAACTACATGGTCCCGACGGTTGTTGAGCAAACAAACCGGGGCGAGCGAGCCTTCGACCTGTACTCACGTCTTCTGAAGGACAACATCATCTTCCTCGGCACGCCGATTGATGACACGGTCGCAAACCTGATTTGTGCCCAGCTGTTGCACCTCGAGTCAGAGAATCCCGAGCGTGACATCAGCATGTACATCAACTCGCCCGGTGGCGACATCAATGCACTGTTCGCGATCTACGACACGATGCAGTACATCAAGCCAGATGTCACCACAATCTGCTTCGGCCAGGCTGCTTCTGCGGCCGCGGTGCTCTTGGCATCCGGCACCAACGGCAAGCGTCTCGCCTTGCCCAATGCACGGATCTTGCTGCACCAGCCCTACAGCGGGGCGCAGGGCCAAGTATCCGATCTCGAGATTGCCGCCAATGAGATCGAGCGTCTGAAGACCCAGCTCGAAAACGTCTTGGCCCAGCACACCGGCCAGACACAAGACAAGATCAAGAACGACACCGATCGCGACTTTGTCATGACGGCGGCTGAAGCGAAGGAATACGGTGTCATCGACGAAGTGATCGACGCGCGAGATGCCGTCGACACGAGCGGCCCGATTCGGGCCATCGAGAGCTGAGGGGACGGAGCGACGTGGCAAAGTTCGGTGAGGGCGGCGAACTACTCAAGTGCTCGTTCTGTGGAAAGAGCCAAAAACAAGTCAAGAAACTCATCGCCGGCCCTGGCGTCTACATCTGCGACGAGTGCATCGATCTCTGCAACGAGATCATCGAAGAAGAACTGGCTGAGGGAACCGAAGTCACGTTCGAAGAGCTGCCAAAGCCTCGCGAGATTTATGAGTTCCTGAACGACTATGTCGTGGGCCAAGAGCCGGCCAAGAAGGTGCTATCGGTAGCGGTCTACAACCACTACAAGCGCATCCAGCACGGCGCACAGGTTGCGGCAACGCCCGGTGGCGACGTCGAACTGTCGAAGTCAAACATCTTGATGATCGGCCCGACCGGCTGTGGCAAGACCTTCCTGGCGCAGACGCTGGCTCGGATGCTGAACGTTCCTTTTGCGATCGCTGATGCAACAGCTCTCACCGAAGCCGGCTACGTCGGCGAAGACGTCGAGAACATCCTGCTCAAGCTGATTCAGGCTGCCGACTTCGATGTGAAGCGGGCCGAGACCGGGATCATCTACATCGACGAGATCGACAAGGTGGCCCGAAAGAGCGAGAACCCTTCGATTACGCGAGATGTCTCTGGCGAAGGCGTGCAACAGGCGTTGCTGAAGATTCTCGAAGGCACCGTTGCATCGGTTCCGCCTCAGGGTGGCCGCAAGCATCCGCACCAAGACTTCATTCAGATCGACACCACCAACATCTTGTTCATTTGTGGTGGTGCCTTTGCTGGTATCGAAAGCATCGTCGAGAGTCGACTCGGCACGAAGTCAATCGGATTCCGATCTGAGCTTTCCGCCGAAACCGAAGCTGCTGTGGTCGACGTGTTCAGCTCCGTGTTGCCTGAAGACCTCCTCAAGTTCGGTCTGATTCCAGAGTTCGTTGGCCGTTTGCCGGTCACGGGCACCGTGTCGAAGCTCAGTCGCGAAGCACTCGTGCAGATCCTCGTAGAGCCCAAGAACGCTCTGATCAAGCAGTACCAAAAGTTCTTCGACATGGAAGACGTCGAGCTCGAACTCACCCAGGAAGCGCTCGACGCAATCGCCGACCAGGCCATGCTTCGGGGGACCGGTGCCCGTGGGCTCCGGGCCATCCTCGAAGAGGTGCTCCTCGACGTGATGTACGACCTGCCCGGGCGCGAAGACATCGGCCGCTGCGTGATCGACGCCGACACGGTGCTCGAAAACGTGAACCCGACGCTCGTCCCGCGTGACGAAGACGAGGGGCATCGGCGGGCCTCTTGAGTTTCGATTTCCGCCAGGCGGTCGCGTACCTCGATGCGCACACGAATCTGGAGGGCAAGCGAGAAGCGGGTTCCACCCCAGCTCTACCCACTGCGGGAAAGACCGACGGTTTGAGCGTCGGGCCGATGCGCGAGCTGATGGCAGCCCTAGGTGACCCACACCTGGCCTATCGCACGATTCACATCACGGGAACAAACGGCAAAGGCTCGGTGACCCGCTACACCTCGGCAATGCTCGAGGCCACTGGGCTGTCGGTCGGCACGTTCACGAGCCCAAATCTCGAGCGTCTCAACGAACGCATTGCCTACAACGGCGAGATGATCTCTGACGACGAGTTCGCCCGGATCATGACCCTGCTCTCCAGCGTCGAGCCGATGCTCGAGCAGACGCCAGGTCGCTGGGATCTTCTCAGCGCAGCTGCTCTCACGTGGTTCGCCGATCTCGGGGTCGATGTGGGAGTGATCGAGGTCGGCATGTTGGGCCGGTACGACTCAACCAACGTGGTCGAATCCGACGTCGCCGTCTTGACGAACATCGGCAAGGATCACACCGACGGCGAAGCGGGCTGGCAGCGCCAGATTGCCAACGAGAAGGCCGGCATCATCAAGCCAACAAGCCATGTCGTATTGGGGCGTCGCTTTGGCGAGTTGCGCTCGGAAATCGACGCCGAAGAGTCTCGTGGTGTCTACGAAGCCGGTACTGACTTCGAGCTGGTGTCCAACGCAATAGCGCTCGGGGGCCGCTTGTGTTCCGTGCAGACCCCGTACGGCCTCCAAGAAGATGTGTTCATCCCCGTACACGGCGAACATCAAGGTGAGAACCTGGCGACGGCAATCGTGGCCACCGAGACATTCTTCGATCGTGCGCTCGACACCGATCTCATCCGAGAGGCACTCGAAGAGATCGAGATTCCCGGTCGGTTCGAAGTCATCGCTCGGGAGCCCACGGTGATTCTCGATGGCGGCCACAATCCCGATGGCGTTCGAACCGCCCGCCACACGCTCGAAACAGAGTTCGCCCGAATCGGGTCGTGGATTCTGGTGTTTGGCATGTTGACCGGACGAGACCACGTTGAGATGCTCGAAGCCATTGAGGCAACCGACTTTGACGCGGTGATTCTCACTCAGCCCACCTGGTCGAGGTCCGTCCCCGCCGCCGAACTCGGGGTTGCTGCGAAGTCCATCGGTATCGAGCCCGAGGTGATCCCCGATCCCGTCGAAGCATTTCTGCGGGCCAAGTCGGTCGCAGGATCAGACGATGTGATTCTTGTTGTCGGCAGCCTGTATCTGATTGGTGACATCCGTCCGACTGCCCGGTCGATACAGACCTAACGGCATCATCTTGGCGTCGGGTGTGTGCTCAGGGTCGCCCGCTCGGCTGGGTCACGTTGCCCAGCACACTAAAGTGCGCGTGTCCTCGGTCCGATGCGTAGAGGGTGACTTCTCCGAGGACTGCCTACGCCCGGCGCATTGACCGGCTGAAAAGCTCAAGCCAGCGCGGTGCGACCCTCACCGGTTACGCATTGCTCGTTGCCCTTCTGACGGTGACCAGTCTGGCCGCTATTGAAGCGCTCGGGAGCACCTCGAGCGACTATCTCGACGAGACCGGCGAACAGGTCGGTACGGCGCGTCAATCGAAGTTTGATGCCAACGCTGGTGCCCCCGGTGGCGGTGGCGGTGGCGGTGGCGGTGCTCCTGGAACTGGCGTTGTGCCCCCGGGGCCTGCGACCGTCTTCCCTCCGGGCATCCCGACGCCACCTGGCGTACCAGCCCCCACGCTGGTGAGCGGCGATATTGTCTTCCCAACCGGCGGTGGTGTCCCCCCAACCGCCGACTTGAGCGGAAACGGCCCGTGGGACGACGACCAGTACAGCTTCATCTTCACCGAAGCGACCTGGACCCAGGTCGGACCGTTGACGGTTGCTGGCGAAACTGGTCCGATCGTTCTCCAAGATGGCGTGACGTACTGCTCGTACATCTATCACTTTTCTCCAGTGGTGAACGAAGCTTTCAGCCCGCCGACCACCATTGATTTCCAACACACGGTTGTTGGTGTTGCCGGGTCCACAGCGGCGATGGAAGCAACTGACGACATCACGCCAAACGAGGGCAGCTACGCCCCGACGTCGGCCTACCCCCACGACTTCGAGAACAACGACAACGTCTCGGTCAACGGGAGTGAAGTGACCTTTGATGTGTACGCCGTCACAAACGGTGCCGACAACGCTCGCATCATCACCGAGTGCCCTGGCCCCGCGCCGGCTGGTCCGACTCCAGTGTTGACGAATGGCTCAGCTGAGTCCGGTCACGCTCCTGGGATGTGTCTTGTCGAGAGCGCAGGCGTGCTTGCGCAGCGTCCGTGCGACAACACCCAGGCCGATCAGCAGTGGGACGTGAACGACTACGGCGGTGGCGTCGCCGAGATCGTCTCGCACAACGGTCTCTGCCTCGGTGTGGCTGGCCACGGCAACTCAAACGATGACCTCGTGGTTGAGGTTCCATGCGGCAGCCCGTCATCCACCTGGACCCTCACTGGTGCGCCTTCGCTCGTCGAGAACATCAATGCTCCAGGCAAGTGCATGGACGTACCCGGTAGCGCTACGGGTGACGTCGACCTCATCATCTTTGATTGCCATGGCGGCCCAAACCAGACGTTCAACTTCCAACCCTGAGAACACCGTGGAGAGTTGGCAACGCACTAGCCTGTCGGCGTGAGCAGAACCCTCGTCATTTGCAAGCCCGATGCCGTCGAGCGTGGTCTCGTCGGTGAGATCCTGAACCGGTTTGAGCGGAAGGGGTTGACCATTGCTGCCGCCGAACTTCGGCTGCTCGATGGTGACACACTGGCTCAGCACTACGAAGAGCATGTCGGCAAGGGTTTCTACGATGATCTCGTTGCCTTCATGAGCCGCAGCCCCGCGTTGGTAGCGGTCATTGAGGGACCAGATGACACGTTCGCAATCGTGCGGACCCTCATGGGTCCGACCAATCCGGCTGAGGCCCCTCCTGGCACGATCCGTGGCGATTTCGGCACGATCATGACCGAGAACCTCGTGCACGGATCCGACGCCAACGAGTCAGCCGAGCGCGAAATCGGCATCTTCTTCCCGGGCCTGTAACTGTTACTGCCCTCCGGGCGGGCCGTTGCGCACGGAGCGCTATTGCATTGGGCGTCGGCTTCGCCGAGCCGCTACTCGCGATCGAGTCACGAGCGGAACGGAGCCTTGGCTTCGCCGAGCCGCTACTCGCGATCGAGTCACGAGCGGAACGGAGCCTTGGCTTCGCCGAGCCGCTAACCGGTTGGCGCCAGCGGTGCGCCGCTGCTGCGGGTCCAGCTCCGCAAGCTCCGCTGGCCAAGTCCTCGCCTGCGTCGCCCCACTGACCCCCACTTCATGTACGGCCCTCCGGGCTGGCTCGTCCCTCGCCACGCGTTCGTGACGCGG
>CALJSB010000156.1 GCA_937976305.1 uncultured Acidimicrobiales bacterium
ACTCGGTCGACGAGCCATGAGGCTGCGTCGTTGGCATCGTCTTCACTTGGACAGCGAGCCATCGCTTCGCGCCCACCCTTGCGGGCCAATCGCTCAATCGTCGGCAAGATTGGGGCGGGATCGACAACGAAGAGATCATCAGCCCACGGCACAACGGCCTCAACCCCGCCCTTGCCGGTATTGCAGGCCCGATGAGCAAGACGCTCCCGGGTCGACTCCGGGCTCCCGGCCTTTGACTTGTTCTTGGCCTTCTTCTTGGTGATCCGGCTATCGACACTCGGCCCGCGATCATCATTGGTCGACAACCCAGCATCGACGGGCTCATCACACAACCAACACCGCCAACCGTCCCTCTCCCCAACCGTCTCGAGATCATTCACGGACCAAACCGTACGCCGCGTCGTTAACGTTTGAGACCTGACCCCGCCGCTCACTCGGCGCAGTTGAGCGGACCGCCGGTTCGCTTGAGCACCCAGAACTGGGGAGTCACCGAGCTGAAGGGCGAGGTGCTGCCCCGGCGCCGCGACTTCTGAGCGAAGCGAATAGGAGCAAGCGGGGAAGCGACTCGTCTTTCAGCGGACGAGCGCAGAGCCAGTGTTATTGCCCGGCGGCGACGTTGACGAAGTCGGTCATGTCGCTCACGACTCCCGGCAGCACGCCGCTGACGATGGTGGCGGCGACCGTCAGACCAACAGCTGCAAGCAGCGCCGGTGGGATGGCAATCCGCGAGTTGTCGCCATCGGGCGACGGCAAGAACCACATCTGCTTCGCGATGTTCAGGTAGTAGAACGCAGCAATGACCGAGTTGACCGCAGCGATGACGGCCAATGCGATGCCGCTGGTTCGGTTGCCCTCGGTGAGCACTCGGAAGACTTCGAACTTGGCCCACCAGCCACCGACCGGTGGGATGCCGGCGAGTGAGAACAAGAAGATGGTCATTGCCAACGTGAGCCCAGGGGCGTAATTGAACATCCCGCCGTAGCTCGACAGCTCAGCCGAACGAGTCTTGCGGGCGGCGATGATCACCACGGCAAAGGCACCGAGGTTCATGGCTGCGTAGATCACGAGGTAGGTGACCACCGCTGAGGTGGCACGATCGGAGATGCCGTCGTAGACCGCTAGTGGCGCCAGCATGTATCCGGCTTGGGCGACACCCGAGTAGGCGAGCATGCGCACCAGGTTGGTTTGGCGAAGGGCAATCAGGTTGCCGACGGTCATCGTGATGGCGGCAAGTACCCAGATGAACGGTTCGACCACGTTGGCCTGGGTCGGCAACGCAACGATGACGACGTTGATCAACGCAACGAAGCCCGCAGCCTTGGATGCGACTGCCAAGAACGCGGTGAGCGGGGTCGGCGCACCCTCGTAGGTGTCTGGCGCCCAGGTATGGAACGGGACGGCAGACACCTTGAAGCCGAAACCGATGATCGTGAACACGATGCCAAGCGTGATGACGGGGCGTGACTCGCCGATGTCGATCGCTGCTGCGATGTCCGACAGCAGCGTGCTGCCAGCGATGCCGTAGAGCAACGACATGCCGTACAGCAGAATGGCCGACGCAAAGACGCCCATCAGCATGTATTTCAAGCCCGCTTCGTTCGACTTGAGATCTCGCTTGCGCCATGCGGCCATGAGGTAGGCGGGAATCGAGACGAGTTCGAGAGCAACGAAGATGCTGATCAGATCTCGAGACGACGACATCACCAACATGCCGAGAACAGACGCCGCGATGAGCTGGTAGTACTCCGAGTCGTAGTAGTCGCCCTCGCTCATGTAGTTCGTCGAAAGCAGCACGATGACGTAGGCCGAGAGCAAGAACAGTCCCTTGAGCACCAGGCTGTAGTTGTCGACGACGAACGCGCCTTCCCACACCCCGGTTGCCGGCACGTTCTCATCGATGATCCACAGACCGCGGGGCAACCCGCTGCCGTCAGCCCACAGCGTGATCACGGGGATCAGGGCAACGAGGAACACCAGGCTCGTGAGCGTTGGGATCAGCTTCCGCACCCGCTCGAGCCAGATGAGGTCGATCACCGTCACCAGCGCACCACCACCGAGCAAGATGAGCTCGGGCGCGATGGCATGCCAATCGATTGATGGCCGCTCGATTTCGGCGGCCACGAGGGTGACGAACGTGCCAGACATTGGCGATTACTTCCCGAGAGCCGAGACGGCGTCGGCAAAGCCAGACACCGTGCCGTCGGTCAGGTCGAAGATGAGGTGCGGCACAAAGCCGAACAGGACGATCAGCACGAGAAGTGGGACCCAGGCGACGTATTCGGTGAAGACCATGTCGGTGATCTCCGGGTCGTCTTTGAACTCATCGGATGGCGTGCCGAATGCGGTGCGCTGCAGGAGCCAGAGCAAGTAGCCAGCGGCGAGTACGGTACCGATCGCTGCGATCACCATGTAGACCCGGAAGAGCGGAGCCGAGATGCCATCGGCTGGTTGGTAGGCGGCCAAGATCGCGGGGAACTCGCCCCAGAACCCGGCGAGACCCGGCAGACCGAGCGACGCCATCGTGCAGAAGCCGAGGACCCAACCCATACGGGGCGCCTGCAAGAGCAGACCACCGAGACGCTTGATCTCGAGCGTGTGGAAGCGGTCCTTCACCGAACCGGCGATGAAGAAGAGCATGCCGGTGATGAGTCCGTGAGCCACCATGCCAAAGATGGCGGCGTTCATGCCGAAGTCGGTGAGGGTTGCGATGCCGAGCATCACGTAGCCCATGTGAGCCACCGACGAGAAGGCAATGAGACGCTTCATGTCGGTCTGAGCCAGGCAGCCGAGAGCTCCGTAGATGATGCCAATCACGGCGAGCAGACCGATCCACGGGGCCCACTCGATGGCGGCCTCGGGAAGGATTTGGATCGCGATGCGAATGAAGCCATAGGTTCCGAGCTTCAGCAGCACAGCGGCCAGAATCACCGAGCCCTGCGTCGGGGCCTGGGTGTGGGCGTCTGGCAGCCAGGTGTGGAACGGGAACATGGGCACCTTGATGCCAAAGCCCATGAACATGCCGCCAAAGATCAGCACCTGTGTTCCGAGCCCAATGTCCATGAGCCGCACTCGTTCGGCCAATTCGGCCATGACGAAGGTGTCTGATCCCGTGCTCCAGTAGAGAGCGAGGAAGCTGACCAGCATCAGCGCTGAGCCGAACAACGTATAGAGGAAGAACTTGATCGACGCGTAGAGCCGGTCTTCGCCGCCCCAGACACCGATCATGAAGTACATCGGCAGGAGCACAACCTCGAAGAACACAAAGAACAGAACGAGGTCTTGGGCCACGAAGCTGCCCAACATTCCCGTGTGCAGCACCAGGATCAACATCAAGAACGCTTTGGGATTCCCAGGGTTCGGAATGTGGTTCCACGAGTACACGATCACCAACGGCACGACGAGCAATGTCAACGCAATGAGGGGAATCGAGATGCCATCGACGCCGATGAGATACCTGGCACTGATCACCGAGATCCAGTTTTTGTCTACGACATAGTGGAGGTTGGCCCACTCAGCCTCACCGAGGTTCCAAAAATCGATCACGAGCCAGAAGCCGATGGCGGCCGTCAGCAACGACGTGCCAAGCGCAATGCTCTTGTGGTTCTCTTCCTGCCCGGCGGGGATGAGCATCATGATCAAGGCGCCCACCAATGGCAGGAAGACCATGATCGTGATGCCCCAGTCCTGGAGAAATGCGTTTTCCATGTGGCGTGTTGCCCTTTGCTCAGATGCTCAGACGGCGACGATGAACACTGCGGCCATAACGGCAGCAGCGCCAAACATCAAGGTTGCGTATTGACGGACTCGGCCGGTCTGAAGCCGGCGAAGAACTTGGCCACCACTACTGGCGGTGGTACCTGAAGCGTTCACGGCGCCATCGATGGCGCCCTGATCGATGAACTTGTAGACGAAGCGCCCAACGGCAACGGCGGTCTTGCCCGCCGTGTCGACCGTCTTGTCGAGAACGTTTTGGTTGAACCAATAGCTGGCCCGAGCCAACGCACCCTTCGTTCCTCCAGCGATGGCACCGGTGTAGAGGTGATCGAGGTAGTACTTCTCAACCAGCATCGTGTGGCCGGCCTTGAGAATGGGGTTCTTGGCCATGATGCCGTTGGTGACCTCGGTGGCCGTGCGGTCTTTCGCGTAGAGCGCTTTGTAGTAGCTCCAGACGATGGCGGCCGCTCCGAGACCGAGGAGCGTGGCGACGATGGCGAGACTGAAGCTCGGCTTACCGTGACCGATAGCCGGGAAGCTACCGATGCCCACCGGCTCGACTTGGTGTTCGAACCAGAGGCCCCAACCCGATGGAAGACCCAGGCGCTCGACGAACGGCTCGGGCATGTTCAAGAAACCAGCGAACACCGAACCGACCGCAAGAATGATGAGCGGTGTGGTGATGCGGGGACCCGACTCGTGCGGTGTGTCATGACCCCGGTACTCACCAAAGAAGGTGAGCCAAATCACGCGGGTCATGTATCCGGCGGTCATGGCGGCGGCCATCATGCCGAAGATGAACGGAATCGTGAAGACCCCGTTTGCGTCAGTCCCCGGCCAAGCACCAGCGCCGACAAGAATCTCGTCCTTTGACCAGAATCCGGCAAGCGGCGGGATCCCGGCGAGAGCACCAGAGGCGATGACAAACGTCCAGAAGGTCTTCGGCATGTATTTTCGCAGGCCACCCATGTCGGCCTTCATGTCGAAGCTGTGGTGGCATGCGTGGCTCACCGAACCCGCACCCAAGAACAGGCAGGCCTTGAAGATGGCGTGGGTGAAGAGGTGGAACATGCCAGCGGTGTAGGCACCAACACCGAGAGCCAGCACCATGTAACCCAGCTGTGAGACCGTCGAGTAGGCCAAGACCTTCTTGATGTCGGCCTGCACAAAGGCGAGCAGGCCAGCGCCGACACAGGTGATGCCGCCGACAAGCGCCATGAAGTTGAGCGTTCCACCCGAGATGCCAAAGCCAATGAAGAACACGGCGTAGAGGCGGCCGATCAGGTAGACACCGGCGACAACCATGGTGGCCGCGTGGATCAGAGCGGACACAGGGGTGGGTCCGGCCATGGCATCAGGAAGCCAAGTGTGCAGGACGAACTGGCCCGACTTCGACATGACCGCAGCCATCAGGCAGAGTCCGGCAACCAGCAGCGTGTTCTGTGAGATTTCGCCCGACACCGCCATCGTGTTGATCGTGGTGATGTCGAAGGTCTTCCCTGCCGCGAAGTACAGGATGATCATGCCGATGAGCAGGCCGATGTCGCCGACACGGTTGGTGAGGAAGGCCTTGAGCGCGGCGTCGGAGTTTGGTTTCTCTTCCCACCAATGGCCGATCAGCGCAAAGGAACAGACCCCGACCAACTCCCAACCGACGATCAGCTGAATCGTGCTCGACGACAGCACCATGAACAACATCGATGCGGTGAAGAGCGACAGGAAGGCGAAGTAGTGGGTGTAGCGGCGGTCGCCGTTGACGTAGTCGGTCGAGTAGATGTGGACCAGGGTCGAGATGAACGTGACCACCACGAGCAGCATCACTGATTGGCCGTCGACGAGCGTGCCGACCGTGATGTCGGACCCGCCGTCTTCAACGTCGCCGCCGTTGGAGAACCACGTGACGTCGTTGATGATCGGACACGGCGAGGATGAACCGCCCTCACCTGCATCGACCGCCAGCTCAAACTCGTCTCCGAGAGCGACCTCTCCGCCACCAAAGGCCTCGTCGTCGCTGTGGTCGTCGCCGTGATCATCGCCACCGACACAGGACACGGTGGGAGCGCCGGCGTCGACAAAGGCAGGCACGATCGGGGCTGCCGTTTCAGCGGTGCCGCCGAAGCCCTCTTCGTCGGAATGATCTTCTTCTTCGGAGTGGCCGCCGGAGCTGGCTGAAACGTCGCTCGAGTAGCTGATCCAGCTGAAGGCGGTGGCGAGCGCCAAGACCAGGCAGACGATGACCGCAGGAATACCGATGAAGTGAGCCGGCACCTTGAGGCGCTTGGACCCAAACAGGATGGTCATGAACGACCCAGCCATGATGGCGGGGATCAACCAGACCCAGTCGAAAATGGCCGGTGCGGAAACCACCTCGGCAGCGAAGGAAGACATCATCAGCTACCCGTCAGCCCTTCATCAGATCAGCTTCGGTGATGTCGATGCTTCGACGGTTGCGGTAGATCAGCAACACGATTGCCAATCCGACGCCCACCTCAGCAGCAGCCACCGCGATGATGAACAGTGCGAAGACTTGGCCACCGAGATCTGCGTTGAAGGCGCCAAACGCAACCATGTTGATGTTCACGGCGTTGAGGATGAGCTCGATCGACATCAGAACGAGCACGCCGTTCTTGCGGGTGAGCACGCCGTAAACGCCGATGCAGAACAGCACTGCAGAAAGGAAGAGGAACTGGTTCAGAAACACGGCGCCTCCTAATCCCGTCGGGCCACGACGACGGCCCCGATCAATGCGGCGAGCAGAAGAACAGAAACGGCCTCGAAGGGCACGATGTACTGGGTGAAGATCGACTCGGCGACCTCGCCGGTTCGCTGCGGCTGGAAGGTCGGGTCGAGCTTGGTCTCGCCAAAGCCCTCCCACAGCGAGTAGCCCATCACGGCGAAGAGAACCACGCTGACCAGACCGCCAAGCCAGCGCTGGTCGTAGTTGAGGTCGTCCTCAGACCCGATCTTGGCCCTCGTGAGCATCACGCCGAAGAGCAACAGCACCATGATGGCGCCGATGTAGACCAGCACCTGCGTTGCTGCCGCAAACTCGGCACCAAGGATGATGTACACCGCAGCAACCGCGGCCAGCACGATCAAAAGGTAGAGCGCAGCGTGCACGACGTTGTTGGTCGTGACCATCTTGAGCGCTGCGACCACCGTGACCAATGCGATCACGTAGAAGAACGTGTTGATGACCCACTGCTCGGTACTTGTGAGCGGGACGGGGGTCTCTTGGGCGAACGTGAGAAGGCTGGCCATCACGGGCGGGGCACCTTCTTTGCCTTGGTCTCCGCTCCGCCCTCATAGGCCTCGAACTCAGGGACGGTGTCCATCCACTGACCGAGTCGTGACTTGTCGTGGAGCAGATCGGCGATGCGAGGCTCGGAGTACTCGTACTCGGGGCTCCAAAAGAGGGCCTCGAACGGGCAGACCTCGACGCAGATACCGCAGTACATGCACAGGCCGTAGTCGATGTCGAACCGGTCGAGCTTGTTGACGGTGCGGGGCTTTCCGCCGGCGCGGCGGGGCGGGGCGAGATCTTTGTGACCTTCGATGTAGATGCACCAGTCGGGGCACTCACGAGCACAAAGCATGCACGAGGTGCAGTTCTCTTCGTGGAGCGCGATGACGCCCCGGGCGCGCGGTGGTGGATCCTCTTTGACGTGTGGATACTGAACGGTTTCAGCGCCTTTGGTGGCCGTCTTCACGACCTCTTTGAGCGTGACTCCAAGACCGGTGATCAATCCGGGAACGAGACCCATCAGCACACACCTCCACACAACTCAGACACCCGACACATGCGGCGCACAGTCTGGCTGGTGTTGGGCGCGAACGCACGCCTCGATTCAGCGAAACTTCGCATCAGAACACCACCTTGAACACAGCCGTGATCGCAATGTTCATGAGCGACAACGGGATCAGCACCTTCCAGGCGAACTTCTGGAGCTGATCTTCACGGAATCGGGGGTAGGTGAAGCGGACCCAATAGAAGATGAAGGTAAGCAGCAACATCTTGGTCAGCATCACGAATGGGCCGACCAGATTCATGATCGGCGAGTCCCACGCGATGCCCAGCAGATCGGTGAGGAACGGCGGCACCGACCAGCCGCCGAGGAACAAGGTGGCTCCGAGGAAGGCAAAGATGTTCGCGGTGGCGAACTCCGCAATGAAGAACATCAGGAAGCGGAAGCCCGAGTATTCGGTCATGTAACCGGACACGAGCTCGGACTCCGCGATCGGCATGTCGAACGGCACCTGCGTCAGCTCGGCCTGGACCGCAATGAGGAAGATGATGAAGCCGAGCATCTGCGTGAGAATGAATGGGTTGCCGATGGCGCCCCAGCCGAAGATCTCCTGCTGATTCTGAGCGGTGACGATGTCCTGCAGATTGAGCGTGCCGGCCTGAATGACAACGCCGACGACCGCAAGAATCAGGGGCAACTCATAAGCAATCAACTGACCAGCGGCTCGCAACCCACCGAGTAGCGAGTACTTCGAGGCGCTGGCCCAACCGGCCATGAGAATGCCGATCACCGACACGGAGCTGACGGCGAGCGCGAAATACACGCCGGTGTCGAGGTCGATGAAGGTGGCTTCGGGACCGAAAGGAATCACCACGGCCAACAAGAACGTGCTGAGCAGCACCACGTAGGGCGCCATGGCGAAAACCGTGCGATCGGCGCGAGCCGGGAAAATGTCTTCTTTCTGAAGGTTCTTGCCGACCTCAGCGAGCAGCTGCATCGAGCCGTACGGGCCGGCCTCCATGGGACCAAGACGGCTCTGCATGAACGAGACCATCTTGAAGAGGTAGAGGTACACCGTGGCGCCCGCGGGTAAGAGCACGGCGACGATGGCGAAGATGAGGCGGAAGATCGTGTCGGCCCACCAGGGCCAGGTCTCCCAGAAGAAGTCGGTTGCGAACAGCGCAGTCATCAGCGGTCGATGTCTCCGAGAATGAAATAGAGGCTGGCCAGAATCGTGATCACATCAGGCACGTAGGTGCCCTTCAGCAACCACGGCGTGATCGACATGTTCGAGAAGCTGGCCGACCGGATCTTGACCCGGAACGGATTGAGTCCGCCCTTGCTCACGACGTAGTAACCCATGACGCCAAGCGGGTTCTCGGTTTCGACGTAGGCCTCGCCCTCGGGCACCTTGATGATGCGGGGCACCTTGGCCATGATCGGGCCACTGGGAATCGTGTCGAGGAGCTGCTCAACGATCTTGACGCTCTCACGTACCTCTTGCAGGCGCACCCAGTAGCGGGCGAACGAGTCGCCGTCTGGGTGGGTCCAGACCTTCCAGTCGACCTTGTCGTAGGCGAGGCCAACAGGGTTGTCGCGTCGCAGATCCCAGTCGACACCCGATGCTCGAACGTTGGCGCCGGACAAGCCGTAGCTGAGCGCAACGTCGGCCGGCACAACGCCGATGCCTCGGGTACGAGCCTCGAAGATCTCGTTGCCGATGAGAAGATCGTCCATCAGGTTGCAGAACTTTGTGATGTGACCGAGCGACTCTTTGGTCTCGGCGACCCAACCCGCAGGCAGATCGTCTTTGAGGCCGCCGATGCGGTCAAAGTTCGGATGGAAACGGCCGCCGGTAGCGGCTTCGATCTGGTTGAGGATGTGCTCGCGATCGCGGAAGGCGTAGAACACCGGGGTCACAGCACCGAGCTGCACGCCCATGTCGCCAAGGAACAGGGTGAGGTTCGCGATGCGAGCCATCTCGAAGAGGATCGTGCGGATGTGCTGGGCCCGAGGCGGTGCCTCGATGTCCATGAGCTGCTCAGCAGCGAGAATGAACGGCACCTCGTTCGCAAAACTGCCGAGCCAATCGATGCGGTTGATCAGCGTCGTGACCTGGGGATAGGTACGCACCTCGGCGAGCTTTTCGTAGCCCCGGTGCATGTAGCCCATGATGGGATCGGCCTCGATGACCTGCTCGCCATCGAGACGGGCGACGATACGAAGCGTGCCGTGGGTGGCGGGGTGCTGCGGGCCGATGTTGAGGGTCATGCCCTCGGCTTCGAGCTCGACGTTGACCCGAGCATCAGCCGCTTGGGCCGCGATATAGGCCAATTGCCGGCGATCACTAACGGCAGTCACTGCGTGTCCTCCGGGTTCTCGGTGCTCGGGGCATCGGCCGGTGCTTCTGCAGCTGTGTCGCCTGCGGCTGCGGGTTCGGGCTTCTCGGGGAGCTCCGGCATGGGCTCGACATCAACGATGCCGGGCCACGGCTTCACAATGCGGGCCAGAAGCGGGAAGTCCTTGCGGAGCGGGTGGCCTTCGAAATCACCGGGCAGGTACAGCTTGCGCAGGCCGGGGTGGCCTTCGAAGCTGATTCCGTACATTTCGTAGACCTCACGCTCGTGCCAGTTGGCACCGGGGTACTCGTGGGTCCAGGTGCCGATCGACAGGCTCTCAGCCGACGCGTCTGCGTCGCCGATGTCGGCCTTGAGGGTGAGTCCTTGGAGCGTCGAGAGGTTGTGCACACGAGCAACGATCTGGAAGCGAGTCGCTCCACCGGCGTAGCCGGTTCCGGCCTCTTCCTCTTCGGCGGCTTCTTCTTCGTCGACCGCTCCGACGAGCTTGTCGACCTCAGAGTCCATCGAGCGCCCGAACGGCGAGGGCATCCAGTCGATGGCAGAGAGCCAGTTGAAGAAACGGAAGCGTTGGCGGTTACGCAGGTAGGTCGCCGTGTCGGCCCACGCTGCAGGGTCGATGCGAATCCACAGATCGCGGCCCGGCACCAAGTGGGTTTCAATGATGGCGTCGCCGAACTCCGAGCCAATGGCTTCGAGGAGGGCTTCTCGGGCCTCGTCGGTTTCGACAACCTCGTCGTCTGGGGCTTCCGTCGTTGTGTCAGTCATCAGTCGAGCACTCCAAGAGCGAGTGGATCTTTGGTCCACTTCTCGGCCATGTCTTCGTTCTGGATGATCTCTTGAAGGAGCACGATGCCCTCGAGAAGGGCTTCGGGGCGAGGCGGGCAGCCCGGCACGTAGACATCAACGGGAATAATCTGGTCGATGCCCTTGGTTACTGAGTAGCTGTCCCAGTAGGGGCCGCCACAGTTCGCACAGCTACCCATCGAAATCACATACTTCGGCTCTGGCATCTGCTCATACAACCGACGGATGGCCGGCGCCATCTTGTCGGTGACGGTGCCGGACACGCACACGAAGTCGGCCTGTCGCGGGCTGGCGGGAAGTGGAATGACGCCGAGCCGCATCACGTCATAACGCGGCGATCCGAAGGCTGCGCCCATCTCGATGGCACAGCACGCAAGGCCCCACTGGTAGACCCAGAGGGAGTATTTGCGACTCATGTTCAGCAGTGTGGTCAGGGGCTTCGGGAGCTTGCCTGATTCAACCAATCCCATGCGAGGGGTGCCTCTCGTGTTGCTCGTGGATGTGCCGGGTCAGACCCAGCGCAGCACGCCCTTACGCCACGCATAGGCGAGACCGAGGGCGAGAATGAAAATGAAGATGACCATCTCGACGAGTCCGAAGACACCGAGATCCTCGAGCCGTGCAGCCCAAGGGAAGATGAAGACTGCCTCGACGTCGAACATGACGAAGAGCAGAGCAAAGATGTAGTAGCGGATCTGGCTCTGGGACCAGCCACTTCCGACAGGGTCAACGCCGCTCTCGTAGTTCTCGACTTTGTCGGCGGTGGGGCGGTCGGGGCGGAAAATGCTCGCAAGGCCGATGAAGGCCGCCACCAAACCAAAAGCCAAGGCGCCAAAAAGCCCGACAACGATGTACTCACGGAGGAAGTCCGACACGGGGGCGAATGCTACCGCTCTGGGCTGCGCTGAACCAAGATCTACAGGGATTTGAGCGACGTTTTGTTGCACGCCCATCTGGACGCTGTATCGAGCAGGGTGGACAGAGCGCCCTCAGCGATCAGTGAACAGGCGCCAAGACGACCGCTCCGAGTGGCGGAAGGTGCAGCGAGAGCGCTTGCTGACGGCCGTGAACGCCGGGTTCGGTGGCCTCGAGGCCACCCGACATGCCGGCTCCGGATCCGCCGAAACGTGTGTCGTCGCTACACGAAATGACTTCCCAGCTACCGCCCTCTGGAACGCCAACTCGGTAGTCGTTTCGGGCCAGCGGTGTGTGATTCATGACACACAGCAACTGGCGGCGGGCTTCTTGGTCACCGCCGGCAGCTTCTTGGGTCGTTTCCGAGGCTGGGTAGCGAAGCCACGCGACGACGGAATTTTCACCGTCATCGAGCACGACCCACTCGAACCCTGCGGGGTCGTTGTCGAGTTCGTGCAGCGCTGGCTCGGAGCGATAGAGCTGATTCAGTTCGGCCACCCAATCCATCGCGCCCCGATGCAGCGGGTGATCGAGTTGGGGCCAGGCCACCGGATGGTCGTGATGCCACTCGGGACCCTGGCCGATTTCTTGGCCCATGAACAACAACTTCTTGCCCGGACTCAACCACTGATTGGCGAAGAGCAGGCGCAGGTTCGCAAACTGCTGCCATTCATCACCTGGCATCTTCGAGAGAAGCGAACCCTTACCGTGCACGACCTCGTCGTGAGACAGCGGCAGCACGAAGTTCTCCGAGAAGGCCCACATTCCACGTCGGGTCACATCGTCGTGGTGAAAACGACGGTGCACGGGATCGAACTCGAAGTACTCGAGCGTGTCGTGCATCCAGCCCATGTCCCACTTGTAGTGAAAGCCGAGGCCACCCTCCGAAACCGGTCGGGTCACACCAGGGAACGACGTCGATTCTTCGGCGATCGTCAGCACGTCGGGGTAGGAGGCGCCAATGGTCTGATTGAGCTGTTGGAGGAATCCGATGGCTTCGAGGTTTTCCCTGCCGCCGAATTCGTTGGGAACCCACTCCCCCGCTTCGCGGGAGTAATCGCGATAGAGCATCGAGGCGACGGCGTCGACTCGAATGCCATCGAGGTGATACCGCTCGATCCACGACATGGCGCTCGACACCAAGAAGGCCCGCACTTCGTGGCGTCCGTAGTTGAAGATGAAGCTGTTCCAGTCGGGATGCCAGCCCTCCTTCGGGTCAGCGTGCTCGTACAGCGGCGACCCATCGAAGCGACCCAGGGCGAACTCGTCACTCGGAAAGTGCGAGGGAACCCAATCGAGAATCACGCCGATGTCTCGGTTGTGGAGCTCATCGATGAAACCCATGAACTCGGTGGGTAGGCCATAGCGAGGTGTCGGGGCGAAGTAGGAGGTGGTCTGGTAGCCCCAGGATCCGTAGAACGGGTGCTCGGTGACCGGCATCAACTCGACGTGGGTGAAGCCGTTGCCATGCAGATGCTCGGCGAGTGGATCGGCAAGCGTGTTCCAATCGAAGCTGCGATACGCCTCGGTGTGGCGCCACGAGCCGACGTGCATCTCATAAATCGAGATCGGTTTGTCGTGGCGTTGCCTGTCGCCGCGGCCGGCCAGCCACGAGTCGTCCGACCACGAGTAGCTGAGGTCTGTCACGACCGACGCGGTGGCCGGGGCGAGCTCCGCTGCGAACGCGACGGGATCAGCCCGTTCGACGTCGTAGCCGTGTTGAGTGCTGATTCGGAATTTGTAGCGGTGACCGATCTCGGCATCCGGCACGATCCCGGCCCAGATTCCCGTGTCGCCTTGCGGCGTCAGGCCATAACGATCGTTGACACTCCATCCGTTGAAGTCGCCAACCACCCACACGCGAGTTGCCGATGGTGCCCACACGGCGAAGCGGCGACCCGGTTCACTCCACGAAGTGAGGGGCTGGGCGCCGAGCACCTCGAAGAGTCGACTGTGCGCGCCTTCGCTGAACAGCCACCGATCGTGGTCGGAAATGAGCTGGCCATCGTCAAGGCCCAAGCGGCTCGCAGGGGGAGAATCCGACATCACCTTCTGTTCATCGGCCTTCACGAGGAAATGTCGAGTCCAAAGAGCTCTGAAAAGCGGGCCTCGTATTCGGCATCGTCTTCGATCGCTCCGAGGGCCACCCAGTCTTCGTCCGAGAAGTTCTTGCGGTTGCTCGACAGCTCGGGCCCGCCCCAGCCGCAGGTCCAACGCAGCTTGTAGTCGTCGGTCGTGACCGCTTCGTAGATCACATCAGCAACTTCGGACGGGACGCCGGGGGTTTGCAGACCCTTGGCGTAGAAGTTGAAGAGACGGCGGTTGGCGGCTCCGTAGGCCTCGAGCTCGGAGGCCCCGTCGGTGTTCTTGGCCATGATGGCGGTCCACACGATGCCGGGCTCGATGATCACAACACGTATGCCGAACATTGCGAGCTCTTGGGCCAGACCCTCGCTCATGCCTTCGACAGCCCACTTCGACGCGACGTAGGGCGATTGGCCGATCGCCGCGATCCGGCCGGCAATCGACGAGATGTTGACGATGCAGCCTGAGCCACGCTCGCGCATGTGCGGGACGACGGCTTGCACACAGCGAACGATGCCGTGCAGGTTGACGTCCATCACCTCGGCGTAACGATCGATCGTGGTCTCCTCGACCACCCCGTTGCCGCCGATACCAGCGTTGTTGACGAGGACGTCGATGCGGCCCTCGGCGTCGAGCACTTCGGCCATGGCCCGATTCACCGACTCGGTGTCGGTGACGTCGCACACCACCGGGGTGACTTCGACGCCGGCTTCCGCAGCCATGGCGGCGAGCTTCTCGCCCTTGTCGAGGCTGCGCATCGTGCCGTAGACCTTCCAGCCTTTGGCCGCGAGATCGACAGCAGCGGCACGGCCGATCCCTGAGTTGCTTCCGGTGACAACGGCGACGAGTTCTGAGGTTTCCGACATCGCCGCAACATACCCCAAGCCGGTCTGCAACTTCCCAGAGATCCCCTAGGACAGCTGCGAACCACCCTCCCCGAACTTGCGTGCACAGCCCCCGCCCCACACGGTCGCGCACACGCACCGTCATCACCGTCCCCAACCTGCGTGCACCCCACCTGCCCACGGGGGCTCTGAACACGCACCTTCGCTGCCCGAAGTTGCGTGCACCCGACCCGCCCCGCACGACTTCGTGCACGCAACCTGCTGGGAAGCGCGGGGTCCAAGATTCACTGTCAGACGTCAGCGCTACGTTGATCCTGGCATCGAACACTCGCAACTTCCCCCACACACAATCCATCAAGAGGACAACGACGTGGGGAGCATCGACCGACTACCTGCTGCGCTCGCAGCTACTGATTCCATGACCGGGCTTGTCACCCGCTCAGAGCTACTGACCGTCGGAGTGACCAAATCGGACATCGAACGATGGATCGGAGTAGGCCTCTTCACGGTGATCGGACGATCGCTGTACCGGGCAGCCAACGCCCCCCGCAATCACGAAACCCAACTTCACATTGCGAGTCGATTGTGTGGTCCACAGGGTGCGCTCGGGATGCAGTCAGCGCTGCTTGCGCACGGGTTCGAGGACATTCGTCGTGGTCGAGTACACGTCGTCACCGTGCGCGGAGCTCGCCAAACAACCCACACATTCGCAGTGCACGAATCGGTTGACCTCGTTCCTCGGGACATCACGGTCGTTCACGGTTTGACCGCGACGACCGTTGAGCGAAGCCTCATCGACGTGGCCCGACACGTCACCGGCGAAGCGCTGGGTGATCTCGTCGACTACGGCATTCGGAAGGGTCTGATCTCAGTTGAGTCACTCACTGCCCGCTTCCTCGAGCTCGGCCGTCGTGGCCGACCTGGCACGGTTGCAATGCGATCGTGCCTGGAGCATCGAACTGACCAGGTTGGCCCGGACTCCACGTTCTTCGAAAAGGCGTTCGACCGGATCGTGGAGCGATATGGCTTCCCAACTCCGCTCAAGCAGTATCGGGTCGCCGCCGAGGGCAAAACGTTCTACCTCGATCGGGCCTGGCCGGACCATGGCACATGGGTTGAATGCGATTCGATGCTCGCCCACGCCACGGCTCGCCAACTCGATGCTGACCTCAGGCGTCAGAACGCAGTGTTGAACGCAACAGGATTGGTGCCTCTTCGATTCAGCTACGGCCAGGTCATGGACGATCCGGCGAGTGTTGCACGCACGTTGGCGGCACGGCTCCCGCGGTCTGCCTAGCAACCTTGCGTGCAAGGGGACCTCTCCAACGGGCTCGGGGCACGCATGTTCCCGGACCAGCAGAGGTTGCGTGCACGTGACCGTCCCGGGAAGGTTTTGTGCACGCAACTTCGGGGTGGGGTGTTCTCGGTGGTGGGGCCTAGGTAGCGAGACGTGGAGCGATCTCGGTCGCCGCGAGTTCGATCTGCCCAACGACGTCGTCGCCAAACGGGACGAGCACGATGGAGTCGACGCCAACGTCGACGAGCGACTGCAGACGGCCGGCTACTTGGTCGGGGTCGGCACCAACGGCGTCCCAGCCTGTCGGCAGATGTTCCGGAGGAGGCGGTAGCAGAGTCGGGTCACCGCAGTAGTAACCGACGAACACGGTCATTCGGTGGTCACCGACGTGGGCCAGCCCGGCGGCGTCAGCGTCCGCTCGCCCTTGCTCGATCAGTTCACGGCCGGCGACAACGTCGTCAGGACCTTTGCCTTCAGACAAGATCGTGCCATCGGCGAACTGACCAGCGAGCCGAAGCGACTTTGGGCCGGTGACACCGGCAGACACGGGCGGCACCGACGCTGGTGGGAACTCCAGGGTCACGTTCTCAAGTTGCACGTAGCGCCCGGCTTCGTTCACCGTCTCGCCGGCCAGCAGTTGTCGAGTGGCCAACAGCGTCTCGGAGAGAAGCGTGAGTGTCGACGCTGGCTTGGCACCGATCTGTTCCATCCACGCCGGCACACCGTGGCCGATCCCGCCGTGGAATCGACCGGGGTAGGCCCGAGCCAGCGTTGCCCACTCCATCGCCAGGGCCGCGGGATTGCGAAACGGGGCCGGCGCGATGCCGTGGCCAATGACCGGGGGATCCGCAAGCTCTTTGGTGGCTTCGAGAATTGCCGTTGCCTGACCGATACCGCCGGCGAACGGCAGGTCTTCCACCACCCACAACTCATCAACCAACGGAGCCAATGCAGTCGCCTGACCAACGACGTGCTCCGGCGGGACGGTTCGCAGAATCATGGCGCCAAGCGAGACGGACATGACACGACAGTAGTGGTGGCCCGACGGAGCGTTCGCTGGAGTGCGGACAGATGTTGCAGCACCGTGCGTCACGCTTTGTACCTGACCCCTCTGAGATGCGGGCACACTGGTGGCGTGAAGATCGGTCCGATCGACATTGAGACACCCGTGATCCTGGCCCCGATGGCCGGAGTCACGAACGCGCCGTTTCGTCGGCTGTGCCGTCGGTTCGGCGGCGGGCTCTACGTCAACGAGATGGTGTCGGCCCGAGCGCTGGTCGAGGGCAACGAGAAGACCCTCAAACTCGCGAGCTTCGATGCAGACGAATCACCGCGTTCGCTGCAGCTGGCCGGCGTCGACCCCCGCTACATGGGTGAGGCCGTCACTCGGTTGATCGGCGAGGGTCGAGTCGATCACATCGACATCAACTTTGGCTGTCCGGTCAAGAAAGTCACGAAGAACGGCGGTGGCGGTGCCCTGCCGTTCAAGCGCCAACTCTTCACCTCCGTGGTGCGGGCCGCGGTCGAAGCGGCTGGCGCCGTGCCCGTCACGATCAAGATGCGGGTCGGCATCGACGACGACCACATCACCTACCTCGACGCCGGACGCATCGGCGCCGATCTCGGCGTCGCTGCGATCGCCCTGCACGGTCGGACCGTGGCCCAGCTCTATTCGGGCAAGGCCGACTGGTCGACCATCGCCAAGCTCCGCGAGGTCGTGCCAACAGATGTTCCCGTGCTCGGCAACGGCGACATCTGGGAAGCCCAAGACGCGCTCGACATGATCGACCAAACCGGCTGCGACGGTGTCGTGATCGGTCGAGGTTGCCTCGGTCGGCCATGGCTCTTTGGCGAGCTGCAAGCCGCCCTCGAAGGCCGCCCCATCCCCGACGCCAAGACCATCGCTGAAGTTCGCCCCATCATGATCGAGCACGCAGAGGGCCTGATCGACTGGTTCGGCGATCACAAGGGCATCCGAGAGTTCCGCAAGCACACCGCTTGGTACCTCAAGGGCTACCCGGTCGGCGGTGAGATGCGAGGCAAGCTCGGACGGATCGAGAGCCTCGACGAGCTCCAAGAGTTGCTCTGGGCAATCGAAGACGCTCCCCTGCCGCCCGAGAATCGTCGGGTCGCTCGTGGTCACACCCGAGGCCCACAAGATGTAGCGCTGCCCGATGGCTGGCTCAACGATGCCCACGACGACGCCGTCGCTGCTCCCGCCGGTGACTCCGCCGTCTCCGGCGGCTGACGGCGCCCGGCACGCACGCCGCAAACCAACCCGTTCTGGAGGCGTCAACCGGCGTTTCAGCCGGTGTGAGACTCCAGAACGGGGCCAATTGCGAAGTTCGTCGAACCTGGCCAACGTTGAGGTCGTCACACAGTGTGTTGGGGCTGGGGGACGAGATGCACCCACCAGACGCAACTCGAATCGTTCCGGTTGAGAAGGACAACACATGACAACACCCAATTGGCACCGTGACCCTGCGGGTCGATTTGAGTTCCGCTACTGGGACGGCGCCGCATGGACCGACGCCGTGGCAACAGGTGGCCAGCAATACCGAGATCCGCTTCTCGCCGTACAGCAACCAGTTCAGACAAGCCCGCCGCCACCTCAAGCCAGCCCACCACCACCCCAGGCCAGTCCGCCTCCCCCACAAGCAAACGCCACGCACACCCAGGCCAGTCCACCTCCGCCGCAGGCCAGCCCACCACCACCTCAGAATGTCGGAGCTGCCCCGCTGTTCACGGCGGAATCGTTCCTCATGATCCAACGAGGGGTGAAAGACGAGTTCACCTTCGAAGACTTGGGAACCAATCTCCTTGGCCACATGGTGCGAGATCCGGCGACCAAGCGAAGCAGGCCCAGGTTCATCGTCACCGATGCGGCCGGCCGTCACCTTGCGTTCGTCATCACTCGGGGGCTGTCCCTCGTCATCGACGGACCGCACGGCCCGATTGGCGAGATCAAGCAGACCAACGTGCTCACCGTGCAGCGGCTCAGGTTCGACATCCGCGTTGGCGACCGAGTGATCGGCCACGTCGAAGGCAAGAGTTGGGCCGACGAAACGAACTTCAACATCAACGACACAAACGGCAACCAGATCGGAGCCGTTGCAAAGGGTCACATTGCAGGCGACACCGTCCGGCAGCGGCTTTCAAAGAAGCATGATCGATACGCGTTTCACATGCCGGCGGGAGCCGACCCAACCGTCCGAACCATCGCCACCTTCATGGC
>CALJSB010000157.1 GCA_937976305.1 uncultured Acidimicrobiales bacterium
CGCACGCCCGATCGCCTGATTGAGGTTGCGGGCGTGGCGCTCACGATCGAGCTCACCGACGGCCAGACCTACAAGCCCAGTGTGGACGCCTCCAGCGCTCGACCCTTGACGCTGCGAACGCCCTCGTACGACTTCCTTCGCTCGGTCACCGGACGTCGCAGCCGTGCGGAGGTGGCGGGTCTTGGATGGTCAGAAGACCCGGCCACGTTGCTCGACGTGTTTTCGCCCTATGGCCCGCTGCGCTCCGAAGACGCTGGCGTCTAGCGCGACTGTTAGCGTCCATCTATGACCACGACGGACACAACGCCCTGGCATCTTCGAGGCAATTGGGCACCGGTCTTCGACGAACGAACCGATCACGAACTTCGAGTCGACGGCACCATCCCGCCTGCGCTCAACGGCACCTACGTTCGCACCGGCCCCAACCCGGCCTCTGGCACATCGGCGCATTGGTTCTTCGGGGACGGGATGCTTCACGGTGTACGTCTTCGTGATGGCAAGGCCGAGTGGTACAAGAACCGGTTCGTGCAAACGCCAAACATCAGCGACCCGCAAGACATGGTCTCGACCATCGGCGATCTCACGAGGGGAACCGGCAACACCCACGTGGTGCCCCACAATGGCGAACTGCTCTGTCTCGAAGAAGGACATTGGCCGTTTCGGGCCGACACCGATCTCAACACGCTCGGCATACAGAACTACGACGGCGAACTCACCTGCGCCATGACGGCCCATCCCAAAATCTGTCCGGAAACCGGAGAGCTGCTCGCCTTCAGCTACATGAACCCCGAGCCCGACTTCCTGCACTACATCCGCGTGAGCGCCGACGGCAAGCTGATGCAGCAAGAGGGCATCGAGCTACCGAAGATGGTCATGATGCACGACTTCAACGTGACCCGGAACCACGTCGTGTTCATGGACCTGCCGGTCTGCCTCAACTTCGAGGCGCTGAAGACAGGGTTTCCGTTCATGTGGGAGCCAGATGCCGGTGCCCGCTTGGGTGTGCTGCCACGGACGGGCGGCACCAACGCCGACATCCGATGGTTCGAGATCGACCCCTGCTACGTCTTCCATCCGGTGAACGCCTACGAAGACGGCGATCGCATCATCATCCACGTGTCTCGTCAGGAATCAGCCTTTGGCACCAGCAGCGACGACTACGCAAACGTCGGTCGGTTGGCTCGGTGGATGATCGATCTTGTCGCAGGCACCGTCACCGAAGAGCGAGTCGATGATCGTCCCGGCGACTTTGGCCGAGTCGATGATCGACGAGTCGGCCTCGACGCTCGATACGGCTACCTGATGGCGATGGCGGGCGAAGGCAACGCCGAAGAGCCGGTGTATGGATCGAAGCTGTTGAAGTACGACCTGGCCTCTGGGGAGTGTGTCGAACACGATCTGGGCGACGGGGTGAGAGGTGCTGAGCCAGTCTTTGCACCAGCGTCCGACGATGCGGGCGAAGACGAAGGCTGGGTCATCAGCCTCGCCCACGACACCACGAGTGACCAGTCACGCCTGATCATCCTCGACGCCCAGAACTTCTCGGCCCCGCCCGTGGCCATCGTGCATCTCCCCCGGAGGGTCCCCTACGGCGCACACGGCAACTGGGTGCCAGACGGAGCCGTCGCTGTGTGAGCGGCCGCTCAGATGGTGCAGAGAACGTCGATGGCCGCTCGCCACATTTCAGCTTCCTTGTCGGGAACCACGATGCCGACGATCTTCTCGTCGCCACCGTTTGACGAGGTGGTCTCGATCCGAACGATCGATCCACCGATCGGGGCGAAGCTCGAGTTGGGGCCCTTCAGGGTCTTCGTCACCGTGACAGCAGCCATGTCCTTCGGCGCGAGCGTGACATAGGGAGCATTGCGCCACCCTGTGGTAGCAACGAGGCCACGCTCGTCGAGCTGCACATCGGCTCGTGCCTTATACCGAACCGGCGAACCCGGATCGACGACGAGCACCTTGCAACGTCGTTCGAGTATTGGGGCGAGTGAGTTTGTCACGACTTATCCACAGTACTTGGCGTGCTTTGGTTCCGTCCATCGGTTCTTCTTGAAGTGTCGGCTCGCCGACAGACCCAGCCGCGAGGGCGTTTCAGAATGCGAGCATGAATCGCCTTCTTGCCCTCATTGCCACGACTGTCCTCTTTGCTGCCGCTTGTGGTAGCAACACCTCATCCGACGCTGCCCCGGCGAGCGACGAGACCGCCTCAGTTACGGTGTCATCAGCCACCGACGAGACCACGCCCGAGACGGCCGAGGACACCACGCCTGACACCGCACCCGAGACATCAACAACAGCAGTCGCGACAACCGCAGTCGCGACAACCGAGACAGCATCGAGCGGCGGCGACTTCTGTGCCGAGATGGACACGTTCCTTGGCGAGTGGGTGAACGACGAGATCGGTCCGGTCGACCTGACACAGCGCTACTTGGACCTCGCCACGATCGCCCCAGCCGAGATGGTCGAGCCGCTGAACGTGTTGGCGGAGGGCAACGAAGCCTTCCTCAACTCACAAGACTTCGACATGGCCAGCTACGACGCCGCCGGCAACGCAATGATCGACTACTCGTCAAACACCTGCGGGCTTTCGCTCGGTTGACCTTCGAGGT
This sequence comes from uncultured Acidimicrobiales bacterium, assembly GCA_937976305.1. Taxonomy (GTDB): domain Bacteria; phylum Actinomycetota; class Acidimicrobiia; order Acidimicrobiales; family SZUA-35; genus CALEWY01. Next base: position 2,613 of record CALJSB010000157.1, read on the forward strand.
CACAGCGCGAGCTCGGCACCAGCTCCATCGTGGTCAGACATCCGATAGCCATCGATCTCATTGGGCCAACCCCACACCTTGGCTGTCGCTAGGTCCGAGCTGATGGCGATGTGATCGATGCCCGGCTTGCCGCAACCGTCGACGATGCCCTGGGTGACGATGTCGACCGAGGCAAAGGTGCTTGCCAGGGCTTCGGCCGCCGACACTCGGCCGTACTGCTGACGAGGAATGCGCTGATTGAAGTCGCCGGCGATCACTGTTGGCCCATCGATCGCCTCGACGAGTTGGGTGAACACGTCGAGGTAGCGCTCGTGGAGCTCCCAGGGCTTTCGCTTCACGTCGATCGGATACTGCACCTCGGCCATGTGCCACGGAATGCAGACGCCCAACACTCGCAACGGCCCAATCGGCGTGTCGGTGGTAGCGGCGATGAACCTGGTTTGGTCAAGCCCCTCTGCGCCGATGCGGTCGATGTCTCGCCACGGTTCCTTCGACCAGATCAACACCTTGCGTTCGTCTTCGGCAAAGGTGCTGCCTCGGGGCGGTTCACACCACAGCGAATGCCCGCCATTCGTTGGGAAGTTTGTCCTCGCCTCGGTCAGCACCATGACGTCTGGCGACTGATCGAACAGCACTTCGATCGCCTTGGCCGCATTGCTGTTCGACGGCGCCTTCCGCTCGAGATTCCAGGTGAGAACGGTGGCTGTCACCGCCCTTGCCTATCGCGTATCCGGCGATGATGGCGGTGTCTATGAAAGGTGTGCCATCGGCAGATCGCGCGACACCAACATGTCGAATGCCCTGCCAATCTCATCATCGGGCACCACGACCACCACCGTGACCACTGCACCATTGCGCTCCATGCTCTCAAACTCGGCGAAGTCGGAAACTGGCCGGTCTGTCCAAAGCAGCTGGACGTTGGTCCATGCGTTCTCGATCGATGGGAGTGCTGCTTCCGCCCCTGCCTCGCTACCGAAGTGGTACGAGATCACCTCGATGGCTCGCCCGTCACGCACGGTGTTGCCGATGCCGACGGCCACAAAGTGCTCACTGATGTATGCCGCACCAGCGACCTGTTCCTCTAACTCTTCAGATGCGAACGGTCCTGTGGCATTGAAGTCCTCCACGAACAGGTGGGCCGACACCACGTCGTGCTGGTCGAGTTCGGCGGCAATCTCGAAGAGTCGATGATCGGTCGAATACCTGGCGCCGGGGCCGTCGAGCCAGCCCTGCAACAGCTCGGTCGAACACGCTGCGGCCAGCCGATCGCCGAGTTGGGCAAGACGGACCGGGCGGCCGAGCGGGTCGAGCGTCGTCCGATTGTCCAGGTTGAACTCGCAGTCTTCGCCTTGACCGAGCGTGAGCATCCCAAACGAGTGAGGTTCGGAGGGACCTCCCCAGGCGTCAGGTCCGACGAACACACTGACTGAGCCGCCCTCTACGACGGCCTGAGAAGCAATGTCGATGTCGCTGAGTGCGAAGCCAGTCTCTTCGGCAAATTCATCAGGACGTGAGAAAGGGACCTGAAGCGACTCAGGGATAGCCAACCGGAATCCGAGCCCGCCGTCATTTGCGGGCCCCCAGCGGCCAAGACCGGCCAGGCGATTCTCCAATGACGCCAATTCGAGGCCGAGTAACCCCACCGTGGCGGTGAAGTCAACCACCATGATCTGGAAGGTTCCGTCGCTCGGAGCCTGGGGAAGGTCCGCGATAGCGGTGCTGACAAGACCGCCGGTCTCGGCTGACTCCGCCTCGCCCGACTCGCCACCGTCTGACTCTGGGCCGTCTGACTGGGTCTCGTCTGATTCTGTGCCGGCTGACTGTGTGTCGCCGGGCTGTGTGACGCCGGGTCCATCCCCGGGGTCAGCTCCGTCGTCGCTCCCGGTGCCACCGCAGGCAGACGCGATCAACATCAATGCGATCATCGCGCTTGCAACCCTCAACATGTCATGGCTCCCAATCGACGCACGCAATGTATGACGCCGTCAAGAGTGTGTCAGTTCGATCTCGCCGGTGTGGTCCGGGACGACGCCATCGAACGGTCCGGCTCGCCCCGCGATTCTCAGAGTCCTATCGTGTGAGATGGCCTTGACCGCAAACGAACACGTAGCGAGCGCCCCACGAGTCATTGACACGCCGATCATCTCGGCCGACTCACACATCACCGAGCCCGGGTGGGCCTACGAACAGATCGACCCCGCATTCGCCGACCGAGCCCCCTACCTCACCGATGAGCCGGGCGAAGGCGCGTGCTTTCACGTGCCCGGCATGGACTACAAAATCCACCTCGGGTTGCACTCTGCGGCCGGCAAGCAGAGCGACATGTTGTCGATGAAGGGCACTCCGTTCTCTGAGATGCATCAAGCTGGTTGGGATCCCGAGTTTCGTGTCGAAGCTCAGCAGGCCGATGGCATCGACGGCGAGGTGATCTACCCGTCGGTTGGCATGTTGCTGTGCAACCACCCTGATCTCGATCTCAAGCGGGCGATGTTTGAGGCCTACAACCGATGGATCGCCGACTACTGCTCGGTCGCTCCCGACCGCTTCTACGGCTGTGGCCAAACTGCACTACGCACGCCGGAGGAAGGCATCGCCGATCTCGAAGCCATCTCGGCTGCGGGCCTACGAGGCGTGATGCTTCCCGGCACTCCCGGACCTGCGTATGAGACCGACGGGACTGACTACGACGACCCCGTCTGGGACGAGTTCTACACCGCAGCTATCGATCTCGGGCTCGTGTTGAGCTTTCACATTCTCACCGGCCCGGCCTACCGACCACGTGGACCGAAGCTCAACACCTTCATGTCGATCATCCGAGGCAACCAGGATCTGATCGGCACCTTCATCTTCGGTGGCGTGTTCGATCGAGTGCCGGATCTGAAGATCGTGTGTGTCGAGGCAGATGCCGGTTGGGTGCCGCACTACGCGTATCGCATGGACCATGCCTACAACCGGCACCGGGCCTGGCTCAGCGGCGGCGCCGCGCTCGAGCGGCAACCGAGCGACTACATGGCCGAGCACGTGAAGGTCACGTTCCAAGATGACTGGTCGGCATTCCGCATGGCCGAGGCCGGCCTGCTCACACCCGATCAATTGCTGTGGGCCAACGACTACCCACACAGCGACTCGACCTGGCCTTACAGTCAAGACATGCTCGACACCCACACATCAAATCTGAACACCGAAGACCGAGCCAAGATTCTCGGCGGCAACGCCATCGACCTCTACGGTCTCCACGACGTGTTCGCCGCGTAAGCGACGGCAGCGGGCCCCGCCCCAGATCTGCTGGCGCGTAGCACCATCAACTCGGCACGCCGTTTCTTCTTGAACCTCAGTCGCTCATCGGTAACGATCGTGGCCACAGAGCCGGTCATCGGCGTCACATCGACCCGCAAGGGAGCTCAAGATGGTGTTTGATCCTCGAATTCCAGAGCGCGAGCTATGCGTTCTCGGCCATCAACTCGAGCGGTGGGCGAAACAGCGACCGTCGCAGACCGCAATCATCTTCGACGGCGGCGAGACCTGGACCTGGGCCGAGGCGTTGGCGCTCACGCAGCGAGCAGCGAAGGGCCTGCAAGATCTCGGCGTGTCCAAGGGCGACCATGTGCTCTCATGGCAGCCCAACAACCGAGAGGCCGTGCTTACGTGGTTCGGCCTCAACTATCTCGGCGCGGTCTACGTCCCGATGAACACCGCCTACCGCGGCAGTCTGCTCGAACACACCATTGCGCTCTCGGATGCCCGGCTCATGATTTGCCACGCTGGTTTGGCCGATCGGCTGGCCGACGTCGACACCGCCGCCGTGACTGACATCGTCATCACGCAGGGGGACGCCGATCTCCCTCGGCACACCGTCCACTCTGCGTCTGCATTGCTTCCCGACGTCGGCCTCAGTGCGATGCCCGACCTCGTCGAGCCGTGGGACACGCAATACATCATCTTCACCTCTGGCACGACGGGTCCCTCCAAGGCGGTGCTGTCGTCGTATGCCCAGGGCTACGCCATGGGCCCGACCACCCACGGGGCCTATCTCGACGAGACCGACCGGTTCCTGATCAACCTCCCGCTCTTCCACGTCGGGGGCACGGTCTACGTCATCCTCACGCTCGGCGCTGGCGGCTCGTGCTTCATCGACACGCACTTCAAGACGGATCAGTTCTGGAACACGGTTCGAACCCACAAGCTCACCAATACGTGCTTGCTTGCGGCGATGATTCCGTTTCTGCTCAAGCGGCCACCTGCCGAGGACGACACCGAGCACTCCCTGCGCACCGCAATTTGTGTGCCGTGGAACGAAGACGCCATGGAACTCGGCCGGCGCCACGGCATTGAGATGCGCACGACGTTCAACATGACCGAGGTCTCGTCACCGATGTTGTCCGACCCGTGGCCGCCCGAGCCCGGCACCTGCGGGCAGGTTCGTGACGGTGTCGAAGCGCGAGTTGTCGATGCCAACGATTGCGAAGTGGCGCCCGGCGAAGTCGGCGAACTCATCCTGCGCACCGAGGCACCGTGGGCTCTGAATCACGGTTACTACAAGAATCCGGAAGCGACCGTTGAGGCATGGCGCAACGGCTGGTTCCACACTGGCGACGCGTTCCGGTATGACGAAGACGGCTACTTCTACTTCGTCGATCGCATCAAGGACGCCATCCGACGTCGCGGCGAGAACATCTCATCGTTCGAGATCGAGAGCGAAGTGCACGCGCACCCTGACGTGAAGGAAGCCGCCGCCATCGCCGCCCCGAGCGATCTCGGAGACGACGAGGTGATGATCGTCGTTGCCCCCATTGAGGGACGTTCAGTCGATCCGCAGGCGCTGCTCGAGTTTCTACAACCTCGGATGGCTCGGTTCATGCTTCCTCGCTACATCCGCATGATCGACGAGCTGCCAAAGACCCCAACGCAGAAAGTGCAAAAGCACATTCTCAAGACGTCAGGTATCACCGACGACACGTGGGACCGCGAAGCAGCTGGCGTGGTGCTGGCGAAGGACCGCGTCTAACCGCTGGCCCAGACGGGGATGAACAAGCATCATCACCTCTGCTGCCAGCATCTGACCCAAAGTAGCCTTCCGGTGCGCCTAGGAATGCGCTGCTCTGCCTTGGCGGGGTGTTGACCTTCGTGCTGTTTCGGTCAGGTGGCGATGCGACACCGTTGCGACGAACGATCCCGGGTCAGAGAGCACTGTCGCTTCAGGGACCACGATCGCTCCAACGACCACGGAGCCTGCAGCGACCGAAACGACATCAACCGAGCCATCGTCAACCGCGGCCGAAACGACGCTCGCCGACACAACGACGGCCGCTCCAGTTGAGACCACACTCCCGCCGATCGAGCCCTTCGAAATCCCGGTGCAGGTTGCGGCAGATGGAACAGCCGGCTCGGGATGCACACCTGATACGGATGCGTTACCGGACGGGGTCTGGTTCGGATTCATCGACGACTTCACGAGAACCAGCATCACGTTCGATCTCGTATGCCTCCGCTTTTCTTACGACGACGGTTTCGAGGAATGGCAAGTCACCAACTCGAACCCAAGGCTGCGAGCGACTCCGTTGGACGTCGAAGCCATCGCTTCGGTGAACGTCGGAGGTCCCGATCTGAGCAGCGGGTATCGATTCTCAGAGTTCGAGAGCGTCTACGCAGCGCTGCCCAGCAGCGACCGGGGTGCTTTCATAGAGATCGTGAACGGCAGGCTCGTTCGAGTAGAAGTCCCGTTCCGTTCGTAGAGAACCTTCACTGTCACCATCCCTCTTTAGCGTTGGCTGTGCAGACCAACTCCTTCCCCCAAACGTGAACGCATTGTTGGAAGGACATCGTCATGGACGAGCAACAGCTCTTCGCCTCGCTCCCACTCAAGCGAATCGAGACCGAGTTGGTCGACGGGGCGCTCAACCGCAGCCTGTCCAAACACCGCCTGCTCCGGCTGCTGGCCGAGTTCGACCGTCGGGGCGGATGGGTCGTGAAAGGCGCAACCTCGTGTGCGGTGTGGTGGGCCGACGTGTGTGGCATCGAGCAGAGCACAGCCCGCGACCAACTTCGGGTTGCCCGGTGTCTTGAGAAGCTCCCGGCTCTCGACCGAGCTATTGCCGAGGGTCGACTGTCGTATGCCAAAGCCAGAGTGATCTCGCGTTACGCGGACGACGAGACGATTGGCGAGTTGATCGAGATGGCCGAGACATGCCCCGCCGGTCGGCTGGGAGTGCTGATCGCCGCCTGGCGTCAAGCCCAAGAGGACGACGACGCAATCTCGGCAGCGCAGTACGACGCACGGTCGATGTCATGGCGCACCGAGCCAGACGGGATGGTCACGATCACCGCCCGGCTTCGGCCTGTTGAAGCCGGCTCCGTGCAAGCTGCAATCGAGCGACTCGTTATGCGAAGCAACGCACAAACCGAGGCAACGCTCCCTCAACTGCGGGCAGACGCTCTTCACCGGCTGAGCACCGAGCGTGCTGGTGGCACGCAGGCGGAGGTGGTCGTGCATGTATCGATGCGAGACGACGGCACGTTGTGGCGGCGCTCGAAGACGGCACGCCAGTCCCCTCTCCTCAACTGGGCGAGATTCTCTGCGAATCGACCATTCGAGCGCTCCTGCACGACAGTCAGGGTCGAGCGATCGATGCGTCACCGCTGCGCAAGGCACCGACCAGCCGCCAGATGACGCTGCTCAAGGCCCGAGACAAGTGCTGCCAATACGAAGGCTGCTCAGCCAGATCGTTCCTTCACGCCCACCACGTGATCCACCGAGGTCGGGGAGGCCAAACCGTGCTGGTCAACCTCGTCTTGCTGTGCTCGTTCCACCACCGGATGGTGCACGAAACCGAGCGCTGGGAAGCCGCGTAGCGGAGGCCTCAAACGACCCGGCGCGTCCGCGGACGCGCTCGTGAGCCTTTGCGTTTCGAACGACCGATCTCGGTGGCTAGGGTCGAACTTCGTTCGACTTGCAGCAGTTGAGACCGGGTCTCCTGCCAGAAGCATCGAACACGCCGAAACCCGTCTCGTTAATGACGAACCACCTTGGCCTCAGAGCGCAACGCGTCCGCGGACGCGCTGGCTACACGTTCGATCTCGCAGCTGTCAGGCGCCGCCGCTGTTGCCGGCTTGAGCCTGGGCTCGGGCCGTTTCCTGCCTTGTTTCAAGGGTCTGCGATGTGGGCTCGTCGTACTGCTTCGGCGAGTGAACGACCCGCAGAAGCTTGACGCAACGGTCCTTGATGGCTGCAAAAAAGTTCGTCATGGTTGGGTTAACGCCGCTTCCGCCGCTTTCGTTCCCGTTTAGGAAATCGCAGCATGGCGCCAGGATCGACCGCTGGTCGTGGTCAGGTCGCGATCTCGACCGCTGCCGAGTTGCGCGTAGGCCT
>CALJSB010000158.1 GCA_937976305.1 uncultured Acidimicrobiales bacterium
CCCCCCATTCCTTCGCACTGAATCCAGCCGACGTCACCGCCAACGACGACGTCATCATCGGCGGCTTCGTCAAACTCGTCGACCGACTCGCCGATGGGCTCGACATCCGGTTGGAATCGGTCGTCGAGTCGATCGGCTACGGCGACGACGGTGTCTCGGTCGTCACGGCCGATGGCACCCACCACGGCTCCCACGCCATCGTCACCGTGCCGTTGGGTGTGCTCAAAGCGCAAGCGATCACCTTCGACCCGCCGCTGCCGGACACCAAGTTGGCTGGCATCACAAACGTCGGCGTCGGAACGGTCGAGAAGATCATCATGACGTTCGACAGGCCGTTCTGGCGGACGCGGACCGACAAGCCTCGTTCGTTGTTCTACATTTCCGACGTTCTCGGGGAGTTCCCGGCCTTCGTCGACGCGACGACCTCTGCGGGCTGCCCAACCCTGGTTGCGTTCCTGACCGGCGAACAGGTCAAGGCCATGGCCACCGATCCCCAACCCTTCATCGAGCGGGCAGGTGAGGTGCTCGGGGAGATCTTTCCCGACACCTATCGAGCGCCAACCGCAGTGCACGTCACCGGGTGGGGTGTCGACCCGTTCTCACTCGGTAGCTACTCGACGCCAGCGATCGGCGTCTGCGCAGACGACTACGAGCAGCTTGCAGCCCCCGTTGCTGGCCGCGTGTTGTTCGCAGGCGAAGCGACCAACCGGAAACACGCCGGGTTCGTCGAAGGTGCGATTGGTTCGGGCGTGCGTGAGGCGCGCCGGATCTTGGGTCGTGACGTCGACCTGACACTTCCGCCAAGGTGAACGGCGTTGATCGCTGGACCTACAGACCGAGGCGCATGCGGTTCTACGCCGTGGCGAGCATCGTTTCGCTGAGCGCCCAGAGCTGCTCGGCAGCCTCAGGATCGACAGCGTGCGGCGCCACGTGCACGCCGCGGGGTGAGTCGTCCGAGATGAGCTGCGCCACGTCGCAGTCCTCGCAATACAGCCCGTGCTTGTCCGCAAGCAACGGCGAGGTGGCAGCCCACAGCGTGGTCGTCGCACCTTGGGACGGTGATTTGAAGGCAGCCTTTGCCAGCTCGCTCGGGTTCCCGTCTTCGTCGAGCCAACCCATCATGATCTGCTCCTCGACCGGGAGGTCGCGCTGGAGAGGGGTGAAGATCCCCCCGGGATGAACGGAGAATGCTCGGCCGCCGAACGCGTCCATCCGCTTCGACAGCTCGAGAGCGAAGAGTGCGTTCGCACTCTTCGCCTGGGCGTAGGCCTGCCACTTGTCGTAGTCGGAGTTCTCGAAGTTGACGTCGTCCCACAAGATACCGTTTCGCTGGTGGCCAACCGACGACAGGGCGACCACCCGCGGCTGGTCAGCCTTCTCGAGCAACGGCATCAGGCCCTGCGTCATGGCGAAGTGGCCCATGTGGTTGATGCCGAACTGGTACTCCCAGTTGGGTCCAACCCGACGTTCCGGCGTCGCCATCACGCCAGCGTTATTGATCAGCAGATCGATCCGATCGAGGTCGGCATTGAGCGACTCGGTGAAGGCCCGGACCGTTCCCAGATCGGCAAGGTCCATCTCATGAGTGGTCACCGAACCGGCGAGATCGCTGTCGAGCTCGGCCAGGTTCAACGACGCCTTCGCTGGCGTCCGGACCGGAACGTGAACCGTGGCGCCCTTCGACGCAAGCGCTTTGGTCGTCTCGAACCCGAGGCCCGAGTAGCCGCCAGTGACGACGGCGGTCTTTCCGGTGAGGTCAATGCCCTCAAGGATCTGCTCCGGCTCACTTTTCGGCGAGAAACCCGAACCGAGTGGAACCTGATCAGCTGCGGACATCGTGTACTCCTATGGGGGCCGAGTGCCTCAAACCATAGCCATAGGTAGCCTTCGTGGTGTACGTATGTATAATACGTACATGCCCAATAAGACCATCAGTGTTCCGGAAGATGTCATTCCGGTCATCGAGAGTTTGGACGTGCCGTTCTCGCGCTGGGTAACTGACCAACTCCGCCGTCACGCCGCAGAGTCGACGATGTCGTTCGCCGACCAACTCGTCGCCGACGCGGCGTTGGCGGACGCCGATCGTTTGCCGGATCGCGGCGCCGTAGGTGAGCGCATGGAACGGTCAGCGCCGTGGTGATGCGTGGGTCGGTCTTTTGGGTCGACCTCGACAAGCGCCGTCCCTGCGTGGTGGTGTCGTCCCCGGAGGTGCTGAGTGTTGACGTCTGGCAGACCAACGTCGTGCCGCTCACCTCGAATCTCGATCGAGCAGGTTTGGCCGGGAATGTCTCGCTCGACGCGGCCATGACCGGTTTGTCACAGGACTCTGTCGCCGTGCCGCTCGGGCTGGAGCTGGTCGATCGAAGCTGGCTCGTCGACAGATCGGGCCAACTGCCCTCCGCAGTCGTGGACGTGATCGATGATGGCGTGCGCGCTGTCCTTGGCTTGTGAGAAAATCTAGAGGTAGTAACCGCCGTCGAGGAGCAGGGCTTGGCCGACGACAAACGTCGAGGACGGCGCGCACAACCACACGACCGCCTCGGCGTAGCGATCCTGCGTCATCCCCCTTAGAGGAACTCGCGGTGCTTGCTAGTCCAGCAGCGCTGCGTAGCGTGCCAGTTGGTCTCGGTCGAAGCCGCTGATGCCGGCGGTGCCATCGTGGGTCAACCCACCATCGGGATAGAAGTTCGTGGCGGTCACCCACGCAGAATCGTCAGAGGCGAAGAAGGCGACAACCGGAGCGATGCATTCATCACCTCGCTGTCGCCACCAAGGACATCAAGAGGCAAATCGAGTTCTTCAACGACGTGCTCGGTTGCGAGCTGGTGGCGCTGTACTGGATGCACGGCGTCGAAGGAGCCTGGCATGGCTTCATGAAGCTGTCTGATACGTGCTCCATCGCCTTTGTCGAGACACCCGACATCAAAGAGGTTGACCGCACGATCGGCGTCACCCACGCTGGCAGTGGCGGCGGCGCCTGTGCCGGCGGTGCGATGCAGCACGTCGCCTTCAACGTCGACTCCCACGATGACCTCTTGGCGATGCGTGACCGCATTCGGTCGCGTGGTGTGACCGTGTTCGGACCCCTTGATCACGGGATGTGTCACTCGATCTACTTCGCTGGCCCCGAGGACCTCAGCCTCGAGGTAGCGACCTCCGAGAAGCCAATCGATGGCCGGGCCTGGATCGACCCTGAAGTCGTCGAACTCGCCGGCATCTCGGCCGAGGAGCTCGATCGCTTCCGCAACCCGGCCACCTACGAGAACACCGACGGCCCGGTGCCGCAGCCCGAGTTCGACCCAGAGGTGCCCTGGCAGCGTGGCTTGCCTCAGGAGTTGTACGAGGCCATCATCTCGATGCCCGACGATGTGTTGACCGAGCAGTTAAGCGAGAGCACACCACCTGTGCTCGTCGAGGACTGAGCGTCGAAAAGCTAGACGTCGTCTGGTATCAAAGTGATACCGTTTAGTCCATGGCCATGACGCTGCGTTTGACCGAAGACGAGCAAGCTGCCCTCCAAGCGCGTGCTGACGCGGAGGGCATTTCGATGCAAGAAGCAGCCCGTCGAGCAGTCCGGGAATTCGTTGCTGGCGCCGATCATCGCGAGCGGGTGGCTCTTGCTGCGGAGAAGGTGATGCGGTCTCACGCAGACGCATTGCGCCGTCTGGGCGAATGACGACGCCGATCGAGTATCTCCAGCTCGACGATCTCATCGAACTGACGATCCTGCTTCTCGGCGAGCCGCCGCCAATACGCGATATTGGCCTGCTTGGCTCGGCTGCCGCCCGGCCACAGACCACGGCATTCGGCGAGGATGCGTATCCAGACGTCTGGACCAAGTCGGCGGCCTTGCTGCAGTCCATTCTGAAGAATCACGCGCTCATCGACGGCAACAAGCGCCTCGGATGGCTTGCCACCGCGGTGTTTCTCGAACTCAACGGCCAGACACCATCGAAGCTCTCGAACGACGTTGTTTACGAACTGGTCTACGGAGTGGCAGCCGGTGAGCATTCGGTCGATGAGATTGCATCCCTCATCCGCGCTGCCATCGAAGATTCGTAGCCGAAAGGGCTGGCCGTCACCTTTATGATTCGCCCGTGGAACGCTACGCAAAACTGATCGCTCGAGCTCGAGCTGGCGAACTGATCTTGATCGATGGGGCGACGGGGTCAGAGTGCCACCGCCGTGGGGTTGAGATTCACGAGCACGGATGGAGCGGGGGCGCTGCGCTCAGTCACCCTGACGTCGTCCGGTCGATTCACGACGACTATCTCGCAGTGGGTGCCGATCTGATCGTCGCCAACACGTTCGCCACGGGAGCGAACATTCTGCGTGATGTCGGCAACGAAGCCGACTTCGAGGCGCTCAATCGGACGGCGGTAGAGCTCGCCGTCGAATCCCGTGACTCAGCTGGTGATGCTGCTGCGGCCACCGTCGTTGGAGCTGGCATCAGCAACTGGAGCTTTTCTGGAGATCATCCGACGCTCGCACAGCTTGAAGCCGACACAGTCCGTCAGGCACAGATCATGCGTGACGCTGGCGCAGAATTCTTGAGCCTGGAGATGATGGTCGATCTTCCTCGGCTTGAGGCGACGCTGAACGCAGCCTCGTCCGTCGGCCTGCCGGTGTGGGTTGGGTTCTCAATCGGCGGCGAGCTCGGGCATGGTCCCGACGAACTCACAGACCCAATCGAGCTCCGAGATGGGGACACTCTGCGCGAGGGCGTTCAGCTCGCCGCAACGTACGAGGCCGTCGATGCCGTATGCATCATGCACTCCGACGTGCGGCTCGTTGAGCATTGCCTCCCGGTCGCTCGTCAACACTGGAGCGGTCCGCTGGGTGCCTACGCCCACGCCGCAGCAATGGTCGATGGTGAGTTCACGCATGATGCCGTGATCTCACCAGACGAGTACGCCGCCTATCTCCCAGCCTGGAAGGCAGCGGGCGCAACAATGCTTGGAGGATGTTGCGGCATCGGCCCCGATCACCTGCGCAAGGTCGCCAACTACGTGGGGCGCTGACGGTAACGCCCGTCTTGTCAGCGGTGGCGAGGCGCGGTGGGGTCGTGCTGTGCCCCACTTGTTGCGGTTTACCCATTCGGTCCAATGTGCTACAATGAAGCACATGACTGAGGTCGGTATTCGTGCGCTCAAGCAAAATGCGTCGGCAGTGGTGGCAGAGGCCGCCGCAGGCGAAACGGTGACGATTACTGACCGTGGGCGCCCGGTCGCACGAATGTCCGCCATTCCGAAGTCGCGGTTGGTCGCACTGCTGGAAGAGGGACGTGCCCGGCCGGCGCGTCGCAGGTTGATCGAGTTGCCGGCTCCTGAGCCTGGTCCTGATCTGTCGAGCGCGCTTGCGGAGATGCGAGACGACGAGCGGTATTGAGGTGGCGTTCTACATCGACACATCAGCGCTGGTGAAGCTGGTGGTTGCCGAACCTGAGACGTCAGCGCTCCGGACATGGCTAGGGCAGGCGAATCGAGATCTTGTTGCGTGCGATTTGGTTCGGACCGAATTGATGCGGGCTGTTCGCAGGGTGATACCAGACCGGGCGCTGCAGGCGCGCGAGGTATTGGATGCGGTGACGCTGCTCCATGTCACGCCGGGCCTGTTTGAGGATGCGGGCAGGCTTGACCCGTCTGGGCTGCGATCACTTGACGCGATCCATCTCGCTGCTGCGCTCGACCTTGGAGATGATCTCGACGGTTTGGTTACCTATGGCGACCGCATGAAAGAGGCGGCTGCTACCAACGGCGTTGCCGTCGTAGCGCCACGATGAACTTCCCGCTCAGCTGATCAGGCCGAAGTGTTGTTGCATGGCCTGTGTGCCAGCGGCAGTGACGTGGATCGACCGGGGCTGGGGCCCTCGCCGGATCCACTTCTCGGTGAGCATTGTCTCGAACAGGGGGAGCGAGCCCTGCTGCCCCAGACACGTTGATTGGTCGATTGTCGCAGGTCGAGTCAACTAAGGGAACGTGATAGAACCGTGCCCAAATCGGCCAGGACTTCTCACGAAAGCAGCAGAGGTCGAAGGGGATGAAACGTGGGTGAATCACAGCTCGGTGATGTGCTGATCGAGGCAGAAGAGTTCGCGGAGTACGGCGGTTGGACACTCGACTCCCAATTCGACACGGAGATGGGATCTCCCTACCTGCTCGCCCACGGCAACGGTCGCCCGGTTGCCGATGCTCACACCGTGATCGACATCTCTGACGGGGGTACGTACTCGGTGTGGGTGCGAGCCAAGGACTGGGTCCCGGCCCATCACCCCGGCCGGTTCGAAGTTTCGCTCGGCGGGGTGCGGCTCAACACAGAGTTCGGTGCAAACGGACAAGACTGGGCCTGGCAGGCTGCGGGGACAGTCGACCTCGAGGCCGGTCCACTCGATGTCACCCTGCACGATCTGACGGGGTTCGATGGCCGCTGCGACGCCATATTTCTGAGCCGCGACGGCAACGAGCCGGTCGACGGTGCGGGTCCCGATGCCCGAGCATGGCGGCGCAGGCTCCGTGGCATCTCCGATGAGCCTGATCCGGTCGGACCCTTCGACGTGGTCGTCGTCGGAGGTGGAGTGACAGGATCAGTCGGAGCGCTCGTGGCGGCTCGTCTGGGATTGCGAGTCGCCGTCGTGCAGAATCGGCCGGTGCTGGGCGGCAACGCCAGCGTCGAGATCGGCATCGGC
>CALJSB010000159.1 GCA_937976305.1 uncultured Acidimicrobiales bacterium
GAAGAAGTGCCTGATCGAACTGTGGCTTGGCTGAACCTCGTTGATATCGAGTGGGTGGTGTGTCGTGGCGATCGTGGCCTCGATGGAAGAAGTGAAGCCCGGAGATCCAGAGCTGGTTGCGAGGTTGGGTCGGGTTCGATATCTTCACATCTATGCAGATATCAGACGTGGAGGCGTTGGACGGGTGCGTCGTGTCGGCGGTGGATCCGTCTCGGGTAGCGGCTGTCTCGGAGGTGCTGATCGATGTCGACGGCGCCTCGAACCTCGCGGACATGTTCCGGCTGCTTGGTGATCCGACGCGCGTCCGAATCCTGTTCGCGTTGTTGGAAGCTGGCGAGTTGTGCGTGTGCGACATCGCCGCCGTGGTCGACACGTCGGAGACGAAGGTTTCGCAGGCAATGCGGCTGCTTCGGAACGCTGGTGTGGTGCGCAACCGACGCGATGGTCGCAACATCTTCTACCGACTCGATGACTCGCACGTCCGCATGCTGTTGGATCTCTCTCGCGAGCACCTCGCCCACCTCGGGGGATGATCGCTGATGGGTCACGACCACGACCACGGCGTCGGCCTCGCCCGCGCAGGTGAACGCCATCGCGGCCGCCTCGCCATCGCTTTCGGGTTGACGTTCGGTTTCTTCTTCGTCCAGGCCGCCACCGGCATCATCGCGAACTCGTTGGCCTTGCTGTCCGACGCCGCCCACATGCTGACCGATGTGATCGGCCTCGGCATGGCCCTCGCCGCAATTCAGCTCGCTTCGCGTTTCGCCGTCAACGGCTCGGCGCGGTCTTCGCACACGTTCGGGCTCTACCGGCTCGAGATCCTGGCTGCGTTCGTCAACGCACTGCTGCTGTTCGGTGTTGCGATCTGGGTGCTCTACGAAGCCGCGCAGCGGGTGTTCGACGACCCCGAAGTGCTCGGTGTGCCGATGCTGATCGTCGCGATCATCGGACTCGCCATCAACGTCATTGCGTTCCTGCTGCTGCGCGAGGGGTCGAAGGAATCACTAAACGTCGAAGGTGCATACCTCGAAGTGCTCGCCGACATGATCGGCTCGGTCGGCGTCATCATCGCCGCCGTCCTGCTCCAAGCGTTCGGTTGGACGTGGATCGACCCCGTGATCGGCGCGGCGATCGGTCTGTGGATCCTGCCCCGCACCCACCGCCTCGGACGTCGCGCCGTGCGAATCTTGCTGCAGGCCGCGCCGGAACACGTTGATGTCGACACGCTCGTGACCGACCTCGAAGGCATCGACGGCGTGGTCGATGTCCACGACGTGCACGTGTGGACGCTGACCTCGGAGATGGATGCCGCGTCCGCGCACCTCGTCATCGATGCGGCCACCGATTCACATCACGTGCTGGACCGTGCCCGAGAACTCGTCGCAAGCCGCCATGGGATCGATCACGGCACATTCCAGGTCGAGCCCGACAACCACGACGGTTGCGACGAGATCACATGGTGACCCCACGACCACACTGTCCTCGGCCCGTCGGGACCGACCTAACCGAGGCCGAGGCGTTCGTACGCGGCCTGGTACTCGGCGATCTCGATGGCTTGGTTGCGCGAGACGCTCGCAGCGAAATCGATGATCTCCTGGCGGGCACCGTTCACCTTCGCGTGATCGCCCATGCGGATCCCGCCGAGGTGCTGGTCGGCCATGATCTGGAAGAACAGCCGGTCCGCATCTTCACCGGTCGCGGCGTCGAGTTCGTCGAGACGCTCTTGCGTCTGCATGCCCGGCATCTGGGCGACCGGCATGCCCATGCCCATCCACTCCATCGCAGTCCGGTCAGGTTCACCAACTGCGTAGCCCTCGTCGGCAAGCCATCCTTGCATCCATTCGATCTCGCGCTGCTGAAAGAGGATCACCTCGCGCGCATAGGGGGCCACGCCGCTGTCGGGACGTTCGTCGAGGTAGATGTTCGAGATCGTCAGTGCCTGGCCGTGGTGGTCGAGCATGTCGCGCAGGAACCCGACGTCAACGGCGTTCATCGGCTCTGGCGGAGGCTCGTTGGCTCGAACGATCCAGACTCCGACACCGCCGAGAACAGCGACCAGCGCCGCAACGCACAGCGAGATCAACACGATGCGGTAGAAGCGCTCGACAGTCGCGTCCGACATTCCACCATCGCCCGGACCGTTCTTCGACACGTCCGAACCGTCAGCAGCAGGCACCGAGGGGCGCTCGCCGTCGGTATGCCTCACGACGCTCAACAAGGACCCCGCACGCAGGCGGAACTCGACGCCGTCGAGGTTGTTGCCGCAGCGATCACAGGCCTCAAGGATACGCCGGGCCCTAAGTGTCGACAGCGCAGCGCACGTCGACTCTCGCACGCTGACCGTCGCGGCCGGCCACTACCGAACGCACATCGACCCGGTCGCCGCATGGTGTCATGCGCGACGTCGAGGAACAGCCGATGACACTGCTCGCGCACGGCACGACGGGCGTTGTCAACACGTGGGGGATGGCCTACACGTTCGGGATCGTTGGGTTCTTCAGCGTCTCGCTGCTCTACGTCAAGGGCAAGGTCACCGAGCGCACAGCTGTCGACGGCGCCGCCCCGAAGCGGTCGCTCCTTGCTGCGATCGGTCCCGGCGCCATTGCGGTCGGCGGGGTCTGCGGAGTGTCGATCGGGCTGGGCATTGCCGGGATCGCCGCACCGTTCTTCGAACACGACGTCGAGGTCACCGAAGTCGTCGTCGCGCTGTGCCAGACCGTCGACGACCCTTCGGCTATCAACGCATCCCTGCACGACGACATCGAGCACGTCATCGACGACCTCGACGACGACGCCGCCCGAAGCGTCCACCAGCAACTCCACAACACTGCGTTGACAGACGACGAGACCCGAACTGCCATCGATCGTCTCATCGTCGCCCTCACCGTCGCTGACGGACAGCCGACCACACCGTGCGAGGCGCAGGAACGATGACCATCAGCCGCTTCCACATCGCCGGGATGGACTGCGCTGCCGAGGAACAACTCGTGCGCATGGCCTTGTCGGATCTCGACGACATCGACCGACTCGACTTCGACCTCGAGCACCGAGACGTTCTGATCGAACACAACGCCCACGTCGACACGATCAACGCTGCACTCCAACGGCTCGACCTAGGGGCTCGCCACGTCGACGACACCAGCGAAATCAAACCCGAGACGGACTCCGCTCGTGAACGCAACGCACTGATCTTTGCGTTCGCGATCAATGCCGGGTTCTTCGTCGGTGAACTCACCGTCGGGTTCATCAGCCGTTCGATGGGTCTGATCGCCGACGCGCTCGACATGGGCGCCGATGCCAGCGTCTACGCACTCAGCCTCGCCGCCGTCGGCACCGCAGCAACACGCAACACGCAAGAAGCAACTCGCCCGAGCCAGTGGCTACGTCCAAGTCGGCCTCGCGATCATCGGCCTCGTCGAAGTCGTGCGACGCTTCACAACCGAGAGCGCACTTCCCGACCCGACATCAATGATCGTGATGTCACTCCTCGCGCTCGCAGGCAACGTCGCGACCCTGATCGTGTTGCAACGCGTCCGCTCCGGTGAAGCCCACCTGCAAGCCAGCTGGATCTTCACCGCCAACGACATCAAGGTCAACGCGCTCGTGATCGCAGCGGCGATCGGCGTCACGCTCACCGACTCGGCCGTCCCCGACCTCGTTGCCGGCGCCGTCATCTTCGCCGTCGTCGCCAACGGGGCGCGACGAATCTTCAGGATCAGCCGATGAACAACAGACCTCACACCGTTCACGACCGCCGCCAACCCAAACGGCACCGGCTACCCGAGGCTCTCGGTCAGCAAATCGACACCCTCATCGCCAACGCCAAGAAGACGCGAGCACTCGACGCAGAGGCCGCATGGGCGCACCTCGAAGACGCTCATGTCCTTTCGCAGCCATGGATCCGACCCCACCTCAGAGTCCACGTCGCGATGCTCGCGTTGGGATGGTCGCAACGTGACCGAAGCGAAGTCATCGGTCAGCTCGCGCGGCTGATCGTCGCTGGACCCGGCAGCGCAACCGGCCGCTATCCGGTCGGCAACATCGGACGGGCAACCGTGTCAGCGTTCGAGCCGATGTCCATCCGCGACGACCTCGCGCACCTCCTCAACGACCCCGACGCCCCACGGGCCCAGCCAGTCGATCAACCCGACGGACTCCGCAGTCGCTTTCAACGTCGCAAGGATCGGCTCGGCCTCTACAAGATCACGGGCTGGCTCGGCGGACTCGGCCTGAAGGCGTACGCACGGCGAAACCGGAAGTCGATCGCGCCTGCCACGGCGCAGAAGCGCCAGCTGTTGGAGCTGGTGGCCAAAGCCAAGGAAACGAAGTTCGGTGTCGATCATGACTTCGCCAACATCACGACCGTGGCCGAGTACCAAAGCCGTGTTCCCATCCGCACGTTCGACCAGTTCTGGGCCGACTACTGGTCCGAACCGTTCCCACAACTGGACGACGTGACCTGGCCCGGCACCATCCGATACTTCGCCCGATCGTCGGGCACGACGACCGGTGAGAGCAAACACATCCCGTGCAGCGACGAGATGATCACAGCAAACAACCGCGGCGGCTTCGAAGTCGTGATCGAGCACCTCCGGAACAACCCGAACAGCCGGGTCAGCGCCGGCCGCACGTTCCTGTTCGGCGGGAGCCCGACGCTCGACGAACTTGCACCCGGCATCTTCGCCGGCGAGCTCAGCGGAATCGCCGCCCGCGAAACCCCAGCGATTGCCGGACGAGACCGCTACTACCCCCCACCCGAACTCGCCGCGATTTCCGACTGGAACGACAAAGTCGATCGCTTCGCCCGAGACTGCGTCGGCAAGAACATACGCTCGATCAGCGGCGTCCCCACCTGGCTGCAAGTCCTGTTCGACCGGGCCTTCGACATCGCCGGCATCGATGACCGCCGACTCGTCACGCTGTTCCCGGACCTAGAACTGATCACGCACGGCGGGATCAACTTCGAGCCTTACCAGGACGCATTCACCAAGCTCCTCGAAGGCAGCCACGCGGAGCTTCGCGAGGTCTACGCCGCAAGCGAAGGCTTCATCGCCGTTGCCGACCGCGGCCCCGGCGACGGTATGCGGCTTCTGCTCGGCAATGGCCTTTTCTACGAGTTCATCGACGCCGACCAACTCGATCAACCAGACCCCCAACGTCACTGGATCGACAACGTCGAACTCGATACCAACTACGCCATGATCATCACCAGCTGCGCCGGACTCTGGTCGTACGCGATCGGCGACCTCGTTCGCTTCGTCGACCTCGACACCCCACGGATTCTCGTCGCAGGCCGCGTCTCGCAGACCATGTCGACCTTCGGTGAACACGTCACCGGCGAACAACTCGACATCGCCGTCGCCACAGCCGCACGTCATCTCGGTGTGACCGTCAACGACTTCGCGATCGCTCCGGTGTTCGGCACCGATCAAGCAGTCGGGCGCCACCGATACATCATCGAGATCGAGGGCACACCCGACGGCGATCTCGTCGAGGCAATCGACGCCTCGCTCGCAGAGCAGAACGCCGACTACCGAACCAAACGCACCAATGACATCGTTCTCTCGGCCCCCGAAGTGCAGACCGTGCCCCCTGGGACGTTTGCGTCCTGGATGACCGCCAACGGGCAAGCCGGCGGACAACGCAAAGTCCCACGAGTCACCACCCCGGACAGACTCGACAACATCGCTCAGCACAACATGCACGCCTGACGAATCCACACCCCAGCCCTGGCTCATCCGGCATCCCCTCCCGATCAGATTGTTCCAACGAGCCGCTGCTGACCCGCTCACGATCCGGCAATCCTTTTTCGGAGCGGGTGCTCCATAACGCGTGCGGGCTCTGGGTCTGTTGAGCGTCGCTCACCGGCGTCCGTAACCGAGAAGCCGACGTGGTGTAGCGACACCGAGGTCGCCGAAACCGTTGCGTTTCGTCCATTTACTACGGGCACCCCCCCACCGGCGTTTCAGCCGGTACGGCACTCCAGAACGGGGAAGGGTGAGGGTTGAAGGGTGGTGGAGGGGGCGCGCTACCTTGCTGTCATGGTGGCCGTCCTGCTGACGCGAGTCGCTGGGCTACTGCGCTGGGTCGTGTGGCTGATCGTTTCGCTCTACCTCTCGACCTTGCTGGTGTTCGTTGCTCTCGAACTCTCCATCGACGGGGGCATGGCCGCCGTTGTGCTTGGTCCAGGCCAGAGCCTCGACAATCCCCGCTTCGCAGAGGACGTTGCCGCCTACAACTTGCAAGACACCGTCCCGGTACGGCACGCCAAGTGGTTCATCGATGCCGCACAAGGCGACCTCAACCGATCGTTGAACCGCAACACGCCTGTCGGCCCGATGCTCCAGCCACGACTGCCGATCTCGTTCGAAATCGCAACCGCCGGCCTTCTCGTCGCTGGTGTGCTCGGCACCGCCGTCGGCTTTCTCGGGGCGACCCTTCGTCGAGCTCCGACGCGCCTCGCTCACGGCACCGCGGTGAGCACCCTGCAATCCACACCTGCCTTCATCCTCGCCGCCTTCGGCACCTGGATGTTTGCCGTTCGACTCGGCTGGCTACCGGCCGCGGGATGGGAACGAGTCAGCGTGTCGCTCACCGGCAACCTCGAACGGCTCCTCATGCCAACGCTCGCCATCGCCCTTCCCGAGGCCGGCATCATCGCCAGAATCGTGCAGACCAGCACCCAACGGGTCCTCGGCGAGGAGTACATCGTTGCCGCTCAAGCGAAAGGACTCCCCCGCCGGCAAGTGTTGCTTCGTCATGCCCTCCGACCCGCCTCCATGACCCTGCTCACCCAACTCGGGCTGGTGCTCGGCTCGCTGCTGAGCGGCGTGATCATCGTCGAGCGGAT
Source organism: uncultured Acidimicrobiales bacterium (assembly GCA_937976305.1). Lineage (GTDB taxonomy): Bacteria > Actinomycetota > Acidimicrobiia > Acidimicrobiales > SZUA-35 > CALEWY01. Next base: position 6,851 of record CALJSB010000159.1, read on the forward strand.
GTTCGGCATCGGTGGGATGGGCAGCGTCTTGCTCGACGCCTCGACCGCACGCGATCTGCATGTGCTCGCCGCCGTCACGGGCTACATCACCTTCATCATTGTTGTGGTCCGCGCTCTCAGCGACGCCACCTACCGTTGGGCTGACCCTCGCATCAAGGTTCGACCAACGACCTAGCTGAGGTAGCGATTGAGGACGTTCTCGGTCACCCGGGAAACAGCCGGGTCATCGGCCAACCCGAACACCCAATCGGTCGTGCCAACCGTGACCACCTCACCACCGGTGTCACCAAACGGCCGGGCCACCACCATCACGGCATTGCCGTGCCGCACTCGGCGAAGCGTGTCGTCGTTCACTTCGCCGTAGATCCGCTCGGCCACGAACTCAAGGTCGCCCTGATCCGACAGCGCCGAGATCGACTTCGGATACTCGCCAACACCGAGGTTGGAGGCTGGCGTGAAGGCGACGATCTCGAGCTGCTCGGGGGTGTCGTCGCCACCGGCCCGAATCGGCAGCTGATACTCATCGAACTGGATGCGACAGCCAACGGTTTCGTAGCCGACAACTCCGTGCTTGGCCCCGAGCAAGTCGCCGTAGCGGAGACCCGTGCCATCAAACAGCCAGTGGTCATCTCGATACACCGTGAAGGCGCCAGACCCCTGGACGAGCGCCTGACCGAAGCGGTAATACAAGCCGTGAGCCGACCCACCACCAAGGAACGCCGCCTCGGGCTGACCGACGACAGGATCGGCCCACATGCCCGACATCTGCGCCGGGTCCGACGCCATAATCGGGTCGGTTTCATGAGCCGAATACTTGTGACCGATCATCGTCGCCCTCGGGTCGACGTCGTCTCCCTCCAACCGCACCTGCCAGAACATCGTGTTGCCAGAGAAGCTGGCGTAGTTGCCGCCAGCCTCGACGTACTGCTCGACGGCCGAGCGTTGCGGCGCCGACCAGTATTCATCGTGGCCGATCCCCAGCACGAGGTCGTAGCCATCGCACAGCCCGGCGACTTCCTCGAGATCGGACGAGATCGCCATGTCGAACTCGACGCCGAGCTTCTCTGCCCACTCGACGAAGCGACGCTCGAACGTGAACCAGCCCGATGAGCCGACAAACCCGGCGTAACCCTGCTCGAAGCGGTACGCCTGATAGATCTCGCCGTCGGCGTCTGGCTCTTCGCCCCAGCGAATGGGCCGGGCCTTTCGATCGTCTCGCTCGACTTCATCGCGGGCCAGAAAGCCCCGTCCAAACGGGCGTCGAAACGAGACTTCTGAGCCACCGGTGTAGAGGCTGACGCCGCCCCAACTGTTGTACGCGTTCCAGGTGTTCGTGGCGAGCACCATCAACGCCCGGCGCTGGGGTTGGGCGGTCCGCACGACGAACCCAGCGTGGGCCACATCACGACCAGGCTCAGCCCCCGAGGCGGTGAGGGTCACGAGATAAAAGCCCGATCGCCAGTCGGGGCCAGTCTCGATCGTCTGCGACACGGGCCAAGCACAACCGCGGGAATCGGCATCGGACGGCGGTTCGTGGAACGAGCCCGCTAGCCCCGAGGCCGAATACACGAGTTCGCGTTCAACCCCCCAGCGCTCGACGGTGAGGTCGTAGATCGACTGCTTGGACGAGACGTGCAGCGCCACCGACTCACCGGCCAGCACACTCAGCTGGCCGCAATAGCCCTCGATCTCGTCATAGAAGGTGATGTCGTCGGCCATCGGCTCATCGTAAGGACATCCGGATCCGGGCACCCAGCTCACTCGCCGTAGCCACGGGAAACCTCACCGCTGTCGGGCAACAAGCGCCGTACGCTCGCGGTGTGAATGGAGACGCCAAGGCCACGGTGGCCCGAGACCGCTGGCGCACCCAGCTGCTTTCGTGGGCCATCCCCGACCACATCAAAGCGCAGGCTCCCTCAGATCCGTGGCGACTCGACCCGTCGTTGTTTCGCCCCTCCGGTGCGAGCGACCAGGCCGAGGCCGCCACCGTTTCGCTGGCAACCCAACGAGCGCTCGAACTTCTCGGTGATGAGAGGTCGGTGCTGGATGTGGGTTGCGGAGGTGGCGCCGCAGCCTTCGCTCTCGCTCCACCTGCGCTCCGACTGCATGGCGTCGACCAATCAAGCGAGATGCTCGACGTTTTCGCCGGTGTCGCCAACGAGCGGTCGATTGCTCACAAAACCACGACAGGTTCATGGCTCGACATCGCTCCACAGTTCGAGACCGCGTCGTTCGACGTCGTGGTCTGCCACCACGTGGCGTACAACGTCGCCGAGATCGGCCCCTTCGCTGCTGAGCTCCGTCGGGTGGCCCGCAACGGAGTCGTGATTGAGCTCACCATGTCCCACCCCCAGACCTCGAACAACCCACTCTGGGAGCAGTTCTGGAACCTGACCCGTCCGGTTGGGCCAACGGCCCTCGATGCATCCGCCGCCATCACCGAGCACCTCGCGTCGGCCTCCGCACCCGCTCATGTCACGCTCGAAGTCGGGCGTAGCGGCGTTGTCCGCCAAGATCCCCCGTGGGAGGCCCGAGTCGCCGGAGCAACGCAAATGCTGTGTCTCGCCGCGGACCGGTCCGCCGAGGTCGGCAAAGCGCTCGAGCAACTTGCTCCCCGCTCAGACGAACGGGCTGTGATCGTTGTCAGCTGAACGCGTGGCGATCACCGGTCGACGGAGCCAACGCCTGTGACGGCTCTTCTTGCGCTCATTTCTGGACTCGTCATCGGAGGGTCCGACTACGCCGGCGGTTTGGCGACCCGTCGAGACAACGAACTCTCGGTGACAGCGCTCGTGCAACTCGCGTCCGGGCTCACCGCCCTGGTCGTCGCCTTCGTGTACCCCTGGACGGCAATAACCACGACCGACCTCGTCGCCGGGGCAATCGCTGGCGTGTCCGGTGTGTTCTCGTTTGTCGCCTTCTACCGAGCACTGAGCACTGGGGCCATGGGAGTCGTCGCTCCACTCACCGCCGTGATCGGGGCCGTGGTGCCTGCTGGCATCAGCATCGCCGGCGGAGAGCGACTCTCGACGGTGGCGACCATCGGCCTCGTCATTGCTGTCGTTGGCATCTTGTTGGTGTCGAGGCCGACCGATGACAGCGACAGAACGACCACAACGCCCCCGTCAGCGCTGATCCTGTCCGTCGTTGCTGGGCTGGGTTTCAGCTTGTTCTTCCTCGCCCTGGCTCGTACGAGTTCTGATGCCGGTGTGTGGCCGCTGGTCTCTGCCCGAGCGGTCTCGGTCCCCATCGTCTTTGCCGCCTCGGTCGTGGTAAACAAGCGAGTTCTCCCGCTGGCCCCGGCCAGAAGGCTCGCGATCATCGGCGGCATCAACGAGATGCTGGCGAATGTCATGATCCTCGTTGCCATCCAACGAGGACCGGTTGCGATCGCCACAGTGTTCGGCGCGTTCTACCCGATCTCGACGGCAGCACTCGCCTACATGTTTCTCGGCGAACGCCTCGGGAGAACACACATTGCCGGCGCGGCCCTCGCCGTGTGCGCGCTGCCGCTGGTTGCCTTGTGACTCACCATCTGAGCCGAGGTGCGTAAGCGCTCAGGCGACGTTGTTCTCGAGCGTGTTCTTGATCACGATCACCAAAACGGCGACAAGGATCAAATACACAACGACGCGAATGGCAAACCCGAAGTTAAAGCGGCGTTGACTCAACCCTTGCCCCTTTCCGGGATGGACGAGGCGAGGCACTACCAGACCCCCAGGTCGGGCGACAGGTCGACGAGGCACCGAGGTGTGCTGGTGTTGCCGACGCTTGTCACAATCCGATTGTGGCCCAAGCATGCAGCCGAGACAACAACCTCGTGTGCTTTCGGGATGTGAGCGACGCGCGTTTGGGGGCGCCGGGGTTGTCAGGCCGCCAGTCGGTGGGTGAGATCAATCGCACCGGCATCGCTCGCTTCGCCAGCCAACAGATGCGATGCCGCGGCCCAGAGGTGATCGCGCAGTTCGACGATCGAGGCAGCATGCGGAGGCGTATTGCGGGCCGGCGTGTTGGCAACCGGCGTGTTGGCGACGATGATCCCGTCGATCATGTCGGCAATCGTCGCCGCCAGCGGACGATCCGCGATACGGACCGAGACGATGCAGGATCCATCAGAACGACGGCGGATGGTGCGCCCGATTCCCGGCCGGCGAGGCGGGCTGCGGAAGGCTGGGGCGTCAAAACCCAACCGACGAGTCGCTGCGCCAAGAGACCGAGCGGCCTCGGCAAATGCAACTGAACTCATGCCCTGATCTCCACGCTGACAACAATAGAGAGTACGTGTGACAGTCAGAGCTAACCTGCGCCTGTGAGCGGCGAGAAACGACCTCTGATTGCCATCAGCCCATGGCGACGGCCCCTGGCCACTGCGGTCCATCCTCAGAACGATCTCTACACCATCGACCCCGAATATCTCGATGGCATCGAGCGAGTCGGCGGGCACGCAGCGCTGGTGGGGTTTGCCGACGACGTCGACGATGCCATAGCCCGGCTTCGCCCCTTTGATGGCCTGATGTTGAGTGGCGGCGACGATGTCGATCCGGCCCGTTACGGGGCGATCATCGACGGAGCGGTCGATCCGAATCCCGCTACGGACAGCAGCGACGAGGCCTACCTTGCCGCCGCATTCGAGCTCGGCCTCCCGGTGCTCGGCATCTGCCGCGGCGTGCAGATCATCAACGTCGCTCTTGGCGGCTCGCTATTGCAAGACATCTGGGGTTCGAGCGATGTTCATCCCGCCCGCAACGCCGGCCCGCACGCGGCTGCCAACGCCGAAGAGATGTTGAGTCGGCGGCACGCAGTGAACCTCGAAGCTGGCTCACTCATCGCCGAGCTCTTCGGTTCGGAATCGATCGAAACCAACTCGCTGCATCATCAGGCCGTCGATCGTCTGGCTGACGACCTCCGAGTCACCGGCCGAGCCGAGGACGGAATCGTCGAGGTGGTTGAACACCGCCACCAACCCCTCCTCGGGGTGCAGTGGCACCCAGAACGGATGCCGCCAGGCACCCACGATCAGATCTTCGACTGGCTCGTCCAAGCGGCGGGCGCCCAATGACCGACGACCCGATGACCGACGACGCTGACGCCCCCGAACCCGACTCCGGGACAACAGACTCGCCGGCAGTTCTGTCGAACGCCGCGCCGTCAAACTCGGTGCCGTCAAACACAGCGCCCTCCAACGCAGCGTCCTCCAACGCAGTGCCCTCGAAGCCCAGACTCAACCCGGCCCAGCAGCAGGTGCTCGACGAGCTCGGCTCAACCGATCGACCGACGTTCCGCGACGACCTCCGAGACCACCTACGTGAAGAGCTCGAAGAATCGCTCGAGCCGATGGCAGCAGAGCTCGAAGACCCACCGCTGATCATCGCGAAGCGCACGCTCTCGATGGTGCACGGATGCGAGGCCCGCTACCTCGCAGATAAGTCCACCGAGTTCGAGTGGAGCATCCCGATCGCTCGGGGCACGGTCGCCCACAAAGCAATCGAGTTGCTCGTCGCCAGGCGAGGCAACCCGACGCCGCTCGACTTGGTCGACGACGCCATGTCGCGCCTCGAGTTCGACGACAAGAGCATCAGCCCGTTCTTGCAATCGCTCACCGAAGCCGAACGAGCCGATTTGCTCGGCCAGGTCAACGATCTCATCGCCAACTTCATGGAATCGTTCCCTCCACTGGAACGCACCTGGGTGCCTGTGGCCGAGTCACGCTCACGAGCTGAGTTCTGCGACGACCAACTCACTCTGAAGGGCGTTGTTGATCTCACGCTCGGCCGTCCGCGAGGTAACGAAGCCGGCCGAGTACTGATCGACCTCAAGACCGGCCGACCACAGCAAACCCACCATCACGACCTGCGCTTCTACGCCCTGCTTGAAACCCTGAAGCTCGGCGTGCCGCCACGGCTGCTGGTCAGCTACTACCTCGATGCCGGCGAGCCCCGCTCTGAAGCGGTGACCGAAGACCTTCTCTGGTCAACGGCCAAACGGGTCGTCGACGGTGTCGCCAAGGTGGTCGAACTCACTGCGCAGGGGCGAGAACCAACCAAACAGCCCAGTGGTGGGTGTCGGTTCTGCCCACTGCTGTCGAGCTGTGACGATGGCCAGGCCCACCTCGGAACCGACCGAAGCGATCTGCCGATCGACTGATCGACTGATCGTCAAGCGATGGCGCCGATGGCGTCGCCCTCGGTGATGGTTCCCGTCGCCTCAACCAACGCACCAATGGAGAGCTTCGAAGCTCGCTCTTTGTTGATCGTGCGCAACACGTCGAGGTCGCGTTCGAGCCCAGGCTGAGGGCGAGTCACGATGACGCAACGATCGATCTGCTTGGTCACATCAAGCTTGACGTCAGCCCCGACGCTGATGGAAGACCCAACGAGCTCGTCTTCGCCTTCACCGTCGAGAATCAGGTTGGTGCGGAATCGCCGCTGATCCCACGACTGCAGTGACGCTCGAGACACCAGTGAGAGCCGAGACTTCGTGGAGTCGTGCCATGCGCTCGCTGGCCCCTGCCACGACACCCAATTGTCGTCGTTTTCGAAATCGAGCGGCACTTCGTAGGTGCCACCCTCGTCGCCGGCCTTGTGCAGTTCGACCTCACGTCCGAGCCAGGCGGAGAGTGCAGCGTCGTCGGCCGTGACCGAGCCATCTGGCAGCGTGAGCGCGACGTTGCCGTCGCCGTCAACAGCAGCCGAGGCCATGAGGAGATCGGGCGCTCGGCGGGCGGTCAACACGTTGCCGGTCTCGACATCGAAGATGCCCCAGCCACGGTCGCCTTCGATGCCGGTGTCCGACACGGTGGCGGCGGTCAATCGCTCGCCGCCGACCGACTTCACCGGGTAACGCCAGATCTCTGCGACCGAAAGGTTGCTGCTCATACTCGCTCACTCACTCCATCAACGGCTCGGCGGGTCATCCGGTAGCGGGACCGGTAGGCCAGCCATGCTGGCACGCCGGCGAGGATCGGGAGCACCAGGGAGAAGAATCGGTAGGCCAGCGCAGCGGCCAAGGCGTTCTGCGCGCTGATGCCTGACAACACGAGCAGCGGAATCAACCCCGCTTCGACAAAACCGAGCCCGCCGGGTGTGATCGGGATCATCGCCAGCACAGCGGCACCGGCATAGGCCAACAACACAAGACTCAGGCGGGGGTCAGCACCCACGGCATACAGAGCTGCGACCAGCGTGAGGTAGTCGAAGGCCCAGTTGCCGGCGGCAGCTGTCACCGCGCTCGACCAGCGGCTACCGACGACTTCGACCAAGCGATCTCGCTGCTCGAGCACCTCCGCCGCTTCAAACTCAGATTCACGCCCAAAGCGACGGGACAGCACGCCGACAACCCAGCCAATGGCGCGTCCGACGGTGTAGAGCGGCCCGTCGGAAAGCACAGCGATTGCGCCCACGCCGACCAGCATCAGAAACATCACCCCGCCGGCGACCGCAGCCGGCCAGAGATCTTCGGGGATCGGTGCACCGACGAGGGCGAGAGCAACCGCCGTCGCGGGAATCGCAAACAGTGCGCCGGTCGACAAGATCGATGTGGCCGCCAACGCACCACCCGCCTCTCGCTGGTTCACACCAGACACAGACAGCATGCGGTAGAGGGTTGCGCCCCCAGCAGCCGCTCCGCCCGGCACAATCCGACTGACGGCGTTGGCAACGAGCTGGCTCGTGCTCGCCACGAACCACGACACCGAGGGCAGAACGAGGCGAGTCAGCCACCAGATGCAGATAAAGCTGGCCAGCTGGAGACCAGCCATCACGAGGAACCACCAGGGACGGATCGTGCGGAGCCGCGGTGCAGACGACAAGACGTCGAGCAACTGCGGCGAGAAGAGATACATGGCGATCACACCGAGGGCAAGGAAGGTTCCCTGTTTGACCCACTGACCGATCTCGGCGTTCCCGACGTCGGCTGAAGCAGGGTCGACGAATCGATCAAACGATTCTCCCTTGGGGCGACGCGAGAGTTTCACTGAGAGAAGTCTCGCAGCCGACGGCCGTGGAGCGCCAGCACATCGTCAACAACCGCTAGCGGAAGCCCGACCACATTGTCGTGGGTCCCGTCGATTCGGCGCACAAACAGGCCGCCACGGCCTTGAATGGCGTAGGAACCGGCTTTGCCCATGGGCTCACCAGATGCGAGATAGGCCTCGATCTCGGCTTCGTCGAGCTGTTTGAACTCGACGCTTGTGGTCGCAACGGCAGCGTGTGTTGTTCGATGACCCGATGGATCATGGCCAACGACGGCAACACCGGTCATGACCTCGTGGCGTCGCCCCGACAAGAGCGAAAGCGCTCGCCTGACATCGTCGCCGTCGACCGGCTTGCCTAGGATCTCGTTGTCGACCGTGACCACGGTGTCGGCCCCGAGGACATAGGTCGGCTCGGTGTCGTCGATACACGTCGCAGCTACCGCCTCGGCCTTGGCCGTTGCGAGGCGTCTCACTAGATCAGTCGCGGCCTCAGACGGATGGGGGGTTTCATCGATGTCAGCTGGGGTGACAACAGGCTCGATACCCACCGATGAAAGCAGTTCGGTTCGGCGTGGCGACGACGACGCAAGCACGAGCATCGGGGCGTGTTCTGCCCCTTCGTGTCGACCGGCCCACATCGAAACAGCTTATTTGGCCTACTTCAGATGACGCCCAAGCCTTCCGATTACTGAACCATGCGGAATCAGAACGGCCAATCAGAGGGGCCCGTGTGCCCGATGTGTCGTGGGCTCTTCATGGCCTGGATCACCACGTGTCCACAGTGCGCAGTGCCGCTCACCAGTGAGACAGCGCAATGCGACCTCGCCCACCAGGTCGCTCCGATCGTTGAGCCAGCTCACTCGTGGGTCGACATCGCCGTGTCGTGCGATGAGCCAGTGAAGGTCGCCCTGTTGACCCAACTCCTCAACGAACAAGAGATCCCCTACGAGGCGTCTCGACGGTTCATTTCGATCGAGAAGCACAACGCTCCGAAGCTCGAACGAATTATTGACGTCTGGGCCTTCACCCACGACATGCCAGAAGATCCTCGCAACACCGACTCGCTCGCTTCGACCATGGCTGAGATTGGCTACGCCGTTTATGAGGCGCTTCACGGAACGGTGCCAGCCACTCTGTTGCGGAAGGTCAAGGCATCGGCGGACGCTGGGCCATCCGATCTCACGCTCGACTGACCAAGAGTTAGTACCAAGACGCAGGCGGCTGCCAGACTCACGGGATGAGTCTCGTCAAACTCGACATAACGGAATCGGTCGCAACACTCACACTGAATGACCCCGATCGCCGCAACGCCGTAACCCTTGAGATGTGCGACGAGGTCGGCGCCATGCTCGATGAAGTCGAGGCCAACCCCAATGTGAAGGCGCTGGTCGTGACAGGTGCGGCACCAGCCTTCTGCGCCGGAGCCGACCTCACCCACCTTGGCGATTCAGAAGAAGAGGGATTGCTCGCCATCTACGAGGGCTTCCTGCGGGTTGGTCGGAGCCCGCTGCCGACGATCGCCGCAGTCAACGGTGCTGCGGTCGGTGCTGGCATGAACCTGGCCCTGATCTGCGACGTACGCATGGCTGGCGAGTCGGCCCGATTCGACGACCGCTTCCTGCAGATCGGCATCCACCCCGGCGGCGGCCATACCTGGATGTTCCAGAACATCACCGGGCCACAAGCAGCCTCTGCCGCCATCTTGTTCTCTGAGGTCATGGACGGCCGAGAAGCCGAACGGGTCGGACTCGCCTACCGGTGTGTCCCCGATGCTGAGCTGCTCCCGGCCTGCCAAGAGATGGCAGCCCGAACCGCAAAGGCACCAAAGGAGTTGGTGTTGCGGACGAAGCAGACCATGGCCGAGATCCGAGACGTCACGAGCCAACAGGCTGCTGTCAACATGGAGCTTGGGCCGCAGGCCCAATCAGCCCGACAACCGGCCTTCAAGGAGCTCCTCGCAGCGCTCAAGAAGAAGATCTCCAGCTAGAGCTAGAGCCACGCAGCGATGAGATCTTCTCGTCGCGCCGACCAATCTTCGACCGTCATGGCATACCGAATGTGGTCTTCCCAGACCCCGTTGATCTCGAGGTAGCGCTCGGCGGTTCCCTCGTCGCGGATCTTCAACTTTTCGACGACACGCCGCGACGCGAGGTTGCGGGGCAAGATCGAGATCTGCACTCGGTGTAGACCCAACTGCTCGAAGGCATAGCGCAGCACCAAGACGACACCTTCTGGGGTGTAGCCGTTTCCGGCCTGGCGCTCATCGACCCAGTAGCCGAGATAGGCGTTCTGGAAGGGTCCCCGCTGCACGTTGTTGAGGTTGACCTCGCCGGCGAACTGACCACCGACAAAGACGCCGAATCCGTACCCGATCCCTATCTGCCACTCGCGATCACGTGAGTGGCACCGCATCTTGAACGCCTGTGCATCGTTGACAACATCGGGGCCGCCCACCGGCCGGCGGGGCTCCCATTTCGTCAACCACTGGGCGTTGCCGGATCGGACCGCCTGCCACTGATCAAAGTCTTCCGGGCGGAGTGGCCTGAGCACCACGCGTCTACCGATCAAGGTCGAACTCACGACGCCACCAGCTCGGACAGGGCACCATCGAGCATGTCGTGTTCAGACACTCGAAGGGACTCAACGTCAAACTGTCGCATCAGACCGATGAGCATGCACATACCGCCGACGATGATGTCAACTCGATCGGCTTGAAGCCCGGGGTTGAATGCTCGATCGGCCGCCACTTCGGTCGCCAACGTTCGAAAGACGTCTTCTGCCGCTTCCTTCGACAGTTCGAAACCGTTGATCACCTCGCGGTCGTATTCGATCATGCCAAGCTCAACCGCCGCAGCCGTCGTGATTGTTCCGCCGACACCAACCACCGTGCCGGATTCGAGCACCGTGGAAGCAAGCGGCACTTCACGAGCCAAATCATCGAGGTGCAGTCCAACCACCGACAGAGCCGCCGACAGGGCTTCGGGCCCGGGCGGGTCGAGTTCGAAGAACTCATCGGTGATGCGGGCCGCGCCAAGGTCCATCGAGAGGGAACCAAGCACACCATCGCCTGCCGAACCGACGATGACCTCGGTTGACCGCCCACCGATGTCGACAACGGCGATCGGGCCATCGGTGTCGATGGATTGGCTCACTCCCAAGAAACCGAGCCGTCCCTCTTCGTCGCCTGAAACGATCTCGAGCTCGACCCCACACGTCTCGTTGACGACCGCTCGCAGCGGTCCAGGATCGGCCAGATCTCTGGCCGCCGCCGTGGCGATGACCCGCACCGAATCGACGCCGTGACCTTTGATCTCGGTGGCGAACGTCTCAAGCGCTGATCGAAGCCGCCCGAGCGTCTCGGCGCTGAGCCCCATACTCGGATCAAGGTCGGACCCCATCTTCGTCATGATGGCCTGCCGGACAGATATCTCGGTGGCCGAACCGATGATCAGACGAGACGAGGTGGACCCGAGATCGATAATGGCTCCAACGGTCACGCCTGATCCTCCCCCACGTTGCCTGCGGCCCCAACCTCTGAAGCTATACCGGGCCGGGCCGAGTCGAACGCATCGCCCGTGAGCGCGAGTTGTGTGTCAACCCATGCGCCAACGGCATCATCGTTCGTGACCAAGTAGTTGGCGTAGTGCGCATGCAGGCACTTCACCCCGATGCGGGTTCCACCGACGCCGCCAGACGGTGACGGACCAACGTGGCCCGCAGGCACGGATGCATCACGTTCAGCTTCGTAGCGTTGATGGATCTCACCGATCGCATCAACGCCGATCTCGGCTTCGATGCGATCGATCGAACCTGCTGATTCGAGTCGCCCGATTGCCTTGTTGAGGGCCCGGTCGGCGAGCCAATACCGGGTGGGCATTGGTCGACCATCGTCAAGCAGCGGCGCGTTGCGGAGCACGACAGGGCTCCCGTCGTCTCGCCGCACAACAACAGTGAACGCTCCCATCGGCCGACGCCCCAGGAGCGTTGCTACGAGTTGTTGATCAGCATCGGCGGTCATGCAGACAGCAAGCTCAGTCGTCTGAGCGACCGCCGAGCACCCAGCGCAGGATCAGCAGCAGCAAGGCGCCGCCGACCACGACAGGGGCGGCCTTCTTCAGCGTCGAATCGCCGGTTGTCACCGACAGCAGATCGACGGGCTCAGGCTCTTTGGAATCGATCTTGCGGATCTGAGGCTTTTCGGTAGCGGCGCCAGCGTCTGCGGCACCGTTTGCCGACGTCGTCGCAGCAGCGGCAGTTGCGGCGGCGGCCGTGGCCGTCGCTGCTGCTCCAGCCGCAGCTTCACCGATGGCTGCTGCTCCGGCGGCAGGCGGCGACGCGGCTGGTGCGGCTTCAGCAGCTGGATCGGACCCTGCGGCCAGCTTGTCGCGCAGGTTGTCTGTGAACTGGCCAAGAATCTTCTTCGAGACGTCCTCGATCGCACCGCGACCAAAGCTGGCGATCTTGCCGCTGAGGCCGAGATCGGTGTGGATGTTCACCGTTGTCGACGAGTCAGAGGCCGCCGTCATCTTGGCGGTCACCATTGCGTTGGCGTTGCCCTGGCGAGGGTCTCGGCCCTCTGCCTTGAGGCGGGCCACCTTGTTCTCGGCATCTTGCTCAATGAACGATGCCTTGCCCTTGTAGTTCGCCGTGATCGGGCCGACCTTGATCTTCACGAGGCCGCGATACTCATCGCCCTCGATCTCGGTCAGCTGAGCACCTGGCATGCACGGGGCGATGAACTCCAGGTCATTCAAGATCTTCCAGGTTTCGTCAATCGGACGCTCGATGACGAACTCGTTGCTCAGTTCCATGCTTGTAGGTCCTTCATGGTGTCGATATCTGCCGGATTGCCAGAGCACGCTAGCGCCGAAACAAGTTCTGGACTCGTCCGGATCAGCTCCCTCGCTCCGTGATCACCCTCGGTCGGCAATGCGTCCCAAACAGACGCATCGAGCTTCACCGGTGGTCGTCGTTCTCCGTCGAACGAAGCAATGACGATCGGCCCTCGAGAGGCCCCAACAGCGCGCCACGCACTGCTGGGAACCATGGGTTGATCACCGAGTCCCACCACCACGGCAGCGTGCCCATCGGCCTTGGCAGCCTGGACGCCGCATTGCAGCGTCCTCGACTGGCCTTCGGCCCAATCAGTGGCGGTGAGAAGTGTGACGTCGTCGGCCGACAGAACAGCAGCCAGATCGATGGCACCCTGCACGACGTAGACCTGGTTGAAACCAGCAGCAAGCGCCGAAGCAACAGAGTGAACAACAACTGGGGCACCGCGAAACTCGGCCATGAGTTTGTGGGACGGGCCTTCGAACCGGGACCCGGCTCCACCCGCCAACACGATGCCAGCGACAGTCACCGTTCGAGACTACGACCGCCGGTGAAGAGCCGCTACGGGCAATTCATGGATCGTGAATCAGAAGGCATCGACCATGTGACGAGCTGCGAGGAGCTCGCTCATGCCAGCTGGGTCGACCAGCGGTGAGATCCAGAGGCCCTGGCCGTTGTGGCAGCCGAGCTCAATCAGTTCTTGGCGTACCAGATCGTCGTCGACGCCAGCGGCAGCAACTCGAAGCCCTGCCGTTTGGGCCAAGGTGATCAACGAGCCAACGAGGGCTCGGCTCGAGAGGCGGTTGCCGAGGTCAGCGATGAGTGCGAGGTCGATCTTGACGGCGTCGATGGCAAACCGAGGCAGCCGGTCCAGGCTCGAATAGTCGGAGCCAAACCGATCGAGCGTGACCGGCATGCCGATCGCCCGATACGTGTTGAAGACATCCTTCAGCAGCGCTCCGTCGCTACGCAGAACCGTCTCGGGCACCTCGATGCGGAAGTTTGACGATCGCAGGTTGTGGCGGTCGAGCTCTGTCGCAATGACCTGGCGCGATCGCGGATCGAGGAACATCTCGGTCGTGAGGTTGATCGACATCTCGAGGTCGTTGATGGGCTGACCCTCGTCGCGCCAGTCGGCGAAGGTCTGGAGTGCGTTCGAGATGACCCACTCGTCGATTTGTGTCGCAAAGCCCGAGTCGACGGCCATCGGCAGAAAATCTGCTGGCGGGATGATGCCGCGGTCCGCGTGGTGCCAGCGAACCGTTGCTTCCATCCCGGTGAGCCGGCCCGAACGCAGATCGCCAACTGGCCACATCATCAACTGCAGATCGCCGTTGTTCACGGCTTCGCGGAGCTCGGTGAGGATCGACGTCCGCTGCTCGACTTCGACGAGCGACTCTTCGGTGACGCGAACGGCGCGTCCCTTGCCCATCGCCTTCGCCCGGTACATCGCAATGTCGGCCTCTTTGATGAGGCGCTCAGATGACCGCTCGTCCGTCGCCGACGACACGCCGATCGAGGCGCTGATGCCCACTTCGGCGCCAACCACGATGAACGGGAGCTCGAGCGATGACACCACTCGCCCGGCAAGACGTTCCGCTTCCATCAGGCCAAGGCCTCGCAGCACGATCACGAACTCGTCGCCTCCGAGACGGGCGAGGAAATCGGCTGGCCGGAGCACCTCACGAAGTCGTTCAGCAACCCGCACCAAGAGTTCATCACCGGCGCCGTGACCGTGACGATCGTTGACTTCCTTGAAGCCATCGAGATCGACAAACAGCACCGACAGCAGCTCGTTGGATTCCACCAGGAGCTGATCGAGCTCTTCGATCAGCTGATGGCGGTTCGGCAGGCCCGTCAAGCTGTCGTGGGTTGCCTGGTAGGCAAGCTGAGCCTCGACGCGTTGCCGTCGTGCGATGTCCTCAGCCAACGCGTGGGTCATGTCGTCGAAGGCCATCGACAGGCGCCCGAGCTCATCGAGGCGATCGTCTCCGGTCCGAACGGTGAGATCGCCACTTGCGACCGACTCGGCGAGATTGGTCAACCGGGCCAGTCGCTTGGCGAAGCCGCGGATCGAGATCACAATCACCGTCAAGATCACGAGACCGGCGGCCACAAACACGGTGATGACAGCCATCCGGACCCGTCCAAGGTCCTTGTACACATCACTCTGGTCGACCTCGACCACGGTGATCCACGCCGGCTGCACATTGGTACGAGCCGTCGCCTGCACGACATCGACGCCGAACTGGTCCTCGGTTTCGATGACCGGTGAACTCTCATCGAGGACGGGGTTGGTAGCAATCGATCGGATCTGTCCGACCAGCTCACTGTCTGTTCGCGAGATCACGTCGTTCGTGCCATCTGGATTGGGCTGAAGCACCATCGACTTCGCCGACTCACCCAACGAGTCGAGATCGAGCCCGCCACGCAGCAGTGTCTGAACGTCCCACTCGCTCACGATGGTCACCCCGACACCGCCACCGCCGGGGCGGAAGCGTTCGAAGATCGGGAGCCGGGCTCGACCATTCGGATCGATGAAGACCGACCCGACCATCGAGTTGACGTCGCCCATCTGGAGCAGCTGACCCGAGGTTTCGGCGCTGATGGTGCCCGTGTTCACCGCGGAGATTTCTGTGCCTGCGTTGGTTCGAATCTCCAGACCGATCAGGCCATCTGTTTCGAAGCGGCCAACGACAATGTCGAGGTATTCCTGGAAACCGGTGTTGACGGCAACCTCGGCGCCGAGCTCTGACTGCTGGGCCACCAGATCCTGGAATCGCGTGTCGCGGCTCAGCGATTGGATGCCGTCTGAAGCACGATCGACCGAGGCGCTGACCCGTTCGGCTTCAACCTGGCCGGCAAGGCCGACATTGTTGAGCACCTGGTCTTGCAGCAGCCCTGAAGCGATGTTGGCTACCTGGACGCCAAGCACCACAAGTGGGATACACGACGCCAGTACAGCTAATCCGACCTTCTGAGATAACCGTAGACGTCGCCATACCTGCATGAGCCCAGGGCGGCGACCTTCCGACATAACACGGATCTATCGGCGTGCCGGGTCTGGAATTGAGTGCGCTGAGCGGCGTGTCAGCGGTGAATGTCGCCGTCGGAATCGCGCAGCGATGGGGCGATCCGTCCCGCTCGCAAAGCAATGATCTCGGCACAGATCGAGATGGCGGTCTCTTCGGGCGTGCGGCCGCCCAAGTCGAGCCCGATTGGTGCCATGATGCGCTCGAGGTCCTTGGGGTCGACACCTTCTTCGATGAGGCGCCGATTCCGATCTTCGGTCGTTCGGCGAGATCCCATCGCCCCGATGTAGCCAGCGTTGGTCTTCAGAGCCTCGATGACGGCCGGCACGTCAAACTTCGGATCGTGGGTGAGCACACAGATGACGTCTCGAGCCGACAGGTCGCCACCGACCTTCTCGAGAAGGCGGTGGGGCCAATCGACGACGACTTCGTCGGCTCGTGGAAACCGGATGGGGGTGGCAAACACCGGGCGGGCGTCACAAACGGTGACCCGGTAGCCGATCACCTTCGCCACCTTCGAAAGTGCGGCGGTGAAATCGACCGCACCGAAGATGAGCATTTGTGGTGGTGGAGCGAACGACTCGATGAAGACGGACAGGTCGTCTTGGCGAGCTTCACCGGCCGGCCCGTAGTGGCGCACTCCAGAGGTTCCCGATGCCAGCTCCCCGAGCGCGTCGCGAATGACGACACGGTCGAGGTCGGGATGTCCGAGTGATCCCATGGGGTCGCTGTCGGGGCGAACGAGCAGCTTTGAACCGTTGGGGCTGGCCTCGTTACCGCCGTCAATGATGGTGGCGAGGGCACCGGGCGCTTCATCGGTGATGAGCTGTTGAACTGTCGCAAAGATCGGTGTTTCGTCGGTCACGAGCTACCAGTCCAGCGGTTCGAGAAAGAGATGGATCGTCCCGCCGCACGTGAGGCCGACAGCAAACGCCTCGTCGTCGCTATAACCGAAGGTGACCATCTTGCGCGTGTCGTTCTCGAGGCAATCGAGAGCCTCCACGACCACTGCCCCCTCGACACAACCGCCGCTCACCGAGCCAGCCACATCGCCGTCTTCGTTCACGGCCATCGCGGCGCCGGGCAAACGAGGACCGGACCCCTCAACGTCAACAACACGAGCCAGCGCAATCCGCTTGCCCTGCCGTTGCCAGCGATCGAGATCAGACAGAATCTCTTTCATCTCTACAGCCTAGGGGGTCGGTCGGCCGCCCGTGAATCCCACGCTGCGGCGGATCAAAACGCCAAGACCGAGGCACAAAAAGCACCTCGGTCGCTGACGGGAGCAGCGAAACGATTCGCTGCGATTGATTGTGAGAAACCCTGGGGGTTCCGGTGGCTACAGGCCGGCCTCAGCCAGACCGCGTCCAACGAGGACCCGGGCCAAGTGCTGACGGAACTCGACGCTGGCGTTGAGGTCGCTCGACGGCTCCATGCCGACGTGCGCTTGCTCAGCCGCGGCGGCTCCGTTGCCTCCGGCGATCGCTTCCTCGACGGCTGCGGCACGGGTTGGCGTCGGATGCATATTGACGAGCGAGACACGGGCCCCGTCGTCAGTGGCCTGCACCGAGGCACCAACGATGGCCCAGTCCTGAGCTCGACGATTGAACTTCTGGAATGACCATCCCTTGCCCGTGTGCTTCGGGATACGGACCTCGGTGACCATCTCGGTCGGTTCGAGACTCGACTCGAGGAATCCAGCGAAGAGATCAGCGCCAGCAATCTCGCGCTCTCCGTTCGGGCCAGAGGCAATGACAGAGCCACCGAGAGCAAGGAGGGCGGCTGGATGGTCGGCTGCCGCGTCGGCGTGCGCCAGGGAGCCACCAATGGTTCCCCGGTGACGGACCTGCGGATCACCGACTTGACCGGTGGCGTGGGCGAGGAGTGGAGCGTGCTCCTTGACCAGGTCGCTCGTCTCGATCATGCGATGCTTGGTGAGAGCACCAATGGCGAGGTGGTCGCCGGCGTCGTTGACATAGGACAGATCGTCGAGACGCCCAATGTCGACGACGACTGACGGGTAGGCCAATCGAAGCTTCATCATCGGCAGGAGCGAGTGGCCACCCGCCATGAGTTTTGCCTCGTCACCGTGCTCGGCTAGCGCAGCAAGCGCTTCGTCGGCTGAGCCGGCTCGGACGTAATCAAAAGCGACGGGGATCACTGTCCACCTCCCGAAGCGGAGAGGACAGCCTTGACGATGTTGTGGTAGCCGGTGCAACGGCAGAGGTTGCCCTCGAGGCCTTCCCGGACTTCCGCCTCAGTTGGCGAGGGGTTCTCGTCGAGCAGAGAAACCGATGCCATGACCATGCCAGGGGTGCAGTAGCCACACTGAAGGGCGTGGCACTCCATGAAGGCAGTCTGCATCGGGTGCATCTCGTCATCGGAGGGAGCGAGCCCCTCGATCGTGGTCACGGATTGACCATCAGCTTGAACGGCCAACATCGTGCAGCTCTTGACCGCCTCACCGTTGACGTGGAGCGTGCAAGCTCCACACGAAGACGTGTCACATCCGATGTTCGTGCCGGTCAAACCGACCTCATCGCGGACGTAGTGAACGAGCAGGGTGCGCGGCTCGACGTCACTGCTTTGCGTGACGCCGTTGACCTCGACGGAAATCTCCACGGGACCTCCCAATGAAAGAAGTAAGGGTGCGAGTTGTCACCGGTTCCAATCGGCAACGCTGCGAGTGTTGCAGACTTTCGGCTCAGACTCCCAAAAGTCAGAGAGAATTCCTGAAGTCCCGCCGTCAGAGCCCGCTTCGAGGCCAACCTCGGCCCAAAAATGAAAGTGGTGTGCGGGGCTGAATGCCCCGCACACCGCTCGTCCCACCGGGAGGGAATCGGGGAACGAGATCTCCGACAGTCGCCCGGTCGAGCTACGTGCTCAACTCAGTTGGCGACGTCGGCGACATCTCGCCAGCGTCAGACGACGCTGGACCCATCACCTCTGTTCAAACTGGACCCTCCTGTTCGCAGCCAGCGCCTCGGGTGAATCACCCTCGCCAAACTCCGTGGTTTCACCGTAGCCGACTGACGTGAGCGTGTCCTGTCCGACCCCGTTGTCGACCAGGTAGGCCAGAACAGCGTCAGCTCGTGCCTGGCTGAGCGCCAGGTTCTGAGCGTCGCCGCCGCGAGTGTCGGTGTAACCCTGCACCTCGAGTGCGACGTCGGGGTTCTCCTCCAGAATCGCTACGGCAGCGTCGAGCGTCGGGAAGCTGACATCGAGGATCGTGGCTGAACCTGTTGCGAATTGGATCGGATCGAGTTCGAACAGTGCGTTGAGGTCAGCAGCGACGTCTGGCCGCACGGTCAACTCGTCGATGACCTCGGTGACGCCAGGAACTGCGGCGGCGGCGTCGACGGTCGGAGCCCGATCGTCCTCGGAAGCAATCACACCGCTGACAGTTGCGACCGTCCCGGTGACCTCGGCGCCTGGGTTGGTGACGCCGGCTTCGGTGATGGCCGACAGCACGTCTGGCTGAAGGATCCGGAGACGGTCGATGACTTCGGTGACGCCTTCGACTTCGCCGGCTGCTGCGAGGGCCGAGTTGCGTTCACCCTCGTTGCCAACGACGCCAATGGCGGTGGCCACGGTTCCTTCGACGGTCGGTGCGGCTTCGCCGACACCATCGGCTTCGAGCGCAGCCTGCACGCTCGGCTGCAGGACAACGAGTCGGTTATCGACCGAGATGATGCCAGGAACTGCGGCTGCTGCTTCTTCTGCGGATACGGACTCACCGTCGTTGCCGACAAAGCCCTCAAGAATCGCCGTCTCGTCTTCAGCAAAGCCGGTGACGCCAAACGGGCCTGCTGCTGCCTGAACATCTGGGGTGAGGTCGAGCGCCTCGGGCTGGGTGGTCTCGACCGGAGCCTCGGTGGTGGTCGGCGCCTCGGTTGTGGTCGGCGCCTCGGCGACATCTTCTTCCTCGCCTTCGGCGGTGACGGGCACGATCTCTTCGATGGGCGAATCGTCGCCACCACGCCAGGTCGTCCACGCAAAAAGCAGGATCATGGCAAGCAGGACGGCGAGCCCGGCTGCGAGGACTTGGTCGTCTTCGTCGACATCCCACTCAGGAATGAGCTTGCGATCGGCAACAGCTGTGCCAGCGACTCCGGCTCCGGCTGCAGCTCCGCCGACGCTGGCTTGACCAGCTCCGGGAGGGGCGACCCCTTCTTCATCGTTGTTGTTGGGTACACCGTTTTCAGGCATGGGACGGCCTCCTTGTGGCTCCACGACGTAGGGACGTCTGAGCCACCATCAAAGTCGCGGATTCCAGCACTCTTTGGGATCCCACGACTATTCGCTCTGCGTGGCAACTTCACCACGGTTGACACGGCAAATCCGCGCCAGCGCGCAACATAGATTCCCCGCCGGAGCTGCACTAATCCGCAGGAAGGATTCGATAGCTTTCCTCGCCGGGATACACGAGGTCGTAGTTCTCTCGAGCCTGCCGAACGACCTCAGCATCGGTCTCGAGAAGCTGACGCTGGGCGTCGAGCTCGGCGACTTCGGCAAGCAATCGATCGCGTTCTTCCCGGGTGTCGGCGAGCTCAGACCTCTGGTCGATCCAGTTCCCAGCGGGCAACACGGCGAGCGCGACAACAACGCTGAGCACCACACCGACGATGAGGATTGATGGCCCCCATCGCCGACACGCGTCGTAGACGCCGTCGAACGCATCGCGCATCAAGCGCTGGCTGCTCCTGGCTGGCGGGAAAGAGCACTCAGTCCCGGGTAGCGAGCCGACTCGCCCAAGTCATCTTCGATCCGAAGCAGCTGGTTGTATTTCGCCACTCGATCGCTTCGGGCGGGTGCACCAGTCTTGATCTGACCGCAGTTGGTTGCGACGGCGAGATCAGCAATCGTGGTGTCTTCGGTCTCGCCCGATCGGTGTGACATCACCGAGCTGTACTTGGCTGCGGTTGCCATACCAACCGCCTCGAGCGTCTCGGTCAACGTGCCGATCTGATTGACCTTCACCAGGATCGAATTGGCCGTATCGGTCTCGATACCGCGAGCCAGACGCTCGGTGTTGGTCACAAAGAGGTCATCGCCAACAAGCTGGCACGTGTCGCCAATGACTTCAGTGAGTTCTTTCCAGCCGTCCCAGTCTTCTTCGTCCATGCCGTCTTCGATCGAGACGATCGGATACCGGGCGGCAAGGTCAGCCAGCAGTTCAACCATGCCAGAGGGGTCGAGTGAGCGGTTCTCGGCGGCCAGCACGTAGTTGCCGTCCTTGAAGAACTCGGTGGATGCCACGTCCATGGCGAGCGACATGTCGGTACCGGGTGCGAAACCAGCCTTTTCGATTGCAAACATCAGCAGCTCGAGCGCTTCTTCGTTCGACGCCAGGTCGGGAGCAAAGCCACCCTCGTCACCGATACCGGTGGACAGTCCACGCTCGGAGAGCACCGACTTGAGTGCGTGATAGGTCTCGATCCCCCAGCGGAGGCCCTCGGAAAACGACGATGCGCCGACGGGCATGATCATGAACTCTTGAAAGTCGACGTTGTTGTCTGCGTGCTCGCCACCGTTGAGCACGTTCATCATCGGGACGGGCAACGTGTGAGCGTTTGCGCCACCGACGTAGCGATACAGCGGAAGATCGAGATCGTCGGCCGCGGCCTTGGCGACAGCCAAACTCACGCCGAGGATCGCGTTGGCGCCGAACTGACCCTTGTTGGCGGTGCCATCGAGGCTCAGCATTGTGTGATCGATGCTGCGCTGCCCGTAGGCGTCCATACCGACAAGTGCCTCGGCAATCGAGGTATTGACGTGCCCAACTGCGGTGAGCACACCCTTGCCGAGGTAGCGATCGCCACCGTCTCGCAGCTCAACGGCTTCGAACTGTCCGGTTGATGCGCCAGACGGCACGATGGAGCGGCCTCGAGCACCCGAGGCAAGGACGACTTCTACTTCGACCGTCGGGTTGCCGCGCGAGTCAATGACTTCGCGTCCGATGACGTGTTCGATTGTGCTCACGCTGTGTGATCCTCCTACCGCCTGCGGTGAGAAGACTAGCAGCGCGATCGGACGCTACGGAGTGATGCGCTCCCCATACTCTGGGCTCGTGAAAAACAACCGGATGAGTGTCCCGAGGGCATTTGGATCGGAGTCGATGCGATCCCGCCAGAAGCTGTAGCCCTCTTGGTCCGGGAGCCGGTTGAGGAGACCGCGATAGGTCACGACAACGTCGACGTGAGCCCGGCTGACACCGATGAACTCAGGAGACTCCGAGAAGAGGGTCATCAAGCGGCCTCGGTTCAGCCCCTCGGCCAGCTGGCCGGTCCAAAACGCTCGACCGGCTTCGTCGGGAGCTCGTCCGAGCACGTTGGCGTAGACGAGTTCGACGAATTCCTCGTCGGTCAATGACCCGTAGGTGGCCTGGAACTCATCGCCGGAGGCAAAGAACTGCGAAACCTCTTCGAGCGAACCTTCGCCGCGAGCAAGACGGTTCGACCAGAAATCGAATCCTGCGAGATCAGGCAAGCGCCCGAAGTAGGCCTCATAGAGCCGCACAACCGAGCGGCGTGGACCGAACTCGGGCGATTCCATGAACGAGTTGATGATGGCTTCGACATTCGAGCCATCGGCGTTGGTCCGAGACGCCCAGAAGGCTCGACCACCAGCATCAGCAGGCCGACCAAGGAAGTCGAGGTACTGCTGATTGATGAACGAGTCGACCGAGACGAACGGGGCAAAGCCACGAACTTCGACCTGGTTGGACTGGAGGATCGGACCATCTCCAGCAGGGCCAATGGCCTGGATGGTCGCCGTGTGGAAACCAACGGGAAGCGGACCGATCCGAGCCAGGTTCGAGTTCGGTGGAGCAACTGTCGAGGCTCCGGCCATCGTGACGCGGTAGCCAGTGATCGGCAGACCTCCGTCATCTTCGGGTGCCTGCCAAGAGATCGTGACGTTGCGGCCGAAGGGGATGTCGTTGGATGCGACGATGTTGACGAGAATCCCCGGCACGTCGGGAATCAGCACCTCGTTCGAGACGCCAGGAGGGCTGTCTCCCGCGGCACTGGTGGCGACCACGGTCACCGTGTAGGTGCCAGGGTCGAGGCTGCCGATCTCAAATGACGTGATCGACGGGTCGTCGATCGTCTCGGGATCGCGGTCCTCAGTCTCTGGGTCGCCGTCGTTGACGATTACCTCGTAGCCGGTGATCGGTGTTCCACTGGTTGCCGGAGCATCCCACGTGATCACAGCGGTATTGACGGCGTCTTCACCCCGAACCGCGACAACGTTCGTTGGCGCACCTGGCGCACCGACCGGCGTGGCCGAGGCAGACCCAGTGCTATCCGGCGCGACACCATTCGTAGCCGTCACCGTAAACGTGTACGTCACACCTGGTGTCAGGCCCGTGACCGTGGCCGATGAGCCACTCAGGCTTGCGGTCCCACCAGCGGGACTGATGCCGACCGAGTAGGTCGGTGTCGGAGTGCCCGACACGTCATTCCAATCAAGACTCACCGACGTCGCTGACGCCGCAGTCGCACTCACACTCACCGCACCAGGTGCCACGGGCTGCACCGGAGTCGTCGCCGAAGCAGACCCACTGCTATCCGGCGCAACACCATTCGTAGCCGTCACCGTAAACGTGTACGTCGTATTCGGATTCAGACCCGTGACCGTGGCCGATGAACCACTCACTGTCGCCGTCCCGCCAGCGGGACTGATGCCGACCGAATACGTCGGAGTCGGATTGCCCGACACATCATTCCAATCAAGGCTGACCGACGTCGGCGACGTCGCAGTCGCCGTCACACCCACCGGACCAGGCGCTGCAGTCTGGATCGGCGTCGTCGCAGTGTCAGACGCGGTGGTGTTGGTCCCAACCCCGTTCGAAGCCGTCACCGTCACCGTGTAAAGCGTGTTCGGGTTCAACCCAGTGATCGTGGCGCCGAGGCCAGATTGAGTGACCGTGCCCGCGTTCGGAGTGATCGACACCGTGTAGCCCGCAGCAGGGCTTCCACCCGCCGAGGTCCACGAGGCGCTGATCGAGGTTGG
>CALJSB010000160.1 GCA_937976305.1 uncultured Acidimicrobiales bacterium
GACAGGCATCGCCGAGGAGATCGGTGAAGTAAGCGACGGGCTTCGTTCGCTGGCTGCGCCGATTCGCTCGTTCGACGATGCGTTGATCGGAGCGCTGTCGGCGACCGGACCCATCGAGGACTTCGATCGCGATGGCATCGAGCCACTCGTACGACTCGCCGCATCTGGCCTGAGCCGGAGTTTGGGTAGCCGATGATCGATGCACTCATCAGCGCCATCGACGCCCAGCGGCTCGTTGCCAACTGCGCACAGATCGTGAGCGTTCCGGCGCCGACGGGCTACGAGCGCTCCTGCACCCAGGCCATCGTCGAGATACTCAACGCCGCGGGCCTCGACGGCCAACTGGCCGAACTCGACGATCGCTCAGCCAGTGCGTGGGCCCGCATCGCCGCGCCCGACCACCTCGAAAACGCACCGACGGTGCTGCTCTACTCCCCCATCGACACCGTAACCACGGGCGACCCGGCCGACGATGTGCCGCAGGCCGCCGCACAGATCGTTGGCCACCTGTTGCCCGAAGCTGTCGTGTCCGATGACGGCACCACCGTTACGGGGCTCGGCGCCCAGAACCCGAAGGGCCATGCGGCTGCGATTCTCGAGGCCGCAGCGGTTCTCGGCGCAAACCGAGGGACATTGCCGTGCCACGTGATCGTCGGCTTCGGCGCTGGCGGGATGCCGACGTTTCCACTCGACCACGACGATCGGACCGACACCGGTCACGGAATCGGCGTCGACCGTCTACTCGACGTGTTCGCCGAGAACAACATCACGCCAGACGCATGCATCGTGGCGAAGTCGGGCTGGTTCGTGCAGCACGAGGAGGTTGGTCTGGCCTGGAGCACCATCACCGTGCGGGGCACCCACACCTACGTCGGTGCCCGACATCGTCTGCCCTATCGCAACGCCATCGCCGATGCCGCCACGATCATCCTCGAACTCGAACGGCGCTTCGCAAAGCAGCACGATCGGCTCTCCGACACCCTCGAACCTCAGGCGATGGTCTCGTCGGTCTTTGGTGGGTGGAATCGCATGAACGCCTTCACCCCCGAGCAGGCCGAGCTCAAAGTCGACCAGCGCACGCTCCCTGGCGAGTCGGGAGCTGAGGCCCACGCCCGTATCAAGGCAGCCCTTGCCGATCTTCGCCAGGCCGATCCAGGGCTCGACGCATCCGCAGAACTCTCGATTGCGATACCCGGGTCGTTCACCGAGCCCGACCATTGGATCTGCGAGCTCGGACGCCAAGCGTGGGAAGCCATCGAAGGACGGACCCATGAGACTCCGACCGGACTCAGTGGTTCGACCGACGCCAACATCATCCGCAACCGGGGCATCCCGACGATGCGTATCGGGCTTCCCAAGGTGCATCGCGATGGTGTCGAGTTGGGCTTTGCCGAAGGTATGAACACCGTCGATGCCAACGCCATGGCAACGCTCACCGAGCTGTTGATCCGCTGTGTTGCTGGCGTCGGTGGGGTTGCAGGCGGGGCCGCACCTGCATCAGCGCCCTAGAGGTCGAGTCGATCTTTCACCCACCGCCGGGCCCACACACCCTGGGCTTCTTGAAAGTCGCGCAGCATTGGGATCTCAGCCACCGGCGGTTGGCGAGCAGCGTCGGTGAAGTAGCCGGCGATGGCCACGACAAACGCATCGATGTCAGCCGGGGCGGCGGTCTCGCTGTGCACTGATCGAGCCCACAACTCCGAAGGCCCAGGCCCGCCCTGCATCGCAATCGACGGAATCATTCCAACCACATCGAGACACGCTGGGCCGAGCCCGGCGTTGGCCCAATCGACGACGAGCACATTGCCGTCTGGTTCGATCAGGAGGTTGTCTGCTCGGATGTCGGCGTGCACCAAAGCCTCGGGCGGACACGCGTCGACCCAGCCCGCTGAAATCTCCGCCAGCTGCACGATGGTGGCCTGATCAAGCCAGGGCTCGACGTCGGTGAGATCGGCCCCTTGGGTCGCGAGCCTGTCCCAGCCCTGGAAGGCCGGGCCGAGCACCTCGGTGAGGTGCGGGATGCCTTCAACGGGCGGCACCGCGAGGGCGTCGACCGCAGCCACCACCAACTCGAGGTCATGATCGTTCCAGGGAGTCGCTGGCAACCGGCCTTCCACATCGGCAAAGGCCAACCCGAACCACTCGTCGACCTCCACGGAGCCCAGAAACTCAGGGACCGGCGCATCGTCTCCGAATGCAGCGTTGACCAGCCCCTCATGCACCATCATGGCCCGCGAGTGCGTATTGATCGACGACGACGTCGCCTTCACAAACGCCTTTCGCCCATCGGCGAGCACACAGCGAGCGGCCATCCCCGGCGAGAAACCCTCTTCTTGCGAATCGGCTGACTCCACTGGGGAGCCGAGCACATCGGCGAAGCCGCCTTGGACGTCGGACGGCAACTGCTCCCAGCGAAGCCTTGGCACTGATCTCGTCGACGACATCGGCCCAAACTAGTCATTGGCCTGGCAACAGCCCGAGCGAATTTCGCTGTCGCTAGGTTCGCTGCATGTACACACCGTCATTCAATGTCATGACTGGCGCCGACGTCGTGCCGATGCTGCGGTTCGCACGGTTTGGCCACCTGGTGACGGCAGGCGAACAGATCCGATCAACGCCGCTGCCTTTCGTTGTGGACGATGACGTGCAAACAGTCCGAGCCCACTTCGCTCGGGCCAACGACCACTGGCACCACATTGATGGTGCCGAGGCCCTGATGATTGTTCCCGGCCTCGACGGCTACATCTCGCCGCAGTGGTATCCGTCGAAGCCCGAACACGGCAAGGTCGTGCCGACGTGGAACTACGAGTTGGTCCACCTGCACGGAACGGTCACGGTGCACGATGACCCAGCGTGGGTACGAGGCGTCGTCACCGAACTGACCGAGCTCAACGAGCCAGACGTCCCGGGCGGTCAACCGTGGGCCGTCACCGACGCGCCGGCCGACTTCATCGACAAACAGCTGCGGGCCATCGTCGGCGTGCAGCTCACCGTTACCCGCATCGAAGCCAAGTCAAAGCTCTCCCAGAACAAGTCCGCTGCGGATCGTTCCGGCGCCGCTGTTGGCCTCGGTTCGGTGCCGCGTCCGGGTGCTGCGGCTCTCGGCGCCCGGATGGAATCGCTCGACTGACCGAACGCCTACGCAGCGGAATGTGATCGGCGACAGCCCGCTGGCTAGTTTTGACCGCAATCGAGATCGGGCCAATCAGCCAGGAGTTCACCATGCACGAAGTCGTCATCGTCGAAGCCGGACGTTCAGCGGTTGGCAAGAGAAACGGTTCGCTCGCTGGTGCTCACCCGGCAGACATGCTTGGCCCCGTGATGATGGAAGTCATCAATCGGGCCGGGATCGACTCGAGCGACGTGGGTCAGGTGGTCGGCGGGTGCATCAACAAAGTCGGCGCCCAGGCCATGAACATCACTCGGACAGCTTGGCTCAGCCACGGTGGTGCCGAGGGTGTCGCTGCCACCACGGTCGACGCCCAATGCGGATCAAGCCAGCACGCCGTCAACACCGCACACGCCCTCATTGCATCGGGCGTTGAAGACGTGGTGCTCGCGTGCGGCGTCGAGGCCATGAGCACGTTGCCGATCGGCGCCGATGCCGTGGCCGGAGCCAAGGCTGGATACGGCAAGCCAGTGAGCCGCAGCTACTTCGAGAACTACGAGTTCGTCTCGCAGTTCGAGGGGGCCGAGCGCATCGCCGAGAAGTACGGAATCGACCGCAGCGACACCGATGCCTTTGGCCTCGAGTCACAAGAGCGGGCCGCCCGGGCCGTCGAAGAAGGCCGGTTCGAAACGCAGATCATCCCCATCGATGCGCCGGTGCTCGACGAAGAAGGCAACAAGACAGACGACAAGATCACCTTCACACGCGACGAGATCCCTCGCGACACCAGCCTCGAGCAGCTCGCCAAGCTCAAGCCGGTGGCGCGTGAAGATGGCGTGCACACCGCCGGCTCCTCATCACAGATCGCAGATGGCGCCAGCGCCGTGCTGCTCATGAGCGCCGAGAAGGCAGCCGAGTTGGGTGTCACTCCCCTCGCTCGGGTGCTCCAGACAGCACTCGTTGGCTGCGACCCCGTGCTCATGCTTGAGGGGCCGATCCCCGCCACGCAGAAGGTTCTGGCCAACGAAGGCATCACGATCGACGACGTCGACGTCGTGGAAATCAACGAGGCCTTCGCCTCTGTGGTGCTCGCGTGGTCGAAGGAACTCCAGCCCGACATGGAAAAGGTCAACCCGAATGGCGGGGCCATCTCGCTGGGTCACCCGCTCGGCGGCACCGGATGCTTCCTCACCACCAAGGCGGTGCACGAGCTACAGCGCACCGGTGGTCGCTACGGCGTCATCACCATGTGCTGTGGTGGCGGACTCGGCACCGGCACGCTCATCGAGCGCATCTGATTCCGCGCCCATCGGGCGTACATGACGCCGCGCCCATCGGGCGCATCTGATTGAGTGAAGCCTCGCTGATCTAGCTTGACGCGAGCCGAGTCGAGGCGTCCCAACTGGCGATACACCAACCACTCGACTGCTTTTCGAGCACAAGGTCGATCACGTCGACCATGGCCTGATCATCGTCGTCGACATCATCACCGGTGTCGTCAGCTTCGACTGCGCCACCACCTTCGGTTGGCGCAACAAACGACACGGCAGCCCGGTCGAGCGTCAACGACGACAACACCAGCGGTTGTTCGAGTGAGAATCCGTCGAGGCTCAACTCGTCATCAGCGCCACCACAAAGCTCGACCGGCGAACCACCGTCGATGGCGGCGTCGACGGCCGCTGTGGCATCGGCCCGTTCGCTCGAAGCGAGCGTTCTGAAGCCAAGGGCCACTCCGACAAAGAGAAGCAACGGAACGAGAATGAGCACCAGCGGGCTGCGCTTCTTCGACGACGACGTCGCCTCGCTGGTCACATCAGCGGCAACGCGCTCTTCCACAACGTCGGGAGCATCTCCGTCATCAGTGTCACCGTCAACCTGATGTTCGGTTGCGTCGTCGTCAGTCGCGTTGTCTTCAGTTGCGTCGCCGGGGCGATCAGCCATGAGTCGACGGTAGCCAATGGCCCTCGCATGGCGAGCCACCCCAGCGATTGGTCAGGCGATGTACTCCGCACGGGGCGCCGGTGCCGGCACCGCCCAATCGTCCGGCATCTGCTCGAAGTCGAAGAAGGGCGCTTCGTCGCCGTCGGCAACGGCATCTTCGATCTGGTCGTAGAAGCCCTTGCCCGTCTCGGCCGCAAACGTGATGGCCACCTCGGCCTCGGAGTCGCCAGCGGATGGGCGCTGACAGTATTCGGGGAAGCTGGCTTCGGCGGCGTCGCCCTCGGCGTAGCCCCGGGCAAACATCTGCTTGAGAACTCCGAAGCCATCGTTGCGTACCAGCACTTCGCCCCGTGGGGTGCCGCCCATCGACTGGAGGTGGGCCACGAACTTGTCGAGGTCGTGAGTGTCGTAGGCGATGTGCTGACACGAGTGATCGCCATGCACATCGACGAACTTGGTGACCTGCGACCTCTTGGCTCGATCGATGCCTTCGATGAGAGCGATACCGAACTCACCGAAGTCGATACACCAGATCTTCATCGACGAATCTGGATCGCCCGGACGAACGTCGTCGATTCGATTGATGAGGGTGCCGCCCTCGACCTCGATGTGGAACCACGCCCACTTCTCGATCTGGCCAGCGGCGCATGCGTAGGTGACGTGATCGATCTTCTTGAGGTGCGACATGGCATCTCCTTCGGTCAAGTGGGGTGACGACCCCGTGGATCAGCGGAACCCTCTCATGATCGGCGATTCGCTCAGTGAACTTCAATGCAGCTGAGCGTTCTGTTCAGTTTTTGTGTCCGTGGCGTCGATATGTTCAGTGTCAACACCAAGATCTCGACGGAGGCTGCCCAAAGTGTCAAGAGCGCTCGACAACACCGACCTACGGATCATCGAATTAGTGAGAGCCAACTTGAAGGCGTCCCAAACCGTGGTCGCCCGTGAACTCAAGCTTGCCCGAGGCACCGTGTACGCCAGGCTCGACCGCTTGCTGCGAGAGGGTGTGGTCGAGGGCTACACGCCCGTGATCGACCCGGCCCGAGCTGGCTACGGCGTCCTGGCCTTCACCACGCTCGAGATCATGCAGGGCTCACACGACGAGACGATCTCGGCCCTTCGAGCCATTCCAGAGATCATCGAGATTCACACGATCACGGGCGAGGGCGACTTGCTGTGTCGCATCGTGGCCAAGTCGAACGATCACCTCCACGAAGTGATCCAACTCGTCACTGCCGTGCCGTCGGTCGAGCGGAGCCAGAGTCAGCTCGCCCTGGCAACAACAAAGACCAACGACATCGTCGACTTGCTCGTCAACGCTTGAGCGAATGACCGATTAACTGCGCACGGTCTCGATGGCTTCGACATCACACGATGCGACCATTGCGTCTGCTGAAACCAGCTGCACCTCGGCCTCAATGCCAGGCGTGGTGCGGCCAACATCAAAGGACGTTCGGCCCAGCTCTTCACCGTCTGCATCGCGCAGCGTCACTCGCATCACGACTCGATTGCCCGCAGGCAGGTCCGAGGCAAGGTCCTCGTTGACCATCGCCACGAGGTTGCGATCGCACTGCGTGACTTCGACGAGCTTGTCGAGCGGCTCGCCAACTGCTCGATCGAGAAGGACCATCGCTCCCAAGATGGCCGCAATACCAACGACCGGGATGGCGATGAGCGTGGCCACCATACGTCGACCACCGTTGCCACTCGCGTGGGCCGACCCATTGCCGGGTTCCGGCTTCGAGAAGCCGCCGCTCAACACGTTTCGGCCATCTTCCGCCGAACGAGCCGCAAGCTTTCCCGCCTTTGTCGATATGTGAAGCCTTCCTCCAAAAACCACAACTGCCCCTTCGCTTGTTTGCCGCTGACACCCTCACCCGCCGGACGTACACCGGCACAGAGTCAACGTCACCACGCAGATGGCGGTTCCCGAAATCGATGAAGATTTCTTGGCTGACCGGGTCGACCTCGTTGACCGCTTGGTTTGGCGAGTTCTAGGCCGTTCGGCACGCAGCGCTGGGTAGGACGACCCAAGTTTTTGTTGCGCTCCGTGACGAGATATGTCACTCTGCGTGGCATGCCCGGTTCACTCCAGGCGGACGGACCCGCATCCCCGTCCGCTCCCCGCCTGCTTTCTGCTACCCCAAGACGCCAAAAATCGCTTACATTCAGGCCATTTCAGCCAAATGAAGGCTCGACATCAGGTCATCGGCGACGCCGACGAGCAACTCGCAACGCTTCGCCGTCCGACCACCGTCCGTGGTTGACGGCCCTCGTGGTGGCTGCGGTTTGCATCGTGGGCTCGGTCGCCATCGTGCGGGCCGAATGGCAACAGGACAACGACGGCGCCAGCGTGGTGCCGCTTGTGGCTCTTGCTGCGATCGCCCTGGCTGCGCTTCGCTGGCGCCCGACGCCCAATGCTCAGCCAATCAGAGAAGTCACGACGTCGAGTGCCGTCGTTATTGCTGCCATCGCCACGAGCTTGGCCTTGATGCTGGCCATCCGGCCCAGCACCGCACCGGTGATCGCCGGCCCCGTCGTGTCGGTCGCCCTCATTGGTACCTACCTCGCGCTGTGGGGTCACCGGCTGCTCGCATTGCAGCGTGCGGTCATGGTCATGAGCTTGCTGGCGTGGCAACCCATCGCCGAGTTCGCGCATCAAGCGCTGCGCACATCACTCGAACAGCCGTCGGCTCTGATCTACCGACGGCTGGCCCAGATCCCGGTGTTCAACATCGAAGCAGAGCC